>JAILRC010000041.1 GCA_024698485.1 Lachnospiraceae bacterium | reverse complement strand
GATCCGCGCCTGCATATACATCTTCGGCCTCATAATTTTTGTAAACGGAAACTACACAGCAGGTACAATAATCGCCATCTCCTCCTATGCAGCCAGGTTTTGGCAGCCCATCATGAACCTTGGCAACATCTTCAACAACTTCCTGAACAACATTGCCTACCTCGAGCGTATCTTCGAGACCTTGGACGAGGAAGTGGACATCAAGGACGCTCCGGACGCCACGGAACTCCCTCCCATCAAGGGCAAGGTGGAGTTTGAAAACGTTACTTTTGCTTACGAAGAAGGTCATGACATCCTGAAGAACTTCTCCTTCACCGCCAATCCCGGTGAGAGCATAGCTCTTGTGGGTCCCACGGGAGCAGGAAAGAGCACCATCGTGAACCTGATCTCCAGATTCTACGACGTGACCAAGGGCCGCGTGCTCATCGACGGTCAGGACATTTCCAAGGTCACTCTGGAATCCCTCCGTTCCCAGATGGGCATAATGCTCCAGGACAGCTTCATCTTCTCGGGAACCATCGAGGACAACATCCGCTACGGTAAGCTGGATGCCACTCTCGACGAGATCAAGGAAGCAAGCAAAGTGGTCTGCGCCGACCCCTTCATCGAAAAGATGTCGGACGGCTATCAAACAGAAGTTAAGGAACGCGGTTCCGTTCTTTCTCAAGGCCAGAAACAGCTGGTTTCCTTCGCAAGAACCCTGCTTTCCAATCCCGCCATCCTGATCCTTGACGAAGCAACCTCATCCATAGACGTGCAGACGGAACGTGCGCTCCAGCAGGGTCTCAACAACATGCTGGTGGGCCGTACTTCTTTCATCATTGCCCACCGTCTTTCCACCATCAAGAACTGCGACAAGATCCTGTACATCGCAGACGGCGGCATCCAGGAATGCGGCACTCACGAAGAACTCCTTGCAAAGAAGGGCGCTTACTACAAACTCTACACTTCCCAGATGGAAGACATAGCATAAAACAAACGAACTCCCCGAAGGACTTGTTCCCCGGGGAGTTTTTTTCAATATTCGCTGTACTTGTTTTCGGGAATGGATTTCCTGATCTTGGCAGACTCGGTAAGAAGTCTGAAAAGGATGGACATGACTTTTTTCTTTGTTCCCATATCCATGAGAAGGAAGGTCTTTTGCATGGAAAAGAATTTTTTCAGGCTGCTGAAATCCAGGATCGTCTTGGCTTGGGACGAGGAAACGACGGTCCATATGCACTCCACAAAGTTTTCCCGTTCCTCGGTGGTGAGGGAATTGATCCAGTCGTTCAGCACCCTGTCCATGGTGGCTCCGTAAAGCGTACGCTTTTTCGTGTAACGGAACTTCTTGCCGGAGATCTTCCAGGTAAAGGGATCGTGCTGAAACACCGCCACTCCTTTACTCTTAATGGTGATGTAGTCATCATGTTCCATAAGGATGCCCACTACGGAGGACTCAGGTACGAAAGACCCTATCTTGGATCTTATGCGGCGATAAGCCTCGGTTTCAAGGATGCCGCTCCTGAAGCCCGGCGCGTCGTTACTGAACACTGCCAGAAGTTCGCATCTTTCGGGCGCTTTCACGTGAGTGGCCGCCCATACTGCAAGATTTCCGCCCTTTGAGTGTCCGCAAAGAACATAGGAGGTGTCAGGCTGCAGTTTTTCCTGGACATATCTCGTTGCCTCAAACTGCGAAGGGATGCCGTCACAGAAGGACATGTTCAGATCCTCCTTCCACCCCACCAGCGACTCGTCCGTTCCTCGGAACGCAATGACACGGACTCCGCTCGGAAGGACAAATGTGGTGGCGGAAAACTGCATCTGGACCTCGTCATTGTAATTCTTTTCGTAGTCCAAAATACGGACATTTCCGTATCTGACTGTCAGTGCAAGGGTCTCTGTAAGATTCCGGATCCTGTTTGCCATGACTCTGGGGCCCAGATCTCCCGCGGCTCTTGAAAAGGAATCCGCCAGCACTCCCACCTGATCCAGCGTCCGGTCTTTGTAATCGATCTTCGCCCAGTCGATATAGGCCAATATGGAAAAAATGAGACCGTCCACCTCATTGATCCCGTCCTGACCGAAAGGCAGGTCACCTCTCCATTTTAAGTAATCGAAGATGCTTTTCATCAATTCTTCCTCATCACTTGTTGTGCCGAAAAATGTGTTTCGTAACCTTGTTAATGTTATCCACAATGAAGTCACCGGTAACTCTTCGTTTTACATTTGCATTTTCTGCGTTATATCTTGCGATCTGACCGTATATGTACTCCAGATCGTCTGTGCCGTTCTTGAAAAACTCACCCAGTATCTCTTTCCCTTTTTCATAGCCCGTCTCCAGCATGAATTTGGTCCTTTCCTCGGACACCACAATGGAGTTGGAGATGAAGGTGTTGTCGTTAAAGGCGAGTTTAATGCACTTATTGTTGAACTCTTCATTTTCAAACATGTAATTATAGGTGTCAAAATAGATGCATATGATGTAGTCCAGATCTTTGTCCGCAAGGGATTTTACGGGAATGTTGTCCACCATTGCTCCGTCGTAAAAGGCCTCGTTTCCGATCTCCACGGGCTTACAGTAGACAGGCATCGCCACGGAGGCCAGGAGATACTTTTCGACATCCGCCTCCGGAACGCTGCTGAGATCCACGTATTTCAGTTTCCTAGAACAGGTTTCCAAAAGAGGCACGGAAAAGTGAGCCGGAAAATCGCCACCGACATAAATGTCTCCCACGACCTTTTCCACAAAACTCTTTTTCATGGCCTTCAATATCCATTTTATGTCCTCGTTCGCCCCAAGATCCTTCCACATGTCCTTCGCCTTGGAGAGATTCCCCGTCAAAAAGGCATATGAATTCAGGGCTCCGATGGAAGAACCCGCCACATATTCAAATTCAGACGCTTTGATCCACTCGCTGATGGCCTCCAAAGCGCCTATCTGATAGGCTCCCTTCGCCATACCTCCCGAAAGGAGCAATCCTATCCTCACCATAATCGTTCACTCCCAAAAAAGCGTGCTCCGTTCGGTCGCACGCTTGATCTTTAAATCTTTTATTCAACCGTCACGCTCTTTGCAAGGTTCCTGGGTTTATCCACATCAAGACCCTTTGCGACGGAAACGTAGTAGCCCATGAGCTGTAACGGAATGACAGCAAGACTTCCGATGAAGAATTCATCCACCTTCGGGACGTAGACCGTGAAATTCACCTGATCCTCGATCTCGTAGTTGCCGTAAGTGGTGAGGCCCATAAGATAGGCGCCGCGGCTCTTGCATTCCAGCATGTTGCTGACAGTCTTTTCGTAAAGCTTGCTCTGAGTCAGGGCTCCGATGACCAATGTGCCCTGTTCTATAAGGCTTATGGTTCCGTGTTTAAGTTCCCCTGCAGCATATGCCTCGGAGTGGATGTAACTGATCTCCTTTAACTTAAGGCTTCCCTCAAGGCAAACAGCATAGTCTATGCCGCGTCCCACAAAGAAGACATCATGGGCATTGGCGTATTTTGCCGCGAACCACTGCAGGCGCTCCTTGTCATCCAGCACTTTCTGCATCTTCTCGGGGATGGTCAGGAGTTCGGAAACATAGTACTTTTCCTGCTCTTCTGTGATCTTACCCCTTACAAGGGCAAACTTCACGGCGAGACAGTACATTGCCGAAAGCTGTGCGCTGTATGCCTTTGTGGTGGCTACCGAGATCTCCGGGCCCGCAAGGGTGTAGAACACCTTGTCCGCTTCACGGGCGATACTGCTGCCCACCACATTGACGATGGCCATGGTGATGATGCCCTTTTCCTTGGCCAGACGAAGAGCCGCAAGGGTGTCAGCCGTTTCTCCCGACTGGCTCACCACGATCACAAGGGACTTTTCGTTAATGGGCATCTTTCTGTAACGGAATTCCGACGCCAGTTCCACTCTCACCGGAATGTCCGCCATATCTTCAAACACATATTGTGCCGCCATTCCCACATGCCATGCGGAACCGCAGGCCACAACGTAGATCTGCTCGATCTTCTTGATCTCCTCATCGGAGATCTCCACCTTGGAAAGGTCGATCTTACCTTCCTTTATAACGGAATTCAGCGTATCGGAAACCGCCTTGGGCTGTTCATGGATCTCCTTCATCATGAAATGCTCGAAGCCCGCCTTCTCAGCCGCCTCCGCATCCCACTTGATCTCCGTGGTGAACTTCTCGATCTCATCGCCGTTCAGGTCGTAGAAATGAGCCTCGCCGGGCGTGAGCTTCGCAAATTCCAGATTTCCGATGTAATAAACATTTCTCGTGTACTTAAGGATGGCCGGAACGTCGGAAGCCACATAGGTTTCACCGTTTGCCATTCCTATGATCATGGGGCTGTCTTTTCTGGCAACCCAGATCTCCCCGGGATGATCCTTGAACATGAGCTCCAGTGCATAGGAACCGCGCACACGCACCATTGTCTTTGCAATGGCGTCGATGGGGCCCATCTTGTATTTCTTGTAATAGTAATCAACCAGCTTGATCACCACTTCGGTATCTGTCTGGCTGTAGAATGCGTATCCGTGCTTAAGGAGTTTTTCCTTGAGTTCCGTGTAGTTCTCAATGATACCGTTGTGAACTCCCACCACCTCAGACTCCACCTCTCCGGAACCGGATCTTTTGCAGTTTCCGGAAACATGGGGATGAGCGTTGATCTGACTGGGCTCCCCGTGGGTCGCCCAACGTGTATGTCCTATACCGCAGGTTCCCACCAGTGCCTTTCCCGAATCCGTTTTCTCCACCAGATTCGAAAGACGTCCCTTGGACTTTATGACCTGAGCCGGCTTTTCCCCGTCCCTCACCGCCAGTCCCGCGGAATCATAACCTCTGTATTCAAGCTTCGCAAGCCCGTCCAGCAATATGGGCGCAGCCTGCTGTTTTCCAGTAAATCCAACTATGCCACACATAATACGTTCTCCTGATCTAGAGTCTAAACTCACCAAAAATTGTTAATAAATGTTAACTTGACCTATCATACCACATTTGGGGGTGGAAGGAAATGAAAAGATCAAATATATATTATAAATGTATTTAATTTCGTCCGATTGCCTTGACAATCTCTTCCTTTTTTGTAAGACTTTCTACAAAGGAGAAATAGCCCATGTTGATAACAACAACAGAATTCAAGACAAATCTCAACAAGTACTTATTGCTTGCCTCTACGGAAGATATATACATAACCAGATACGGAAAAGTGGTTGCAAAACTTACAAACCCTTTTCAAAGCAGAATGGAGGTTGCAGAATCTCTTTTTGGAGCAGTACCGCAAACAACCACGCTTGAGGAAGCAATGGATATGAGGGCGAATTGATCGAGATGCAAGCCGTTGCGTAGAGTGATCAATTTTTCTTAATCTCTTTTTCTAATATATCAAGTCTACGTGAAAGATCAACAATCTGGAATATAACATATGGTACGAGAGTTATAGAATTGATCCATATGATCACATCCCAGGATTCTATATAACCCTTAAAAAATACACATATCGCACATTTTACGAACACCGAGACAGAAAACCAAACAACTTGTGGCTTCAAGGATTGTATGCCATTTGCTATACCATTGACCGCAAAAACAAAAAACATAATGCTTACGTAAACAGCAAAAGCAAAAATATACTTTCCTTCGGTTACGATCGCTTCATCCCTTAGCCAGATATCTACCACCGGCTGGAAGATCAAAGACAGGATCACCACCCCGATAACACCTAACGCTGCTGTTCCCAGCATCATATAAAAAGATTTTCTGATCCACTTGAAACGTTTTTCTTTCCATGCTCTTGTAACAGCAGACCATATCGGGTTCGTTATCAATGAAAACAGCGTAACAAAGGTATAAAAAACTTTATTGTATACCTGAAACTCGACAACATTGTCAGCACCAAATACGTTTGAAATAAAGAACTCATTGGTGGAAGTTATGATCATGAACAGTATCTGGATGGCAAAAAAACTTCCTCCCAGTCCCAGGACTCTTCCTGCATATGCTTTATTGTAATCCGACAAAGAAGGTAAACTGTCTCTGAATCTTCCCGCAAATAAAACGACCGTCGTGATCACAAGGGGAATGTTCACCGCACAGGCATAAACAACTGAGAGAGTGATCAATCTGTCAATATCTCCCCCCGAATACCCTACGTACAAAAACAAAAAGTTGATCACATTGGAAAACAGCATTATCGCATTTGATATTGCTGTTTTTTCCATGGCGTTAAGAACAGAAAGTATCAGTTTCAAAAAGAACTGGATCGCCAAGCCTGCGATGGATATTCCAAACGCAAGCCTCAACGCACTTAAGGGGATTATCTCGCTTGATACCTTAAATATCGAATTCCAGTTCAGTACATTTACTACGATCAGACCTACGGCAAGTATCACCACAGAGACGCAGCCCAATGATGCGTATGCCGAGGACAGGTAGATCTTAATGTCTTTCGAGTTCTTTTTGACAATGGGCTCTACAAGATGATTTCTCAATCCGTTACCGATTCCCAGATCAAAGGTTAAAACCCAGGTGAGGATGGACAAAATGGTATACCATACGCCTAAAATACCTTCGTTTTCGAAGTATTTCATATAAAGCGGAACTGTAAAAAAATTGATCAGCAGCCCAAGGCCTTTTACAGCAAATGCCCCAACTATATTATATAATAACCGCTTGTCCCTCATATCAA
Source organism: Lachnospiraceae bacterium (assembly GCA_024698485.1). Taxonomy (GTDB): domain Bacteria; phylum Bacillota; class Clostridia; order Lachnospirales; family Lachnospiraceae; genus RGIG3528. The sequence continues at coordinate 28,566 of JAILRC010000041.1, read as the reverse complement.
CCTTTATCATGATCCTATCTTCCTTCCGTAAAATTGCTATTACCTCCTGTAACAGCCTCTGCCTCATTTTCAATATCATCATTACGCGGGAGTTCCCAAGGGGCAGGCGGAAGAGTCTCGACTTCAATTGCTCGACCCACAAATATATTCGAATTATTGTACAAGTATGCGATCAAAGTACAGCTCATCAAATTAAAGAAATGCGGTTCTTTTGAAAGAATCAGCACAATTAAAAGCATTAGCAGTGTTCTTGCATTCCAGTTAATCTTTTTTTGATTCATTACTCCCTTTGCAATCTCTATCGGAAACAACAATCCTAAAATGCCAAAATTCGCTATAAAGTATGTAATTGAACTCGTTCTGGACTCAACCCCAAGAATATCAGCATATGTGGGCCATATTTGTAAATATCTCTGCATACCTGTGCCAATAACAGGATGTTGAAAAAATATCGTCAGGTCAACAAGCGGCCCATTAAATCTTGTGGTTTTAGATACACTATTTACCGTGAGTTTTCCAAACACAGAGGGAATAGTTGCGGATAAAAATGTAACTATCTGCTGCTGAAACATAAACAAAGTCACAACAGTCAGCATAATAAGCATAAACTGCCATCCGGCAAAATTTTTATTTGTCACAGACAAATATCTTATCAGCACAACTATGAGGATCAATATGTAGCCTGCAGTGGAAAGAGTTAAAAGAATGCCTACAACAAACAGAATATCTGCCATTAAATGGCGACGTTTACTTTTTCGGCTCCTCGTATCATACTCCGTATTCAATAAAAGAGCATAACATGCCATGGTCGCAAAAAGCCCGGGTTCCCAAAATGGTCCCATCAGTTTATTGGGCATATGTATATAGACAAAAACAATAAATCCGTTTTTATAATCCGGGAAATATGTTTTTTCCCATGTGGATTTTATATTTGGTAATGGCAACTCAAGAGACAGAACATTTACCCATATCCAAACCACAATTGCTACTGCCGTTACAAAGACCATAAACCTTACAAACCAATATCTAAAAGTTTTAAACTTAATGTTTATAGCCACCAAGGTTGAAACGATCAATACCAGTATCTGTCGTAAATATGATCCGAATATTCTTACTTCAAATGTAAGGAACATAACCGCTATAATCCATATGCTTAAGATCATAAACGGCTGTAACCAAATCTTTGACTTTATAAAAAATCTTTTTTTGGGTCCATACACCACAAGAAGCAATCCTGCCAAAAACGCCAGAGAAAGATGAGCATATATATCATTTGCCAGAATATAAAAGTGTCCTGAATTAAATAAAAAACAAAAAATAACAACAATAGCCATTATGTGACTTTTTCGAATCATTAACTTTTTGGCCATCTTTCCCTCTCCAAGCAGTTACTTTTGACGTTTAAACTTTTTCTTTATCGCTGCAAGCGATACACTATCATACGGTCCGAACCCCAAGAAAGGTTTAATTAATCGCACGATCTTATAAACAATTCGTTTTGATAACGGTTGAAGGATGATCTTTCCGATCTTATATTCATATTCGGCATCAACCATTACATGATCCGGATGGATCAAAGGAAACTCCAACGGTTTTGAATCCATACCGCAGAATCTTCGTGTCATAACTTTATTTAAACCGGTCCCGCCGTGAGTGGATCTTTCATCAGCACCGATGTTTTTTATCTGGTTCTTCGACGGAGATATGCCCAGCATATTATTATATCTTAAGCTAAAGCACATCTGATGATCCCAGGATACTCTTTGAGAATGACGAAGTTTATAATATGTTCCTTTAAAATTATATATCTGCTGTCTATATAGAGCCTTGTCCTCGTATGAATAGCAAAGTAGTTTCTCAATTTTCTTTGCCTCCATACCATTCATTTCTCCATCATAATACTTAAGGAACTTATGCGACCAGCTGGCCCACCCGCAAGGTAAAAGATGCTTGGTGAACATATAACTGCTTCCGTCGGCAGGAGTGTAATCCGTAAGATAATTTGTGCCGCAGATCCATAAGATCCTGTTATCATCACGATATTTTTCCAGCAATTCCTTACAATAAGCGAAGAAAGTCAGTTCCGGGAGATTATCGTCTTCGAGAAAGATCGCTTCACGCTCTCTTTCAAACACCCATTGGGCACCCTTTCCTATACTTTGGTAAACACCACGATTTGTTTCTGCGTAATTCTTTACTATCTCACAATCCCAGGTGATCCGCTGTTCTACGGCTGCACGTGTCTTGTTGACCATTTCCGCTTCTTCGGGATTTCTGCCCGCATCTGACATCAGATACATCTTCTTCGGCTTTATCTCAGATATCCTGTCTATGATCTTTACGATCAGATCATCTCTGTTAAAGAAAAAAACGACTATCGGAATATCAAAACCTTCACTCATCCGATCACCTCCGAGTATAATAATTGTTTACCTCATTTACAAAGCCACTCATCCTGTCAATATATCTTTCATAATTGAAAACATCTTGTTCTCTGCAATTATTTTTTATTGACATAATGGCTTCATCGTCCATATTCAGGATCTCTACAAGCCTGTCCTGTTCTTTTTGCGGATCGGTCGGATCCAGAACAAAACAGTTTTCTCCATCTTTTAAATATTTGGTGTAATCGCCGGTATCGGTCATGATCACGGGAGTCCCACATGCAATACTTTCCACAAGTTTACTCGAAAATCCTGCCTGATTCATTTCATTTACATCTCTGTAAACAACTGAAAAATCGGCTTTTTTCATTACTTCCAAAGATTCCGCATAGTCTATTCTACCAAAAAACTTGATCCGATCACCACAATTTTTTATTATCTCACTATGTCTATCTACAACTCTTAAATATTGTTCCTGAGTCAATCCATACAGATTAAACTTGAAATCTCTAACCCTGTCTTTTACTCTTAATAAAAGATCAATGAATTTATCTATACGATCTTTGTATGCTTCTTCATCAACCTTTCTTCCGTCAATAGGAAAGGGAACCCCAACATATACTATCGTAACCAAGTCTTCTGTCTTATTAATTTCATATTCCTCAATCTTCTTTTTCAAAGGAGGAATAACTGTTGTTGGTGCATGAAAATCCTTTTTATAATAATCGCATATATATTCCGTAACACCGATAATGCCATTGCTGCGTAACGTTACTCTTTTTTTGATCAGAACATCAAAATGCTTTATAACTCTTTCAATGAATGTTCCATGTGCCAAAGAAGAAAGGTCAACCTGATTCGATATCAACGGAATTCTATTCTTTTTACACCATTTCCATAAAAGCCACAGCTGAATAGCAAATCCATATGTCCCATAATTAATGATCATGGCAGGCTTTTCATACCTTGAAAATATCTCACAAAGTTCACAATGTTTCAGGTAGCTTTCGGCTAGCCCCTTAAGGCTTTTGTTGAATTCCACATTATAGCAATCAAATCCCTCAATCACACTAACATCCTTTTCGCTTTTTTCGGAACTCTCATTGCCTATCAACACCACCTTATAACCCATATCTCTTAATATCATGGAATTTCCGAGAACGAGCTGGCATTGTGCATCCATTAAAAAAGGTTTAAAATTCCCAACATAAAAAACAACCGGTTCTAGTGTTTTCTGCATCCGTGGCCTCACTCTTTTGTCTTATCACCCAACACGATCCACTGTCCAATCCTGTAATCCCATTCTGCAGGTTCGATCCTTCTGAACCCGGAACCCGGGAAAAATGTGATCTCACCAAAATACACCTTCCCGTTTACATCATAAAAATCTACACGAGCAAAGGGAAATCCCTTTATAAGTTTTTGTGCTGACTCGATCATGCTTTTTAATGTTTCGGGAACTTTTATCCCCGCTTCTTCCGATCTTGGAAGACCCTGTTCATCAAATGGAAGCAGATTGCCGTCTGCATCATAATAATTTGCCCTGTGATCCGTAAAACGTCCCCAGTCTATTTTGAACATCTTTACAACGCCGTTAAAGCAAAACAACTTGTAGTCTCTGAGTTCTCTGTAGGTACTGTCTTCAAGATATTCCTCCGCATATACCCTCGGAGTCAGGTTCTTATAGGGCCATTCTCTTCCGTTGTAGTAGAGATTTCGTTTCATATAACCCGAAAATCTCTCCCTGATCTTTTGGAAATCCTCTTTGGATTTATCCTTACAGATATAAACACTTCCGGAATCGTGAGTACATTTTAATACAAAACGTTCCGGGAGGCTGTCGAAGTCAATATCTTCCACGCAGTCCCAAACTCCGAGAACAGGCACAAGATACTCTTTTCCAATGATCTTTTCAACGTATTCCCTGACTTTGATCTTATCAACAAGATCCTGATACAGATCGTTTTTCATATTAACCTTTAACCATTGCAACTTCTCATTGTAGGTCTGAGGGTTTTTGAAATTAACGAACCTGTGAAAACTCAAGAAATACCTGATCTGAATATACATCTTATCAGGAATGAACTTCAGTAATCCCGCCAACTTACTTTTTGTGCTTTTTGCTATACCCATAACATTTCCCTTACAGATTGTTCCTATACCACTCTATGGCAGCCTTGATCCCTCTGTCAAAACTCCAGTCGGGATCATATCCCAGAAGTTCCCTCGCCTTAGATATGTCCGCATTACTATGTTTAATATCTCCTGCACGATCCGGGCCATAAACAGGTTCAATATCAACGCCCAACGCCTCTGTCAATCCTTTGTAAATATCGTTCAGATACTCACGCCCGCCAAATGCAACATTATATGCCTGACCCGCTGCCTCTTTTCCCGCAAGACAGGCTTTCAGATTTGCTTCTATGACATTTTCTATGTATGTAAAATCTCTGCTCTGTTTGCCGTCTCCGTTGATCGTCGGTCTTTCGCCGTTCAGAAGAAGCTTGATGAACTTTGGTATCACTGCGGCATAGGCACCGTTGGGATCCTGACGCCTTCCGAACACATTGAAATATCTGAGTCCATAGGTATCAAGCCCGTAATGACGTGTATACTGCTTTGCCCATTCCTCGTCGGCACGTTTGGACACCGCATAAGGACTGAGAAGATTGCCTTCTCTTCCTTCCTTTTTGGGCAGAACAGGCTCATCACCGTAAACACTGCTGGAGGAGGCATAGACGAACTTCTTGACCCCTTTCTGTCTGGCGGCTTCCAGCATGTTTAATGTACCCATTATGTTGTTTGCGCAATAGAAGAGAGGCATCTCAATGGATCTCGGCACCGAGCCCCATGCAGCCTGATTCAAAACATAATCTACACCTTCGCAGGCTTTCATGCATGTTTCCAGATCCTTTATATCACCCTTTACAAACTCATAATTCGGATCATCTATAAACAGATCCACATTTGCCTGTTTTCCCGTGGAGAGATCGTCAAGGCAGCGAACTCTGTAACCAAGTTTCAGGATCGCCTCACAGAGGTTGGATCCTATAAAGCCTGCTCCTCCTGTAACAAGAAACAAACTCCCTTTGGGAAAACTGATATTTTGATAGCCCATCTGAAAAACCTCCAAGCACTGATGAATGATCTTATAATCTCCAATAACTGTAGCCGGCCTTCTCGTACTCCTTACGATCCAGCAATCCCTTAATGTCAAGGAGAACTTTCTTTCCCTTGCCAAAGAACCTGTCGATCTCCGCCATGGTGAATCCGCTGAATTCCTTATGCGCAACTGCCAGGATCACGGCATCCATATCCTTTATCGTGCTCATATCCACAAACTCCACGCCGTAAAGATGCTTTGCTTCATCCGCGTCTGCCTCGGGATCGGCAATGATCGGATCGATACCGTATTCCCTAAGTTCGTTTACGATATCGATGATCTTTGAATTTCTTGTATCGGGACAGTTTTCCTTAAAAGTAAATCCAAGGATTGCCACCTTTGCACCTTTTACAGCCTTATCTGCGGCGATAAGATTTTTTACGCAGTTTTCAGCAACATATTTACCCATATCGTCATTGATACGACGTCCGGAAAGAATGATCTGGCTATGATAACCAAGCATTTCTGCCTTATATGTCAGGTAATAAGGATCTACGCCTATGCAATGTCCGCCTACAAGACCGGGATAGAACTTAAGGAAATTCCATTTAGTTCCTGCAGCTTCCAGAACAGACTTGGTATCTATGCCCATTTTATTAAATATGATCGAGAGTTCGTTCATGAAAGCGATGTTGATGTCTCTTTGACTGTTCTCAATTACTTTTGCTGCTTCCGCAACCTTAATGCTTTCTGCTCTGTGAACACCCGCTTCTACAACAAGTTCATATACCTTTGCCACACAATCAAGTGTTTCTTCATCCATTCCCGAAACGATCTTTTTTATGGTCTCAAGACGATGAACTTTATCACCGGGATTTATACGCTCGGGCGAATATCCGATCTTGAAATCGGTTCCGCACTTAAGGCCGGATTCTTTTTCAAGGATCGGAACACATACTTCTTCCGTAACTCCGGGATAAACCGTAGACTCAAATACAACAACCGATCCCTTGGTCAGATTTCTTCCAAGGATCCTGGAAGCACCCTCAACCGGAGTCAGGTCCGGAGTATGATCATCATTTACAGGAGTGGGTACTGCCACAATATGAAATTTAGCTTCACGAAGCCTTGTCTCGTCAGCCGTAAAATCGACCGTTGTTTTTGCGATCGCATCGTTTCCGACCTCATGAGTGGGATCGATACCGTTTTTATAAAGGTCTATCTTCTTCTTATTCAGGTCAAATCCTATTACATCGATCTTTTTTGCAAAAGCAACCGCAATAGGCATACCGACATATCCCAATCCAACAAGTGAAAGTTTTTCTGTTCTGTTAATTAACCGGTCATATAATTCCATAATAATCCTCCGATATTACATCTGCTTATTCTTTCTAAGAAAATGACGATATAAAAACGATCTTACAAAATTCGGAACCATGCACATTCCTATGTTGATGCATGCATACATACAAAATTCGGGAAAGGAATAAAAACCGTATCTGTAGAAATCCTTTCTTTGTCCTGCCAGAAGTTTCGCTTTGTTCCACCCGCCCCTTCGTAAGTAGAAGTCTTCGCCGATCCTTATATAAAACAATACTTCCTGAACATTTGAGATCTTCATGCCCGCCAAGAGCATTCTTACCACAAGATCATATTCCTGACTTCTTCTTAAGGGTTTATAATTTCCGACCTTGATCACATCGGACTTTTTAAACATAATGCTCGGATGTCTGATGGGAACACGTTTTTTTGCGAATTTGGCCACCTTTTCCGGATCCTGAGGAAGTCTTACATATCCCGTGATATTGTCCACAGAATTGACAAATTCAACGCAATCGCAACCCACCATGGAGTATTCGGGGTGTTCTGCCATAAAATTAAGGATCTTTTCACATCTGTGTATATTTGAAATATCATCCGAATCCATTCTGGCGATATATTCATACTTACACTGTTCCACCCCAATCCTTAATGCGGCTCCCAGTCCGAGATTCTCTTCGTTCTTAACGATCTTAAACAGCTCGGGCCTTTCTCCTGCATAGGAATCTATCACTTTTTCAAGAATTTCTCCGATAGGTCCGTCCTCAACAATCAGAAATTCGGACGGAGGAACGGTCTGTTCCAGCATACTGTCCATCGCTTCTTTGATCCACACTTCACTATCTTCTTTGTATACAGTCATTAATACACTGTATGGCATGCTTTCCTTGATGTTTTCCAAACTTCTTATCCCCGCCTTCTCTTTTTGTCTTCACATCAAACCTTTTCAAAAAACGTATCCGGGTGATCGCTGTCAAAAAGCTCGTTTGCCCACATCAGCGTCACAAGATTCTCTGTCTGTGAGAGATTGATGATGTTATGAGTGTATCCCGGGAGCATGTGGACCGCTTCAATCCTGTCTCCGCTCACTTCAAATTCCATCACTTCATCCGTTCCGATCTTTCTTTCCCGAATAAGGCCGTGACCCGACACGACAATGAAAAATTCCCACTTGGAATTGTGCCAATGCTGACCTTTGGTGATCCCCGGCTTTGAAATGTTCACGGAAAACTGTCCGTGATCTGCTGTCTTCAAAAGCTCCGTGAAACTTCCCCTGTCATCTGTGTTCATGTGCAAAGGAAATGCCACCTTTTCCTTGGGAAGATAGGAAAGATACATGGAATAAAGTTTCTTCTCAAAACTTCCGGGAGCAATGGCAGGCATCACAAGGGTCTCGGGCTGATCGTGAAATGTCTTGAGCAGTTCCACGATCCTTCCAAGGGTTGCTTTATGAGTCACGGGAGAGTAGCAGTATCTTCCGTTCTCTTTCGGATCCGGTGTAAGACCGTTCCATTTTTCATCTGCTGCCGGATAGTCGCAGCGATGGGGATGACCTTCCATGGCATCGAACATTTCTTCCACAAGGTCATCGATAAAGAGCATTTCCAGTTCCACGTTGGGATCGTTCACGGTGATGGGAAGACCGTTCGCTATGTTGTTGCAGAAGGTTCCCACCGCACTGTTGTAATTGGGCTTTACCCACTTTCCAACAAGATTCGGGAAGCGATAAACATAGACTTTCGCTCCTGTTTCTTCGGAATAATCGAAGAACAGTTTCTCTCCGTCACGCTTGCTGAGGCCGTATTCGGAGGTTCCGAACCTTCCGGCCAGAGTAGCCTGGATCGAGGAACTGAGCATTACCGGGCATGTGTTTTTGTGAGCTTTAAGGTGTTCCAAAAGTTTCGATGCAAAGCCGTAATTGCCCGTTTTGAATTCCGCCGTATCTTTGGGTCTGTTCACCCCTGCAAGATTAAAGACAAAGTCCGCTCTTTTGCACCATTCGTCCAGTTCTTCTTCAGTGTTGTTCAGATCGTATTCAAAGATCTCTCCGATGGAAAGGGCGGGTCTTGTCTTGTTTTTTCCGTCACGGATACATTTTAAGTTTTCAACGAGATTGCGGCCCACAAACCCTGCCGCACCTGTGATCAGTATATTCATCTTCAGTCCTCTTGCCGTCATTTGTTGTGACGGATGCCATTCAACTCTTCCTGAACATAATCCGTGGTAAGGATCTTTTTAACGGTACCTTCCACGTCCAGTCTCTTTGTGTTGTGGCTTGTGTAAGCCTCGTCTGCCATGGTCTGAACCTGACCTTTTACAAAGAACTTGTCGTAGTTCAGGTCTCTGTTGTCTGCCGCGATCCTGAAGTAGTTACCCATGTCTTCGCTTCTGAGATTCTCTTCTCTGGTCATGAGAGTTTCGTAAAGCTTTTCACCATGGCGTGTTCCGATGATATTTGTACCTGTATCTCCAAAAAGCTTCTGAACTGCCTTTGCAAGATCACCGATAGTGCTGGCATCAGCTTTCTGAATGAACAGATCTCCGGGATGTGCATGTTCAAAAGCAAATCTTACCAATTCCACTGCCTCGTCAAGATTCATGAGAAATCTTGTCATGTTGGGATCCGTAATGGTGATGGGATTTCCCGCATGGATCTGATCTATGAAAAGAGGGATGACGGATCCTCTGGAGCACATTACATTACCGTATCTTGTGCAGCAGATGACCGTACCGCCCCTGTCAGCGGCCACTCTTGCGTTTGCTGTGATGACGTGTTCCATCATCGCCTTGGAGATACCCATGGCATTGATGGGATAGGCAGCCTTGTCGGTGGAAAGACACACAACTCTCTTTACACCCGCTGCAATGGCAGCGTGGAGCACGTTGTCCGTTCCCTCTACATTGGTCTTTACGGCCTGCATGGGGAAGAACTCGCAGGAAGGCACCTGCTTTAATGCTGCCGCATGGAAAATATAGTCTACTCCCGGCATTGCATCACCGATGGAACGGGGATCGCGAACGTCTCCCACATAAAACTTCACCTTGTTTGCATGATCGGGATGCTTTGCCTGGATCTCATGACGCATGTCGTCCTGTTTCTTCTCGTCTCTGGAAAAAATACGGATCTCCCCGATATCAGTTTCCAGGAAATGCTTGAGCACAGTATTGCCGAAGCTACCGGTTCCTCCTGTGATCATCAATGTTGCGCCGTTAAAAGTTGACATAGTAAAATCTCCTCATTTCTATAAATATTGTTCCTTTATGCTTTACACCGCTCCGTCTTTTTTCAGGATACCCACGATGGTCTTCATAATGATCTTGATATCGTTTCGGATGCTGAAATTGTTGATGTATTCCACATCCAATCTTACCACTTCTTCAAAATCCATTATATTACTTCTTCCGCTTGTTTGCCACATTCCTGTGATACCCGGTTTCATAATGAGACGTGCGCGGTGATGATAATCATATTTTTCCCACTCGTCCAGCGTTGGCGGTCTGGTTCCCACCAGACTCATGTCTCCCTTGAGAACATTAAAGAACTGAGGGAATTCGTCAAGACTGGTGTTTCTGATGAACTGTCCGATGCCGGTTTTCTTCTTTCCGTTGGGAAGGATCCTGTTTCCGATGATCCTGGGGTCAAAATCCATCTTGAACATCATTCCGTCCTTGACCCTGTTCTCGGCTTCATATTGTTTTTTAATCTCGTCCGCGTCAGGACGCATGCTCCTGAGTTTATAGAAGGTAAATTTCCTTCCGTTCTTTCCTATCCTTGTCTGTTTGAAAATGATGGGACCCGGAGACTGGATGTAAATGATGGGACCGATAAAAAGGAGGACAAAAAAAGTCAAGATACAGCCTACAAGACCTCCGAGAACGTCCATTATCCTCTTTAAAACCATCTGGTTAAAAGTAAATCCCACGTAATCCGTTGTAAGGACTTTCTTTCCTCCGATAACGGAAACGCTGATCTTCTTGCTTTCTATGTTGTCGATGGCGAGCACGTTGTGTACGGTGATGCGCATTTCACTGCAGGTGGAGAAAAAGCCTGCAGGCAGTTTTTCGCCTTTGGGAAGGTAAACAAGAACGTTGTCCACCCATGCTCCACGGATGTACTCGGTTACTTTTGCCAGCTCCGAAACCACAGGGACATCGCCGATCTTTTCACCTTTTTTCCCGTCCACAAGGCTCACACCGATGACACGATAGCGGGAAACTTCCTCTTCCGTTATCTTTTCAACGAGATCTTCGGCGTGATCCCGATCCGTAACCACTAAAAGACCCAATCCATAGTTTCTGCCTTTAACAAAATACTTAAGAACTACCTTTTTCCAAAGAACACGCTCAATGAACATGAGCGCCACAAGAACAACTTCCATGATATAGACCATGAGTCGCGGAATGTTCTCTGCCTCATGAAACATATAAAGTATAAAAATAGTTCCTATCAATGTAAAGAAACACAGCAGGATCACGGAAAGCAGTTCATCGAATAAACTTCTTCTTAATATTTTGGAGTGTAGTCTCAGAATATATGAGAGTGCAAACTGTACAAGGACATAGCAAACAATGAGCTCCGGATATCTGAAGTCAAATCCTTCTCCGATCATCGCAGGAAATCTCACATAATATCCGATCACATATGCCACATACGCACATATACAGTCTAGAATAGCAAAATCAAAGTGTTTTAAAACACTTTTCTGCTTGGAAACTTCTGTCGCCATTTGCCTGCCCCCTAGAAACAGGTCATCAACCTTAGTAATATTCTTCAGTAAAAAACATCCGGGGCTTACAGCCCCGGATAATTAGCTATTTTATAAATGATTACTTTCTTTTAACAGCCTTAACGGGTTTCTTCTTGTTTCCGAATGCAAATACTACAGCGATGGCAGCAATTGCAAGGAGAGTTATCGCAACAACAACGTAGAAGTTAATCCCCTTAGAAGCTGTGTCGAGGTCTGCAACCTCTGGCGTAAGTTTCGTGAATACGATGGGAGAAAAGCTTGTAAAACTTGCTGTAACCTTTCCGTCCTTAACAGATGAAGGTTCAATGACTTCCCACTCACCGTTTACAAAGTGAAGAACCTTAATGCAGTCTCCCGCAAGAACACCTTCCACTTCAAAAGTGATCTCAGCTTTCCCCTTTTTCTCGATCTGTTCCTTTACCGATTCGCTGGGAACAAAGTCAAAAGCCGCGAGAAGTTCGGGTTCTGCGGATGTACCGAGAGGCACGCTCTCGTCGGTAAGAATAAGTGTTCCGTCCTCGGCGTACTGATGTTCAGCCTTTGTCTGAGCCGAAGAAATGATCTTCGCAACCAGCAACCTTGCTTCATGGTTGGCCTCTGTCAACAATTCCAACGGAAGCTCACTGATGGTACCGGTTCCTTCTTCAACTTCTACCGTAGCGGCAAGAATCCCCGTATCTTCCGCGGTAGGGCTGGGCGCTGCAAAGGCAACTTCCTTGCCAAGGCACAGCGCAGCGATCAAAGCGCACGCAAAAAAAGCCTTTCTCTTCATAGTTAAATCCTCCTAAACTGAAACTAATTTTCCCCTGCATTTTTGTATAATATCGACAATATTATATCGTATAATGCCGATTTGTCAACATAAAATTCCTCGTACTTCTTTCCCTGTACAAGCTCTCCGGGAATGTCATAGACTTTTGAGGAATCAAATCCGTACTTGATGAGATCGGCCGCCAGATCCCCAAAGACCATGTTGGTAACCACGTAAGGTTCCAGTTCCTTGAACATGTCTATGGCCTTACTCCTGTCGCCACCTACGATTTCCGTAAGCTGGTTGTATGCAGCAAGGGCATACTGTTTTTCTCTTTCAAGTCTTCTGTTGGCGGTACCGAAATCATTGACATCACGATATCTGATGTAGGCGTAGGCCTCATCGTCCGTCAGCGTGACCGTTTCCCCCTTGGTCAGCCGCACGTCGAGATCCGGGTAATCAATGTCCTCAGCCACTTCCAGCGTTACTCCGCCCGCAAGTCTGTTGAGTATGCTCATGGCGTCCATGTTAAATGACATATAGCCGGTGATGGGAATGTCATAAAACAGCTTTGAAACAGCTTCCACAGATTTCTGGCAGCTACCTTTAAGGCCGTCTCCGTATCCGTGCTGAAGACAGATCTGAGCGGTGAAGGTTCCGTAGTAGTTTCCTTCCGGATCGCAGAGCCGTATCTTGGTCATGGTGTTTCGGTTTATGGGTATGACCGAGATCGATTGGGTGCTTTTGTCAACCACCAGCAGGAACATTACGTCCGACTGTCCGCCGCTTACATAGTTCTCCGCTGCCGTGGCAGGGCCTTCCCTGTCCACACCCATGATAAGATAGGTTCGGATGCCGCTCTTATAAACGTATTTTTCACCATTGTATTCTATGACTCCTTCATTCCATTTGCCGGAAGAAGAAAGTTCATTATCTTTTCGAACAAAACTCACTTCTCGAACATTACTGTTTCCGAGACGAATAGTTCCTTTTCCTACACCTATCACCACATAGATGGCAAATCCCGCTGCCAGGATGATAAAAGCTGAAATGATAATGGGAACGAAAAATCTTTTATTGGACATGATGCTGCTCCATTTTTATTGATGTGATCTTTCCCCCTGTTATACCGTTTTCCCAATAATCTTCTAATAAATGTCTTTCTTGGAAGCCTTTTTCTTCTTTTCTTTTTTCTTTCCGAAAAGACCGTGTTTCTTGTGAAGTTCTTCCTCTTCTTCCATATACTCGTTGTAGTACTTTCCGTAGTATTTTCCGTAGTAGCTTCCGTAAACCTTGCCGTATCCGATCTTGCCCATGTTCACCTTGTTAAGTACCACTCCAAGGATCTTACCTCCGGCAGCTTCGATCTGGTTCTTGGCTTCCACGATGTTCTTGCTGGGCTCAACCCCTTGAGCCACCACAAGAATGGAGGCGTCACAATGACGTGAGACAATGGCTGCGTCGATTGCAGCTCCCAGAGGAGCCGTGTCCACCAGCACATAATCGAAACAGTCTCTGGCATTTTTGATGAGTTTAGCAAAGTATTTCTTTTCGAGAAGTTCCGTAGGATTGGGTACGGAAGGTCCCGCAAACATCAGATAAAGGTTTTCTATGTCTGTTCTGTAGGTGGTGTCATCGATACTCTGCTGGCCGGACAGATAGTGGGAAAGTCCCATTATCTCCGAACCGTCCTCACTCTTTGCCTGAAGTCTTCCCACCAGAACGGACTTACGCATGTCCGTGTCAATGAGAAGTACGTTTTTTCCCGATTCCGTAAGAGACTTAGCAAGGTTAAAGGTCATGGAACTCTTTCCCTCATTGGGTGCGGAGCTGGTGAGCATAATGACCTTTACGTCGTCGCCGCTGAACTTTATATTTGTTTTCAGTGTACGCAAAGCTTCACGCATAGCATAACTGAATTTTCCAGGATTCCCGATCAATACAGTTTTCACTTCTCTGCCTTCCTTCCCTTCTTAGCCTTTTTATGCTTCTTTTCTTCCTTGCTCTCGTTATCCGCAAAATGTTCCATGGGGATCTGTGCGATAGTCTTGAGTCCCAGTTTGTTTTCAACATCATCGGGTGTATCTATGGTGTTATTAAGGAAATAGAAGAGTGCAACAAAAGCGACGGAAACAACACCACCTGCAAATCCTGCTATCACCGTATTTTTCATAACATTTGGAGACACCTTGGCTCCGTCAGCATAACCGTACTGGATGATCGAAGGCGGATCCTGATCCATTTTTTCGGAAATAAATCTTGCTGCGACCTCCGCAATATCATCGGCTATAGCCTTGGCTCTCTCAGGTTGAACATCTGTAACCGTAATGTCCAGCAAACGTGTGTTGTCCGGGTTGGTCACTTTAACCTTTGAATAAAGTGTTGCATAATTTTCATTCAGTTGAAGATCCACTATGACCTGATCGAGAACAGGTCTGCTGGAGACTACGATGAGATAGTCTTTTGCAAGGCTTGAGCCCATTTGAATATCGGCCAGATTTGTGATGGACGTGGTCTTGGATAAAACATAGAGTCTTGACATTGACGAATACATGGGCGTGATCATGTATTTAGAAAACATAAATGATCCGACAGCCAAAAGAATCGCTATCAGAAATACACTCTTCCAGTGACGAAGAATGGCCATTATCAAGGCGATGATGTCTATTGCGTCATCATCGGCATTATCGTTATAGTAATATTCTTTCATCAGAGACTTCCTTTCCTTTTGTTACCTTTTTACTACCTCTCGAGGATTATGCTTAAATATCCTGTCCGCATAGTACTCAGTATATTTTTTTACCACATATCTATAGGATTTAGCAAGAGCACTTTTTCTAAATTTTGTGCCATGGGCATCGCTGGCAACGATGTCAGCCAAACCCTTCTTAAGCAGATACTTGCATGTTGCCCGTAATCTGTGACCTTCCTCTCCCATAATGCTTCCCGCATTTATCTGGATAAGAGCCCCTTTGTCATTCAGGTCGCGGCAGAACTCGGGATCCTGCTGTATGGCTTCATATCTTTCCACGTGAGCTATGACAGGCCTGTACCCGTTTGATACAAGACTGTACACCGCGTCCGCCATCTCTTTCTGACTCGATACGAAGGAAAATTCCACCAGAACATAGTCCGTGTCCGCCAAAGTGTGGACTCTGCCGGCTCTGAGATCGTCGATCATATCGCTGCAGGCGTGATACTCGCACCCCAGATAAAGATCTATGCCCAGATCTCCTGCAATGTCCCTAAGCGCTTCAAAATTCCGTTCCACAGTCTCAAGGTCGTACTCGAAGAGGCCGTACCGCTTGTGGGGAGTGGCTATCAGCGTTTTTATCCCTTCCTTCGCGTAGGATCTCAGCATCTCCGCCGACTCTTCCATGGTTCCCGGTCCATCGTCCACCCCATGGATCAGATGAATATGGATGTCTGTCAGTTCATCGTTCAACCCTGTTACCCCTTTCAATACTCATACATTATATCGGAATAGTACTCGTCCCTCTTAAAGATCGAGTACCTTTTCCCGTCTTTGTACATCTGGATGTCGTATGTCACATCCGACGTCTTCCACTCCTTTTTCGTCTGAAGATAGATCCGGTTCCATGCGTGGTAACTGATGGTGGTGCTGGTATATCCCGTTACCACCTTCGCCGGTATGGAAACGCTCCTCAGCATGGACGCCGTAAGGGCTGAAAGGTCATAGCATATGCCCATCTTGACGTCATAGGTGCTGTCTATGTCCGGAACATAGGCTTTTCCCTCCGTTCCCTGATCCACTGCCTTCATCTTCTCGTAATCGTAGGAAAAATTCTTCACCATGTATTCATATATGGCTTCGATCTTCTCCGTATCGTCGGTCATGCCTTTCGTAAGCTCATATGCCTTCTTGATGGCCTCGTTCTCCGTGTTCCAGTTGATGATGTAATTGGACTCCAGGAACGGGCTCAGTTCATCCTTCAGGTTTAAAGTGATGTTTGCGGACTCCACTATGGAGTACTTGTTTCCGGTGGTGTTCTTGCAAAGGTAGAGTCGATAGACTCCGTTTCCCTGGGAAAGCGGGAACACAAAATCGCACTGTCCTTCCGGGATGTCATACTGATACATCTTCCCCCCCTCGATCTGGGTCACCACCTTGCACTTTGTCTTATTATCATTGTTGTACGAAAACGAAACCGTGCCGTTCTTGTTGTCCTTGAACAATGTACTTCCCACAACACCGGCAATCTGATGTTCCTCCGGCTTTTCTTCCGCTGCCTTGCCGCATCCCGTCATTGCAATAGACACAGCCAAAAAGCATATAAGTCGGATCAGATGTTTTCTTTTAAAAATTTCCCCTTTTGCAGCCATTTATCTTCCTATCAATCGTCTCATTGTATCCGGATCGCTTGAATAGTCAAGCGCCACCGATTCTTCTATACGACCTTCCCTGTAAAGCTCTGCCAGACTCATGTCCATGGTCTTCATTTCCTGCTTTGCGGATGCCTGCATAGCCGATCCGATCTGGTGCCCCTTTCCCTCACGGATCAATGTGCGAATGGCATTGTTGGCTTTAAGTATCTCGAAAGCGGGGAGCTGTCGTCCTTCGACTCCCGGCACAAGCTGCTGTGAAACTATGGCCTGCAGCACCATCGACATCTGGAACCTCATCTGCTGCTGTTGTGCAGCGGGGAAGACATCGATGATCCTGTCTATGGCATTGGAAGCCCCAACAGTGTGAAGAGTGGAAAGGACCAGGTGTCCGGTTTCCGCTGCCGTCATTGCTATCTCTATGGTCTCAAGATCTCGCATCTCGCCCACCAGGATGACGTCCGGCGACTGTCTCATGCCTGCTCTCAGAGCCTTGGCATAGCTTTCGCTGTCTAGATTGATCTCCCTCTGGCTTACGATGCTGTTCTTGTGTTTGTGCAAAAATTCAATGGGATCCTCAAGTGTGAGGATGTGACAGTTCCTGGTTTCGTTGATCCTGTCGATGATGTAAGAGATGGTGGTACTCTTACCGCTGCCTGCCGCTCCCGTGACAAGTACAAGACCCTTCTTGAGATTGGCCAGGTTCATGACCGTGTCCGGAATGCCCATGACGGTGTAGTCGGGAAGCGTAAAGTTTACAACCCTGAGTACCGCACTGCAGGATCCTCTCTGTCTGAACACGTTCACACGGAAACGTCCCACCTGAGCAAGGGAAACGGAAAAGTCATCATCACCGGTAAGGGCAAACTTTTTACTGTCACGGTTCGCCAGTTCATACAGTCCGTCCGTGAGCCGTTTGGTGTCGTCCACCCACAGTTTCTCTTCGTTCTCCTTTACAAGGACGTTCTCTATCTTATAGGTGATGGGCTGTCCCACCACGAGGAATATATCCGAGGCTTTCTTTTTAACCGCGTTTTTTAAAATATCCACAAGTTCCATAACCGATCGCTCCATCAGTATCTGTTTCAGATCATTCGGCACTTCCGTCCGGAAGCATCATGAGATAACCGCCTTTTGGCTCTTCTTTATAGTATTTCCATTTCTTTATGTCGATCTTGCCGCTGTTTTCATGAAATTCCGCCACCGCTTCGATGCCTGCGTCTCCCTCGGGATCCTTTGTGACCACCATTTTGACCACATAGATCATGTAGCCCGCATCATCTTTCCTGCTTTCAACATCCGTAACTCCCGGAGTCTTGCGGATCATTCCCAGTTTCTCCCAGTTTCTTTCGTCGCCTGCCACCACCCGGTCAATCTCCGCCAGAATGTCCTCCGCCCCGGCCTCCATGGCATAGTAATTTTTCACGGATTCCGCGGTCTTCATGGCCAGTTTCCTTTCGGACTGGGCTGAACGGAGTCCCAAAAGGGCAAACACGGACATGGCCGTTACCATTACGATCAATATCATGGAAGGCGCGCCCAGACCCACATTGCTGTCTCTTTCTCTGATCTTCATTCCGCCTGCCTCCCGTCTGAGTACTTTTTCGCAGAAAGCTCGTAAATGTGCTCGCCGCTCTCAAGTATATCATACTTTCCGACTTTCAGGTCAACCACATACATGGTTCCGCCCCGCATCTCTTCGGCATCCACCAGGACCGTCATATTGTATGGTCCCACAGCCTCCGATTCCTGCCATTTTTTGTCATAATACTTTACATAATAGACCTTATCATCAGCATTGATGGTCTTGAACCCCAGTTTTATAAGGCTTTCTGTCACAGCTACGTCTTCCGCCAGGATGTATTCCATCACCGACTCGGCTCTTATCACCGCCTTGCTCATCTCGTCCGCGCTGCTCCTGACCTTTTCTGTGGAAGCAAACATTCTGAGAAGGAACACGCTGATAACAGCGAAAAACGTAATGATTATGACAGGTTCCACCATCACAGCCCCGTGGCGTGATGCATATTTTTTCATCCCTGATCCTCCCTGCTCCTTCTCTATCTTGAATATGAACAGATGTCCAGATACATGCTTTCTTTTCTTCCGTCCACATCAGTTGCCGTGATCCTGAAGAGGCCTTCTTTTTCCCGCTCAAAGGTAAATTCGGAAACCTCCAGCACTTCAAATCCGTTCCTTAAGTCGAAGGCCGTGCCTTTTTCGTGGTAGTACTCACGTAAAACTCCGTCGTGCCAGTATATGGCCGTTTCATAGACTGTGTCTCCGCAGGTTTCATACAGCAAAAGCATATCCGTCCCCGACACGTTCTTAAGTTCCACACAGCCCTCGGTATCACACTGGCGTACCTTGGTGGCCACGTAGGAAAGGGAAGTCCTTAACTTGTAAGTCTCCTGGTTCGTCACCGCAATGTTCTTGTACTCCATGATGCCCACCGTGATGAGCGCCATGGCGCACAGCGCAAAGACCGCGGTGGCTATGTTGGTACAAAGATTGTATATTCTTTTCGATCGTTTCTCGTCCGCTCTCATGTTCCTACTTCCGTTCGTAAACCTCGATTGTAGGCATCACGTTGGATGCAAAGGTTTCATAAAAGATAAAATACTTGTCGCTGTCGTAGTAAAAAGAGTAGTTGTCCACGATATAGTCAATGTCCGGAGGATATATGCCCTCTATGGAGTAGCACTCGATGGCTGTCCTCTTGACATTCTGTTTTATGAGCAAAAGGTTCTGTCTGCTGTAAAAGCCCGCAAAAAAGGTAACGGACACCACCAGCAGCACGATCACCAATGCAAACATGATCGTCTGTCTGATCAGTTCAAAGCGTCTGGACCTCTCTATGGATCTTTTCTCGTTATTTTCCATATGCACCACCTGTCATCAGATCGATGCGATCACGCTGATAAGAGGCATCATGACGGATATAAGGATAGCTCCCACCAGAACGGTAAGGAAAAGCACAAGGGCAACTTCTATCCCCGCGGAAAGGCTGCTGAGTTTCTCCGTCAGTTCCTCATCGTGGCGGTCACTGATCTTTTCCAACACCTTGTCCACCGCACCGGATTTAATGCCTATGCTGAGCATCCTGCCTTCCATTCCGGAAAGGATACCGCTGTCGCAGAGCACATTGTCCAAAGGCGCATCTTCAGCCACAAGTCTCTTTGCTTCTTTTGCCATGATCAGCGTTCCCGCGTCTTCCGGCAGCTCGGAGGCTCTTTCCACCGCTTCTCCAGTTTCAATACCGCTTCCGATCATTACCGAAAGGGCTGCAAGGAATCTGTCTTTACCCAGTCTTTCCGAGATCTTTCCCGCAAAGGGGAGATGGTTCACTATCTTGCCCAGTTCTTTTGCGCCTTTCTTGTTTCTGTATATCAATAAGACCACCGCAAGGATCAGGACTATGACCAGAACCACCGCTGCCGCTATCCGGCTTACGGTAACACTGGTAGTCATCATTGCCTTGGTTCCGGAGGTCCGGTTGTCAAGTTCGTTAAAAACCGCTTCAAACATGGGGAGTATCCTGATCACAAGAAATGTGAGGATCACCGCAAGCATGGTGAGGAGCATAAAAGGATAGAAGATGACGCTTTTTATGCCCGAATTGACCGCATGTTCGCGTTCATAATAGTTTGCCATGGCTTTCATCACGTCTTCCAGCTTGCCGGTTCTTTCCCCAACTTCCGACATCTGGACCATATACACCGGAAATGCTCCGGTTTCTTTCAACGCGTCACTGAAAGTGCTGCCTTCCTTCAGCCGCTCGTCTATCTCACCCAGCACCCTCTTTGCCGCTGAGTCCTCCATCTCCTCCGCCAGCATGTTCATGCCCTCGTAGAGTGAGATGCCTCCGTTCAGCATCATGGCTGTCTGTGAGCAAAACGTCGCCGTTTCGTCAGCCGAAAAATATTTTCTCCCTTTTACCATTACTAACCTCCCTCGAATAATTGCATATACAATTGTTCTATTCTGTCTATGTTAACACAATTGTATATAATAATCAACAGAAAGTGAGCCGCAGACTACCTCTTAACCCCTGCATATCCTGTCTTTCTGATGATCTCCTGCCCCTGATCGGACAAGATGAATTCCTCCGTATTTTTATGCTGCGTATGTTGTACCGCAAGCAGTTTTAACCATAACATATATGAGTAAAAAAGGAAATAAGGACGCATGTAATTTTTTTACAAAAAAGGCGGCCGGCGGCCGCCTAAAAGCTAAAATTTTCTTTTTCGGTGAAGATCACAGTTTAAAGAAATCTATTGCCTTCGTCATTCCCTTGTTAGTTTCGCTCATATCGAGAGCTGCCTGCTGGGTATCATTGCATGCACCTGTAACGATCTGACATGTTGCCGCAACCTCCTCCGCAGATGCTCCAAGTTCCTCAGACAATGCTCCCAGATCCGAGGTTGTCTTGGAAAGCTCTTCCTTGATGGAATTGAGTTCAACCGTCATCTTTCTGATGACATCGATCTCGGTTATTGAGGATTCAACAGATTCGGAAAGTACATTGAACTTATTCTGCGTGGTCTCTATATCTGCCTGTTCTCTGCTGATGACCTCGAACACTTTATCCGATATCTCTACCGTTCCCTTTGACAGCGCAATGACATCTTCGATGATCTGTTTTATCTCCTTTGCGGAATTTGCCGAAGAGTCCGCCAATGCTCTGATCTCATCGGCAACCACAGCGAATCCGCGTCCTGCTTCTCCAGCTCTTGCTGCCTCAATGGAAGCATTGAGAGAAAGAAGATTGGTCTGCGCTGCAATGGATTCGATGGCCTGAACAGCGGAACCGATCTTATCGATCGCATTGTTGGTCTCTGCGATCTTATCAGAGATCTGCTGCATAGCGGCAACAGACTCATTACCGTTGTCATAAACCGACTTCATGCAAGCCGTAGCCTCATCATTTGCCGCCTTTATGGTCTGAGAAGCATCATGAAGGATAGCAACATTTCCGTTGAGCTTATCAACATTTTCTCCGAGATCCAAAGCTTTCGAAGCTATCTTCTGCGCATCCTCCGCAACCACCTGTGAAGTGTCTGCAACCTCTCCTATAGCCGAATTGATCTGAGAAACCTGCTTTACATTGTTTGCAGCTTTCTCATCCACACTTTCTATGGCGGCATTCAGATCTTCAGAAGAACTCTTTACCTTCGTCATCGAAGTGTTGAGAGCGTCAGTGAGGATCTGTGTTGCGTTTACCATGCTCACGGTCTCATTGATCAACGACTTGATGTCACACTTAACATTAACCTTACCCTGACTCAGTTCATCAAGGGCTGCGGTGATCTTGATATATGGACGTGTTATGACCATAGCAAGCGCGATGGCTATAAGACTGAAAACTGCTATTCCTATCACAAGCAATACAATAGATGTGAGAGAAAGACTGTTAAGGGCCGAAAGGACTTCGCTCCTGTCTGCCGTCAGAACGGCCACATATCTTTCCGCCGTTCCTACATAGTAAGCTGCATATTTTTCAATACCCTTATATTTGTACGTAATACAAGCCGGTGCGGGATGCTCTCCTTTGGAGATCTTCTCCACCACTCCGCGTACGGCATCATTTTCAACCTGACTTCCGATCTTTGTAGCCTCGGGATGTCCAAGCATGACACCCTGCTTGTCAACATAGTAAACATATGCCGACTCGTAACCGAGACTTGAAACATCGGAGAAGTTTGTCGTAACGTTATCAATATAGAAACCGCCGCCTACAAAACCTATCGGCGTTCCGTTATCATCCTTCACCGCATAATACATTGAAACGGTCAGTTTTCCCGAAGCGGGTGATGTCAGTATGCCAATATTGTACACTCCGTTTCCCGCGGAAAGTATAGGCTTACGTAACCCCTCTTTTTCTTCCTCTGTCTTTCTGAGTATCATTCCAAGTGTCGACTTGGTGGGATGCGCCATTACCATGGTGTTCCAGTCTGCAAGATAAACTCCGTCCCACCCCTCAAGTTCTCCGAAATAATCCTCGGTATATTTCTGCACCTTTGCCATGACTGTAGCATCCTCAGGATGCAACAGAGCTTCTTTTATCACAGGAGCTTTCGCATAATCCCGCAACGTTGTTTCCCCAAGTTCCATGACGTAATCGAACGCAGTACCGATCTCGTTTACAACCGAATAAAGCGAATTTTTACTTGCTTCGTCCAGCCTTTTCTTGCTCAGTGCCACAATAGCCAGACTCAGTATGAGCGAGAGCGTGACCATAGGAATGAGAGCGAACATCACAAGCGTAGCTCGCATACTGAGACGACCTTGTTTTTTGCTGTTTTCTTTCATAAATACTTCCCTTCCATCCTTTTTAGGACGATATTATTATGCGAGAATTATACCACTTTTTTGTTATTTTTTCTACAATTTTATACATTATTCATTTGTTCGTAGGCAAAAGGGTTTACTGCTCACAAACAGCCGTCCCAAACAAAGTCTTGATATAATTGCCTAAAGAAAAAGCGGGGAAATTCCCCGCTTCAGCTTATTCTTCAGTTTAATATGTTCAGCTTGTTTCTTTCCTGCTCTATTTTTTTCTTCTGCGCAAACAACGCGTACTGTTGCAATATGTTCTGTTTGTTCTTTTCCGTCACTTCCTTGCCGTAATCCAGGTCCACAAGTCTTGAATTCGCCGACGTAAGATTTTCTGCTGCATTCATGTTGTAATCATATGCATGCTCCAGTGCGTTGTACTGGGCGCCCGCCTTGCTTCTGGCGGAGCTGACCTTTTGGATCGCATCGTCTATGTCCTTGAGATTGAATTTGCCGGTAACATTAAAGTCTTTTAAACCCAAAGCATCAATGGTGGCATTGGTCAGTGAAATGTTTTTGCTGCTGTTGCCGGTCTGTATCGAGAGCTCCTCTGCAGAACCATCAAGAAGATTCTTGGTGTTGTAGTTTGTATTTTTCGCAACACTGTTGATCTCGTCCTTCAGCCGGTCGATCTCCCATTGTATGCTTTCACGGTCTGAGGATGTGAGGGTTCCGTTGGAGGCTTCCACAGCAAGCTCCCTGATACGTTGCAGCGAATCATGTATGCTTCCGAGCGCACCGTCTGAAATATTCAGAAGATTACGGGCATTGCTGATATTGTCAGCTCCCACGTTCAAGCCGTTGGTCCGGGCAGTCATGCCTTCACTGATGGCAAGTTCCGCAGCACCGTCTGCAGCCCTGTTGATCCTTTTCCCGCTTGAAAGCCGCTCATAACTCCTGTTTGATGCATTCGTAATGTTATTTAACGTGCTCATGATCCACCTCCTTGTTCAATGATTCTATCCTGTATCATTCATGAAATCAATAAAGCAGGAATAAACAGGCACGAAAGTTTCGCAATATAAGCTGTAAAGCTTAAAATCTCATCTTCTCCTGAACAGTCTCAACACTGCGATAGCGCCAAGAATAAAGGGCCACAAAGCCACGTCGTTGTCCTCACCGTTCTTTGCAAGAGCCTTAAGTGTGTCTCCGTGACGCTTTTCATCCTGCTTTACCGATTCCAGTTCCGGGTAATCCTTCATCATTTTTCTATAGCCTTCGATCGCTGAATACTCGAAATGCGCTATGATCGGATACGCCAGCTTCTTTCCGAGGATACGGTATGCCAGCGAGGCCGCGATGGCCTGCCCTCTCCTCGGTTTCAGTGTTTCTCCCGTGTACTTCCTGAAAACCGCCGCATGGCGCCCCTCGTCAGCGGCAAGCTTCTTGAACGTTTCCGCATCGGTCTTGTTTTGAACGACCTTTGCCAATGTCAAATAGGTTTCGACACCGTCCATCTCGCCCTGCTGGGCGCTCAGGAGCTTTTCCCTTTCTTCCTGTGAAATATTTGTTTTCATGCATATTTCCTCTTTCTTTAATCACAGCCTCGGATACTCTCCGACAGCATATCGCGGGTATTTCATGATACTGAGTTCATGTTAATTCCTTATGCCCCCAAAGGGTCATTTCACCGGCGTCATCTCCCCCGCCATGTTGATCTCGTAGTAATCCCGCACTTCATTCAGATCCCCGGTCATTCCCAGGATCCACATGAGCTTTGTGAGGGCCGCTTCCCCCGTCATGTCATGGGCCTCCATCGCCCCGATGGCAAGCGCTCTCCGGCCGGTTTCGTAAACATCCATCTTTGTGCCCTCGTATCTGCACTGGGTGCCCACAACCACCGCCATTCCGTCGTTTATCACCTTTTCCAGCGTTCCGATGAAATCGTGCTTTAAGAACGGCATTCCGCCGATCCCGTATGCCTCGATGTACAGTCCCTTGTAGCCCTTGTCCGCGATGGCTTCGATGAGGCTTCTGTGTATGCCCGGAAACATCTTGATCATGCAGACTTCCTTGGAGTAGGTGTCGGACAGCTTGAATATGCCTGTTCGCTCGGGCACAGCACTTTTCTCGATCTGCATGCCCAGAGACGAGATCTTCGCAATGTAGGGATAATTGATGCTTTCAAAGGCGTCGAAGCTCATGGATCGTACCTTGGAAGCCCTGCACCCCAGCATTACTTTTCTGTTGAAAGCCACAAAAACTCCCGGGATCCCGCTTGCAGCCATATGAATAGCGCATCTGCAGTTCTCCATCGCGTCCGCCACGGGATTGGTTATGGACAGCTGGGAACCGGTCAAAACCACGGGAATTCCGATGTTCCTGAGCATAAAAGAAAGCATGGAAGACGTGTAGGCCAGGGTGTCCGTTCCGTGGATCACCACGATCCCGTCGTAGGAAGACCTGCAGTCGCTGATCTTCTTCGCCATGGCGCTCCAGTCCTCCGGGAAAATGTTCGCGCTGTCCAGGGAGCAGAAGTCCTCGATCTCCAGATCTATGTCTCCCGACACCATCTTCAGCTCCGCCTGCATATCCTTAACCGACAGCCCCGGGATCAGACCGTTCCCCTTCATCACCGCGGAAAGTGTGCCGCCTGTATTGATTATAAGTATCTTTTTACTCAAACGTTTGTCCTCCGAACTGTTTGTGATTCTTCCAAACAATCTATGTTTCATACTTAATTCAAACCTAAAAAAAGCGCCAATGCACCCTATTCCGATATACTTCCCCCCATCGACATAATGATCTGCTCACACCTATCTTCAAACCTGACGATTTCCTTGCAGATCAGATACACAGAATCCGAATATCTTGTCCCAAGTATCTTCATCGCTTCTTCCGATGAACCTTTTCCTACCTTATCGATCTCTGCGTCTGACAGAAAGCGACGTTCTTTCCTTAATGCCTTCTCAAGTCTGATCATCTCATCTACGCAGTTTTTGTAATCCTGCAGCTCAGATTCATATGAAAGATTGCGTTTTGAACTTTTTGATAAGGTAAACTTTGTAACCCTTGGCGTTGATATGGTCCACATATCAGGTTCATTCGGGGTATGCTCTATTGAGTACGAATAACCGGAATCTGTACCGGTTGTTCTCTGAGAATTCCGGGAATAAACCAGGGCCAAAAAAATGCCTGACGCAATGCATATCAGAACTATGACCCCTATGATGATCTTATGACTTTTCATTGTTGCTTCTCCCCACTTCAGAATATGTCAGTCCGAGCTTCCTATTGCCGGATCATGCACTACACATATAAAAGACAATCTTTGTCAAGTTCAATTTTCCATGTTGTACTCCTGTTCTTTGAGGATGACCTAAAGGTCAACCGCTATCTTATAAAATGCGTCGGCTGCCATTTTTCCTTCTCAGGTAAGCCAAACTTCTCTTTACCGAGCGCTATGCTCTTCATTAGGAAGGTCATATTCCTTGCAAGGGTACGCATTGTCTGCAAGCCTTCAAGATCCTGCTCCGCTTCCCCTTTTTCCCTGCCGTGAACGCTGTTCCAGTACCGGCTCGAGGCAACAGGCATTCCGCTGATAGTAAAATACTTGTTCAGTTCATCAAAGGTTGCGGACAACCCGCCGCGTCTTGCCACAACAACACTTGCTCCAACCTTCATGGTCTTGTCGAAGCGGGTACTGTAGAACAATCTGTCAAGGCAGGCAATGAGGGTTGCATTGGCAGAAGCATAATAAACAGGCGATGCCACAACAAGTCCGTCCGCTTCCTCAAACTTGGGAGCCAGTTCGTTCACAACGTCATCAAATGCGCATTTGCCCTTTTCATGACAGGAGTCACAAGCAACACAGCCCCTGATATCCTTATTTCCGATCTGAACAACCTCAGTCTCAACGCCTTCCGCCTCGAACACTTTTACCATTTCATTCAAGGCAATACTTGTGTTTCCTCCCACGCGGGGGCTTCCGTTAATTATCAAAACCTTTGCCATAAACCTTTCTCCTTTCCGTTATCGGAGATCATATCATTTCTCCAAATAAAACTGTTCATTTTCTACCTCTTCTCAGTTTCCTATGTGAAGCTCATTTTTTGATCACTGCAACAGCGCAGGGCATTCTCCCGCCAACAACGTGATACTCCACATAATTATATCCCATTTCTTTAAAGAATGCCTTATAGGACTCAAAATCGAACTGCTTTTTGAAGTCTGCCCCCAAAAGTTCTACGAACTTCACGCCCAAGCCTGCGGACTTCTTTGACTTGTTGATGTAAATAGGGATAATGATCTTTCCTCCAGGCTTAACAACTCTTTCAAGCAGATCATATAACGGTGAGATCTTATCCCAAAACATATGTATTCCCCTATCTATGCTAATTAAAAAAATCATCTAATGGTCATGTTACCATAAGATGATTTTTTTATCCATAACATATGTATTATTTACTTATTCATGCTACGCACTCACTCTGCAGGTCTCTTTACTACTTTAACTCTTGATATGCCTCTCTTTTAACGTTTTCAATATGCTTCTTAAAGCTTTCTTTATCCAAATGAAGTTTTTTCCCCGTCATTATATTAACTGCCCCAAAAACCGGATGTATGTGTAGGTTTTCAGTCGATGTATGTATAGCATTGCAGAGCAGTGTAGATGAGATATTTTTGAGGGAATAGTCATTTTTTTCAGAATTATCTTCTTTGTGCAAATAACTTTTGCACGAAGCCACAGTTAATGATATAATCCCCACCATGGGTATCACCTTTGGAGTAATCCTAAATGGTGGACGGTTAGCCCTCCTGACGGAGGGATTTGTGACCCTCCGTTTTTAACCCGCCTACGGCGGAGTTTATGAAAGGAGGGGATGCGTATGCTGACTATTGAAGGTCTCATTGCAGTGATCGCTCTGTGCATCACTTGCTTTAGTCTCGGATATAATGTCGGACGTAATCAAAAAACACAAAAATAGCCGCCCTCTGTCCAAAAGATGCGGCTATTTTTAGTCACTAACTTGGGCTAACCGTATACTGGTGATGCCCTTTTTCTATGGTCATATTAACACACGAATAGGATTCTGTCAATTAGGAGCCACTAAAAATGAACCGTTAACCCCGTCCCGGGGACCATTACCTCGTAAACTCATACGCAGCATCCGCATCAGTCCCGTCTATGACTATCCTATACGTGCCTTGAGGAAGTTCTCCGTAATAGCTCATATAGTATGTATGCTTGCGTGAATCACCCATAAACATTTCGTATGCAATGTCATTTACATATAACGGCTCTCTTGTTGGCACAACATACCATTCATCATCCAACTGCACTTCGAGCCAACGATATTCGCCATACATCCAATTCATTCCCATATTATTGGTGATCTCAAGTTCTATCTGCGATCCGCCTTCATTAAGCATTTCCACCTTAAGCCCGTCGTTGATTTCATTATCTCTCATATTCAAATAATCTTTATTCCAACCGAGCTGTCCGCTGGCAATCCAGTATTCACACGGCATAGAAAGACCACCTATATACATAGTCTCCTGCCATGCATATTTGTTCAGATATTTTCCAAAATCATAATCAAACTTATACCCACGCCCGTCTGCAAGGATAGCAAATCC
>JAILRC010000094.1 GCA_024698485.1 Lachnospiraceae bacterium | reverse complement strand
TTTTGCCGTAAAAAATATGCGATTTTATGCCATTTTATGCCGAGCAAGCGAAAACACAAAACAGGCTAAAAGCCTTGAAAAATAAGGATTTTAAGCGATGATAAAAATACTATTCATCTGCCACGGCAACATCTGCCGTTCGCCCATGGCGGAGTTCATAATGAAAGATTTGATGCGTAAAGCACACCTTGAGCAGGAGTTCGAGATCGCCTCTGCGGCTACCAGCACGGAAGAGATCTGGAACGGAGTGGGGAATCCGGTGTATCCGCCCGCGAAGCGAAAACTTGCGGAGCATGGCCTATCATGTGAGGGCAAGCGGGCGAGGCAGATCACGGCAGCGGACGGAGAGTACAACGACCTGCTGATCTGCATGGACAGCGCCAATGTGAGAAATACAAAGAGGATGTGCGGTCATGAGGAAAAAGTGCATCTTTTGATGGAATATGCGGGGGGAGGCGCGGGATGTGGCGGATCCCTGGTATACGGATGATTTTGAGACAACCTGGCGGGATGTGCTTAAGGGGTGTGAAGGATTGTTGGAAAAGCTGCGGCAAAGCGTTTTGAAAGAATGAAAGAACAAGTCTCGGAGGTGATTATGGCACTTCCGAGACTTGTTTAATTTGTGGAGATTTACTCAATTATGTATTTGATCTATTCGTCTGCCTTATCCTTCTTATAGATCAGGAAATATGCTCCCAGGAAGGTTGTAAGGCCAAAAACGAAGATGATGAGCTCGAGCACCACAGGCGTTACTTTCAAAAGCCCTGTCATATACAATCCTGCTACGAAATCCATGATGGTGTGGAGCAGAACGGCCAGCGGAAACAGGTAGGAACGTTTCTTGTCCCTGCAGGCATAGAAGACCAGGATCGAAGCACCGATGTGGAACAATACGGCAAAGGAGCGTTCGGCGATACCGATGGCAAAGTCGCCGAATGAGAAGGCAGCCAGCTGATCGGGCAGAGCCAGCAACTGTGGTACCTGATCCGGGGCGAGAGCCTGAGTCTGCTCGACTACCGAAGCATATGCGCCTGAGTTGATCAAAACACTGTAAATGATGTTGTTAAGGTAGACAAGAGCCATTGTGAGGATCACTTCGATGCCGCCGTGACCTATGCCGTGGGAAATGGAGGTTTCCTTGTTTTTCCTGTTTTTGAGGATGGTCTTGAAAGCTACGAAACGTCCTGTTTCCTCAAAAACTCCGGGAAAAAGACCCACGAGGAAACTGAGTAAAAGCGGATGGGCGTTTACAAATTGCGAAAGCCCGTGGCTCTGAAGTCCCATTTGAGTGGGAAAGAGCAGCACATTCTGAATGGGTTTTTCAAGAATGAGCGCAAAAATAATGAAGGTTCCCGCGCCCACCAAAACTGTGGTGAGTCGTTCTTTTTTCTTAAATTTCCATATGAGCGCCATGGCCACGGGGCCGCCCACCCATATCAAAAGCCCCACAAGAAACAGCACGATCTGCAGTGCTCCTACTTTTGTAAATTCCATTTTCTCCTCCTTTATGAATCTCAAAACCAATATTTACATTGTTTCATGTTTTTCGAGGTCGATCTCTTCAACGTAAACCTTGTGTGCATATATGACTATGATCACCGTACCAAGCAGCAGGGCTCCCAGCAGGATCAAAACGGAAACTGCGGGGGTTTCCAAAAGAAGACCGGTCAGCACAGAAATCACTCCCACCAGCATGAGAACTATGGCTCCGAAGCGGTTGGTCTTCCTCCAGGTGTTGTCGTTGTACATGCTCCAGGCGAGCCGCACACCCACTATGCGATTCTTGCGGGTCTTGGTGGTGATGTTTCCCAAAACAATAAGGAGCAACCCCGCCAGAACCGTGGTGATCCTTCCGATGTCCCAGGAATGCATATCAGCCCCTGCCGCAGCCTCGTTATATGCCCGATAGAGTATGATCCCATGCTCGACGGTGAACATGGCATTCATGCATATGCCCACGATGGAAAGTACTCGGGCATTGTTGCGAGCTTCCTTGCTTTCCTTTTCTTCCGTTGCCTTCTCGGCCTTCTTCTCAAAATGACGGATGAAGACGGTCCAGAACAGGGACATCAGGATGATGACTGCTGGAAAGAGGAATTCCTCGTACTTTGAACCCCATCTGTCGATGTTTCCCGAAAAGTCATAATGCATGGGAACACTGTCGGGTAAAAAGCCCATGACGGCAGCGGTTCCCAACAGGGAAATAAAGGAAATGAACCACATGATCTTTTTCATGATTTGTGTCCTCCGAATTGGCTCACCCACATGATCAGCTCATCAAATATGGATGTGTTGATCTCGTAGTAGATGAAATTTTTTTGTTTGTATTCGATGATCAGGTCGGCGCCCTTAAGCAGCTTCAGGTGGTAGGACAGGGCAGCGGGGGTGATGTTCAGTCTTTCGGCGATCTCGCCCGCGTTCATCCGACCGTTTCTCAGCATTACAAGGATATCCCGACGCTGCTCGTCCGACAGGACTTTGAAGATGTTTGTGTCTCCCATGTCAGACTCCTTTAAAAAGCTATTTAAAATTTTTTTTAACTACTGAACGTAGTATATGACCGACTTCTTACAAAGTCAAGAATTATTTAAAATTTTTTTTAAATGGTTTGAATGAACGCAACAATGAGGCATGCGATTTTGGGCGATTCTGCTCTGAATGCATCGATAAGAAGATTTTTGTGGGATTCCGATGCATTCTGAGAGATTCACGAAGCAAAGAAAAAAGCACCGAAAACAAGACTTTTCACTGATTCCGATGCTTTTTGAAAAAACGAGGCTGAAGTAACATGAGGTCCAAGCAGCTGTAAAACTAGTTTCAAGCAGCTGTAACACTAGGTTCAAGCAGCTGAAATACGGAGGCCTTGGCAGATGTAACACTAGACCCGGGGCAGTTGATCTATCTTCCGCTGTAGAACTTCGTCATGAGTTTCACAAGCTCATCCTCGTCCGAAGCCTGCATCAGCTCACAGGAAGAATGCATGGCAAGGATGGGAACGCCGATGTCCACGGTGTGCATGGGAAGGAGGGAGGACAGCATGGGGCCGATGGTGGAACCTCCGGGAATGTCTGCCCTGATCATGAACTTCTTGTGTTTTACACCTGCTGCTTCACAGAGCATCTTTGCCGTGGCAATGGCGGAAGGGTCAAGGGTGTAGCGCTGGTTGGAGCTCACCTTTATGGCGATGCCCTCACCGAAGGCGATCTTGTTCACAGAGTCATATTTTTCCGGGTGATTGGGATGAGTTGCGTGTCCTACGTCAACGGAGAACAGGAAACCTGACAGGATGGCGTCGTTCAGAGCCGAAGCCTTGAAGCCGAGACCCGACCAGATCTTCTCCAGGATCGTTTTGAAAACTGCCGAATCAGCGCCTGTCTTTGTGCGGCTTCCGATCTCTTCGTGGTCGAAGAGGAGTGCGATATTGATGTTTTTGCTGCTCTCAGCCGCAGAGATTGCGGAAACCAGGGCGTAGCAGCTGGTGAGGTTGTCCAGGGCGGGAGAGGAGAGCATATCCGAATTCAGGCCCACGATCCTGGGCTCATCGCAGCAGTAAACATAGAGATCCAGATCAAGGATGTCCGAAACTTCCACATTCATTTCCTTGGCAATGGCGGAAAGGAGATAGTGACCGTCGTTTATCTTCTCGTTAAACATGCCAAGGACGGGGATCATGTCAGTCTGCTGGTTCAGAGCAACACCCTTGTTCACTTCACGGTTGAAGTGAATGGCAAGGTTGGGGATCACCGCAACGGGACGTTTGAAATCAAAGAGTCTGAGGTTGGGAGTGAAGGGGTCGTCACTCTTCAGGGCCACAAGACCTGCGACGGAGAGAGGGCGGTCCAGCCATGTTGAGTAGATCGAACCGCTGTACATTTCGGTGTTCAGTTTCATCCAGCCTCCGTTACCCTTGGAGTCCATTTCCGGATCGGGTTTAATGTGCAGGCAGGGATGATCTGTATGAGCGGCAGCTGCGTGGAAGGTGCTGTCCTCGGATACATTTCTGCCCACCGTGAATGCTGCCAGAGCGGTGGAGTAGACCTTAACGAAGTACTTTCCGCCGGGCTTCACGTCAAAAGCCTCGTTGAGTTTCAGTTCCGTAAAACCGGCGTTCTTGAGCATGTCCGCCGAAGCTGCCGTAACGTGATGGGGGGATGCGCTGTGTTTCAAATATTCTATGAATTCCATGATTACCTCCGAAAATTGTGATCGGACGGGATGACCCGTGCAAGCAACATTCTACCATATTATATGATCTGTGAACAGTAACTTTCTAACCATTAAATCCCTATTAAATGATTGTTTTTTTATTGACAAGGCGCCTCCTAAGGCATATAATTATATTGGCAAAAATTCGAGTTGTGTAAACAATTCGAAAAATATATATGCTTTAATTAAAAGTTTTCTCTCAAATCAAATCAAGGAGGACATGCATATGTCAACAAAAGCTTATTACAAGCCCGAAGAGATCGGTGCGGGCAAGGTCGGTTTCTCCAAGACCAGATCTATCATTGAAGCTGCCTTCTACGGAAACAATGTAGTAAAGGTTAACACTCTTAAGGAGGCATATAACCTCGCTAAGAATTCACCCGGAACTATCGTTACGGATATGCCTGTAAAGGATGGCGATACATTCGGTCTTGAAAAGGACGCCAAGGTTCTTCTTTTCAACGATGGCGCTGTTACAGGCCGTTATGCCGTAGCTCGTAGGATCAAAGGCGAGCCCGGTGTTGACGATGCTAAGCTTGATAAAGTTGTAATGGACGCTGTTTACGAGACAAGATGGAAGACAATGTATCATGCAGAGTGCTTCATCGGTCTTGATCCCGAGTTCATGGTAAAGGCTCACCTTCTCATTCCCGAAGGCGAAGAGAACCTTCTTTACAACTGGATGCTCAACTTCCAGTATATGTCAGATGCATATGTTAAGATGTACAAGAACTCCAAGCCCGTTGGTGACGGCAAAGAGCCTGACATCTACATCTTCTCGGATCCTCAGTGGGAGCCCCACGAAGCACCCGATGTTGATTACAGCTGCCTGAGCGATCCCAGAACCCTTTGCTACTTCGATACAAACCAGAACTGCGCAGCAATTCTTGGTATGAAGTACTTCGGTGAGCACAAGAAGGGCACACTTACCATCGCATGGGCTATCGCAAACAGAAACGGCTATGCATCCTGCCACGGCGGACAGAAGGAGTACTCACTTCCCGGCGGCAAGAAGTTCGTTGCTTCCGTTTACGGTCTGTCAGGATCCGGTAAGTCCACACTTACACATGCAAAGCACGGCGGAAAGTACGACAAGGACGGCGGTATCAAGGTTCTTCATGATGACGCATTCATCATCAACTCCGATACATGTGCTTCCATCGCACTTGAGCCCACATACTTCGATAAGACAGCTGACTATCCTACAGGCTGCCCTGACAACGAGTACCTCATCACAGTTCAGAACTGCTCCGCAACAATGGACAACGAGGGCAAGATCCAGCTCGTTACAGAAGACATCAGGAACGGTAACGGACGTGCTATCAAGTCCAAGCTTTGGAGCCCTAACCGCGTAGACAAGATCGACGCTCCCGTTAATGCAATCTTCTGGATCATGAAGGATCCTACAATCCCGCCCATCGTTAAGCTTAAGGGCGCAGCTCTTGCAGCAGTTATGGGTGCTACCCTTGCTACAAAGACATCTTCCGCAGAGCGTGTTGCAGCAGGAACAGATATGAACGCTATCAGAATCGTTCCTTATGCAAATCCTTTCAGAACCTATCCTCTTGTTAACGACTACGAGAAGTTCCACAAGCTGGTTGCTGAGAAGAACGTTGACTGCTACATCGTTAATACCGGCGACTTCATGGGCAAGAAGGTTAAGAAGGAAGACACTCTCGGAATCCTTGAGACCATCGTTGAAGGCAAGGCTAAGTTCGAGAAGTGGGGCAAGTTCAGCGACATCGAGATCATGAACGACTGGTCCGGAAAGACAGGCGACTTCACACCTGATATGAACGACGCTTCTTACAAGAAGGCTCTTACAGACGCTATGAACACACGTATCAAGGCTGTTGAAGACTTCGCAACAAAGAAGGAAGGCTACGACAAGCTTCCCGACGAAGCACTTGCAGCTCTTAAGAAGGTTGTTGCAGAGATCTGATTTTGAGACATATCAAAGAGACATGGGATTTTGTCCCGTGTCTCTTTTTTTGATATAAAAACCCAATTCAGGCATATCTGTAAACAGCGATTTGAAATATTAAAAAAAAAGAAACAATCCCCTGTCAATAGTTTATTTTCATTAAAAACGTGATAAAATGGTGAAGTAGTTCCACACATTTATACATATGTGTGAAACAGACCAAAAAAGGCGGAAAGGATTACGTCGCCGAACAACGTCGGAGGAATCAGTTTATGAAACTAAAATTTGGGTTACGAGAAAGATTTTTGATCGCGATCATCGTATCGGGATTGATCATCACCATCGCATCGCTGACGGTTGCCGGAAAGCAATCTGAAAAGCATTTGCTGGATTCGGTAAAGAACAACATGTACAATGTTGCCGTTTCCTACGGTGAGTATATTGACAGCAGAGGCGCAATGACGTACAGCCAGTACAAGGATATGCTGGGAAAGGTTTCCATTTCGGGCTTTACATCCAGTTACGTTTATGTTGTGGATAAGAACGGCACAATGCTTTATCATCCCACCGAGTCAAAGGTCGGAAATTCCGTATCCAATGATGCGGTAAAGAAACTTGTGGCCGACTTGAAGAGCGGAACGGTTCCCAAGCCCGATATAATTGAATATGTATTCAACGATGAAGATAAACTTGCAGGTTACTACATCACATCAAGTAAAGATATTGTTGTAGTTACATGCGACTATAAAGATGTTACAAAGATCACAGGCGGACTCACGGTTACTCTTATATGGGTTGCGGTTGTATGCCTTATGCTCTGTATTGCAGGCGGCATTGCGGTAAGTATTGCGATTTCCCGCCCTTACGGATTTACGGTTAGAGGCGCCGATAGGATCGCAAAACTTGATGTTTCCAAAAACGAAAAGATGGAGGAAATGTCAAAGAGAAGCGATGAAAGCGGAAACATTGCCAGATCCCTTGTGGGAGTTACGGCAAAACTCAACGAAGTTATCGTGGGACTTAAAGAGGAGAGCGTTGCTCTTAAGGCTGACAGCGAAAAGATCAAGGACAGTGCCCAGAGGATCGCGGGAGCTTCCGCAGACAACTCTGCGGTTACTCAGGAGCTCAGCGCCGGAATGAACAACATCGCCGAGACCACCGAAAGGATCAAGGACAGAGTCAGCGATGTTAACAACGAGGCTCTTGAACTTGACAGGATCGCAAGGGAGAACAGAGATTCTTCACTTGAAGTCATTAAGAGAGCTGAAGGTCTCGGCAAGCAGAGCAGTGAAGCAGCCGAGAGAGCCGAAAAGATGTTGGCAGATGTTCAGAATCAGGTAAAGCAGGCTACGGAAAGAGCGGAAGCTGTTACAAAGATCACTTCCCTTACGGATACCATTTCGGAGATCGCCGGTCAGACAAGACTCCTTTCATTGAACGCTTCCATCGAAGCTGCAAGAGCGGGAGAACAGGGACGCGGATTTGCGGTAGTTGCCGATGAGATCGGAAAATTGGCTCAGGACAGTACAGCAGCCGTTCAGAACATCGTACAGATCGTAGGAGAGATCCGCAGCGCCGTTGACGATATGCTTAAGACCATGAATGTAACTTCTGATTTCATCAATGAGCTGGTTACGAAAGAGTTCGGTGAATTCACAAAGGTTGGCGAGCAGTATGCCGCAGATGCCGGTAATTTCGGAACCACGATGGAAGGCTTCATCACTTCCGTTACGGAATTCAAGAAGAATCTCGATGTCATCACTCAGGCCATCACAGAGATCAATGCTACTCTCAGTGAGACCAATGTGGGCGTAGGCGAGATCGCAAACAGAAGTATCGAGATGGCCGAATCCACCGGCGGTATCGAAGATATGATCACCGAGATCGACGAGAGAGCAGAATCGTTGCTCAGAACCATCAACAGATTTAAAGTCTGACAGAACATCAAGGGCCCGTAAGGACCGTGTCAAAACAACACAGCCTTTGTACTGCGGTGCATCGGCTGTATTGTTGTATTAGGGGGCGGGGACAACGCCGAGAGGAAGAAAAATGAACAGAAATACAGAAATAATCAAGACAAGTTTTGTGGGTATCGCAGTGAATGTTTTGCTGGCGGGATTCAAATTTGTGATTGGTCTGATCTCAAATTCCATCGCCATCACTTTGGATGCGGTGAACAACTTGAGTGATGCCCTTTCATCCGTGATCACCATTACCGGTGCCAAATTGGCTTCGAAGAAACCTGACAAGCAGCATCCATTCGGCCATGGAAGAGTGGAGTATCTCAGTGCTGCGATCATTGCCGTCATCGTTTTATATGCCGGCGTTACATCCATAATCGAATCGGTGAAGAAGATAATCACGCCGGAAACTCCCGACTACTCTGTCGTGACCCTTGTGATCGTGGGTGTGGCAGTCATTGTGAAGTTTTTCCTTGGCGGATTCTTCATCGGAAGAGGAAAAAAGATCGACTCGGACTCCCTGATCATGTCCGGTAAGGATGCAAGGCTGGATTCCCTTGTTTCTATGGCGACGCTGGTGGCAGCCCTGATCTTCGTTTTCTTCGGCTTTGGTATTGAAGCTTATCTCGGTATCGTCATCGCCCTGCTCATGGTGCGCTCCGGAATAGAGATGCTGAGAGAGACCCTGTCCCACATCCTTGGAGAACGACCCGACTCGAAAAAGGCAATGGAAGTCAAGGCTGTTGTGAACAGCTTTCCCGAGGTTGGCGGGGCATATGACCTGGTGCTCCACAATTACGGTCCCGACATGCTGACGGGGTCGGTGCACATTGAAGTACCCGAGGATCTCAAGATGACGGATCTGGACAGACTGGAGAGAGAGATCGCCGAGGCAGTTCTGGCAAAGTGCAATGTTTTCCTGACGGGCATCAGCGTCTACAGCAAAAACACCAGCGACGCCGAGAAACTTGCCATGCTGAACGCAATTCGCAGAGTGGTGATGGATCATGACAATATAGTCCAGATGCACGGTTTCTACGTGAACACTGAAAAGAAAGAACTGAGATTTGACATAGTCGTGGGCTTTAGCGCCCCGGACAGAGAAGCACTGTATGACCATGTGGTAAAGGATGTACAGGAGCTTTATCCCGATTATGACCTCAGGGTGGGATTTGACGCGGATCTGAGCGACTGATCTTCGGGCTCACAACAAGAACCACTACATTTTGTTTTATGTATTCACTTTTACCCCATTCCGTGGTATGATTTTCGGGTGGGGGATTTTTTTACGGACGTGTTTTATGAAAAGCAATGACAGATCAGACAAAAACAGAATAGCGGTTTATGCGGGGCTTACAGTCGCCTGTCTGGCGGTTCTGACCCTTATCCTCTTCGGTATCGTACGCCTCATGAGGAGTGCGAAGAGCGATGCCGACGATCAAAGAACACGAGAGCTTATGGAGAGCAATGAAGATCATCCCATAGCCACCATCGGCCATGAGACTATAGAAGAACTGGAAGCGGGACGGACAAAGGATCCGGAAACAACTCCCGAGATCCTTCCCACAGAGACGCCAGAGCCTGAGATGCCCGTTGTTACGGAGAAGATGGCGGGGATAATCAGCGCTTGGAACAACGAGGACATCGTGGGATGGCTTCATATCCAAAATTCTCAGTCCGATCAGAACATGAACGGCATATCCTATGCCGTAACCCAGACGGACAAGCCCGGAACCGGCGGAGAGATAGGCGAATACTATCTTAAACGCGGTCTGGACGGCGAATATTCGGACAGAGGAAGCCTTTTTCTGGACTACAGAGCCAACAGCGGCGTGGGTGTCAGAGAAAACGGCTATTGGGGCGGAAATGCACCTTCCGACATCCTTCTCATATACGGACACAACATGGGAGACGAATCCATGTTCGGTACTCTCAAGCGTTATCTGAATACGGAATTTGCCTGGAATCATAGATTTATCGAATATGATTCCCTCTACGAGCACAGGATCTATCAGGTCATATCCGTGTTCAGGTCCAATGTCATGACCTCTGCCGAGGTTATGGATTACTCGGATCCCAAGGATCCGAATTTCAAGTATTATCAGTTCACAAACTACCTTACGGAAGGCGAGTTTGATTACTGGTATGCCAATGTCATGAGCCATAGCGAAGTAAACTTACAAAAATACGAAAGCATAGAAGCACATTATGGCGATGAATTTCTGGTGTTGTCCACCTGCCACGGACCCATCAACGGCACCGGGCTTTTGTGCGTGGTTGCGGTAAGGGTGGAACGATAATGACAGTACATGTCAAAAAAAACATATATAAGACTGCTGCCCTACTGCTGGGATGCCTGGTTTTCGCGGCATGCGGAGACGAAAGCGAGACGGGGCGCGGAAAAGGCGCCAAACCCACGGTTGTGGTGGTCGCACCTTCTATCACACCCACGTCCACACCTTCTCCTTTCCCTACGGCAACGGCCACTCCCGCAGTGACACCTACACCCACGCCTTTGCCGGATCTTGAACCTCCGGTGATAATCGGAGCGGAGGATCTTGAGGCAAAGGTGAACGGTACCATTTCCTATACAAGAAACGTCACTGCTACGGACAACAGCGGAGAAGTGTTCACTTTCAGGGGGGAAGATCACAATCTCTGGGTGGACAAGAGCGGCGTAAACATGGCGAAAGCCGGAACATATACTGCGGTATACCATGCAAAGGATTCCGCGGGAAATGAATCGACTGCGGAGATCAGAGTCCTTGTTTCGAAGGCTTCTCCCGATGAGGTCTATGCCAGAGCGGATCAGGTTCTGGAGAGGATCGTTACCGAAGACATGACTCTCAGGCAGAAGGCGGAAGCCATATTCAAATATGTTCACAAGAACATCGGCTATCAGGAAAAAAAGGGAAGCGACTACATCGAGTCGGCCTATTACGGTCTGGAGGAGCACATCGGCGACTGCAACGTTTTTGCCGCCACAGCCAAGGTGCTGCTGACCAGAGCGGGCATTCCCAACATTGACATCCGAAAATACCCGGAAAACAACGATCCCCATGTATGGAATCTGGTGAACATCGGAGACGGATGGTATCATTTCGACACTACGGTCTGGCATCCGGACACCGCAGACAAAGATGCCCGGGAAGAGGGCATATTCATGTGGAAGACCGAACGTCTGCAGAGCTCCTACTCCAATGCCATCAAGACCCAGCACGTATTTGACGCAAGTCTTTATCCGGAAATACAATAATGAATGTGATCGATCATCTTAAAAGAACAGCGGAAAAATTTCCCGAAAAGCAGGCTTTTACCGATGGAAAGTCGGGGCTTACCTTTCGGGAGCTTTTTAATGCGGCGGAAAATGGGGGGACTTTCATAGCAGGCAACGTGCCCGGGAAAAGTCCCGTTGTGGTGTTCATGAAGAAGAGCCCCGAAGAGGCGGCAGCCTTTTTTGCGGTCCTTTGCAGCGGAAACCATTATGTCCCCATTGATGAGGAAATGCCCAAAAGAAGGATAGAACTCATACTTGAAAATGTCCGTACCCGCCTTATAGTATGCGATGAATCCACCATAGGGCTTGCGGAAGCGTTTGAGGACGAAAGCAGGAAGGTGCTGTGGAGCGACATTATTAAAACTCCCACAGATCCAGCCCTTCTGTCAAAGGCATATGCATCCGTCGAAGGCTCTGATCCCGCCTATGTCCTTTTTACTTCGGGATCCACAGGAGTCCCCAAGGGAGTGGCCTGCAGCCATGATTCTGTGGCAAATTACGGAGAACGGCTGACGGAGACCCTTGGCATAACAGATAAAACCCGCTTCGGGGAACAGGCTCCTCTTTACTTTGACGCGAGCCTTAAGGAGATACTATCTACGGTAATGACGGGAGCCACAACGGTGCTGATACCCAGAGAACTTTTCAAGACCCCCGTTCTGTTGATGGAGTTTCTTAACGAACAGAAGATCAACACCCTTTGCTGGGTGGTTTCGGCTCTGACCTTTGTTTCTGCCTTCGGGACTCTTGACATTGTAAAACCTGAATATGTTGAAACACTGACCTTTGTTGGGGAGATCTTCCCCATTAAACAGTTTCTTTTGTGGAAAAAGGCCTTGCCCAAGGCGAGGATGTTCAATCTCTACGGACCCACGGAATGCACCGGAGTCAGCACCTACTATGAGATACCGGACAATTTTGAAGCAACCGACACCATACCTGTGGGGAAACCTTTCAAAGGTACAAAACTTTTTCTTCTGGATGAGACCGGGAATGAAGCGGCTAAAGGCGAGACAGGGGAGATAGGTATAGGAGGACCGGGTGTGGCTTTGGGCTACTACAACGATCCGGAAAGAACAAAAGAAGCTTTTGTCCAACATATTGACAAAGGAAGGGTTGAAAGGATATATAAAACAGGAGACCTGGGAAGATTTGACGAAAACGGGGACCTGATCTTTGTTTCACGAAAGGATTACCAGATAAAGCACATGGGGCACAGGATCGAGCTGGGAGAGATCGAAGCGGATGTTTCCCTGATCGAAGGTGTGAAACTCTGTGCCTGCACTCATTCCAAGGAAAGCGGAAAGATCACACTCTTTTATGTGGGGGACATTGAGAAAGCGGAACTCACAAAGGCGTTGAAAAATGCCCTGCAACGTTACATGATCCCCAACAGACTGGTGAAGCTGGAAGCAATGCCCTTTACTGCCACAGGCAAGATCGACAGGAAAAAACTGAATGAAGAAGCGGATTAGCGCCCTTGTCGCTGTCATCGTTACCCTTACGGGACTATGGTTTTTGCAGAGGCTGGTGGTTCCGAAGTACTTCGGAGACGTGACGGAAGGCGCCTTTACAGCAGAATATTACGAAGACGAAGCCGACCATGATGTGCTTTTTCTGGGAGACTGCGAAGCATATGAGAACTTCGATCCTGTCTTTCTCTGGGAAAACTACGGCATTAACGCCTACATCCGCGGCAGTGCTCAGCAACTGGTGTGGCAGTCCTACTATATGCTGGAGGATGCATTGAGATATGAGACTCCCAAGGTAGTGGTCATGAATGTTCTTGCCATGAAATACAACGAGCCTCAGAGCGAAGCCTACAACCGCATCACTCTGGAAGGCATGAAATGGGGCTTGCCGAAGATCAAAGCCATCAGAGCATCCATGACGGAAGAGGAAGACTTCATAGAATATGTCTTCCCCATCCTTCGCTATCATGAAAGGATCTTTGAACTTACTGATGATGATCTTAAGTATCTCTTCCGTAAGGAGAAAGTCTCCCACAACGGCTATTATCTGAGGGTGGATTCCAAGCCTGCGGAAAATGTGCCGGGAGGTATGGAGCTTCCTGACTACGATTTCGGAGAGAATGCGTGGGACTATCTTGAAAAGATTGCGGATCTTTGCGAAGAAAAGGGAATATCCCTGATCCTTGTAAAGGCTCCCAGCCTCTACCCCTATTGGTATCCTCAATGGGAAAAGCAGATCGAGGCTTTTGCAAAAGAAAGAGATCTGAAGTACATCAACTACCTGGAACTGACGGAAGAAACGGGACTGGACTTTAACACCGACACCTACGACGGAGGGCTTCATCTGAACCTTTACGGGGCAGACAAGATCACCGACCATCTGGGAAAGATCTTGTCATCCGAATATAAGATACCGGACAGAAGGAACGAAAAAACTCTGACCGAACGCTGGAATGAGAAGATCGAATTCTACGAAGCAGACATATCCGAAAAGCTTAAAGCATTGGGACATACT
Organism: Lachnospiraceae bacterium; assembly: GCA_024698485.1. Classification (GTDB taxonomy): domain Bacteria; phylum Bacillota; class Clostridia; order Lachnospirales; family Lachnospiraceae; genus RGIG3528. The sequence goes on along the minus strand of JAILRC010000094.1, from coordinate 767 downwards.
GAAAACGTCACACCTGCACCCACGCCCACGCCGGTTGTTTCAAAGGACAACGCGAAGAAGGAAGGATATGGCTTTAAGTACAAGGGAGTCACGATCTATATGGACGCCATTGCAAAGGATGTGCTGGAGGCGCTTCCGCCCTTCGACAGCGTTTATGAAGCTCCCAGCTGTGCATTTGAAGGAATGGACAGAGTCTACAGGTTCGGAAGCTTTGAACTCAACACTTATGAGGTTCAGGGCGTTGAATACATTTCCGCGGTCCTGTTCAAGGACGATCTGGCAGAAACGGCGGAGGGGGCGTACATTGGCATGAGCTGGGAAGAATTGTCCCCGCTTTACCCCGAGGGTGAAAAAGACGGAAGCATCTTCGTTTGTGAAAAAGGAGAAATGAGACTAAGATTTTTCCTTACCGGCGGAGAGGTTACGCAAATACAATATTTATCGAAAGTACTTGACTAGAGAGGAATTGAACAGCTATGGACGAATTACTTGACATTTTATCGGAACTCCACCCCGACGTGGATTTTGAATCAGAGGACGCGTTGATCGATGACGGCATTCTGGATTCTTTTGACATCGTGACCCTTGTGTCCGAGATCAGCGAAAGAATGGACGTTACCATCGGTGCGAAGGACATTTTACCCGAAAATTTCAATTCAGCGGAAGCGCTGTATGATCTTATAAAGAGAATAGAAGACGAAGAGTGCTGATCAAAGCACATAAAGAAAGGTAACCCGAGTGTATTTTACATCCTACGAGTTTATCGC
>JAILRC010000084.1 GCA_024698485.1 Lachnospiraceae bacterium | reverse complement strand
TGGATCGATTCTGTTCGATATCCGGGTGGATGAAGTAGTGGCCGTCCTTGGACAGATGCGCAAGTATGGTGTGGCAGCAGGGCTCATCGCCTTCAACTACTTTAAACCGGTCTGTGAAAGAATGCCTGTTCTTGTGTGTTTTCAACTCCTCGGGGAGATCGTTATAGTTAAGCCGCTTGTGACCGTCATTCCATAATTCTACTGTGCGCCTGTAAATCATGACGTCTCGGTCAATGTTAGGGCGACAGTTGTGGAGCGTCAGAACATCATTCGCAGTTCGGATTGTGTTTTCTTTCACATAACTGCTCATTTTCGCCTTAGTATATTTGTCGGAGCTTTCTCCCGGATGTAGTGCAGGAAGATCTGTAAACAGATCGCTCACAATGGCATCCGTTTTGATTTCAAGGAAATCCGGATATTTCAAACCGCTCTGCTTTAGCCACCCAACGATAATCATCCTCCGCCTACTTTGAAGCACCCCAAATGTATGGGCATTCTGCTCTCGGCACTCGATTTCATATCCAACTCTTTTCAGGTATTTCTTAATATTCTTCCATGTTGTGCCACCGTTTGCTGATTCTATTCCAATTACATTCTCAAAAACAAACATGCGAGGCTGATACTGTTTCAAAAACCGGGCATACAGCTTGTACAGATAGTTCCGTGGATCTTCCGCCATAGGTATTTCCATATGACTGCTCTGAGCCCTGCCTACAAGAGAGTATGCTTGGCAAGGCGGCCCACCGACAATAACGTCAATCTTTTTTATGCCGCGGATTTTCATGATACCATCGATGGTTTTGAAAATCGAAGGCAATGTTTTATCTGACATCGTCTCATTGATAACGGTCTTTGTGATTGAAGCTGGGACATGCTTCATAAACTCATCGCGAGTCATTTTCCCCTGCATATACTTTTTGTATATCGCAATGTTGCCAGTTTCTTTCAAATAGTAATAGGCGCTCCTTGTTTCAAGCGTTTTTGCAGCAAATTCATTCATCTCAACATGAGCGACCGGCTTGAAGCCAGCCTGGAGGAACCGTTCTGAAAGCCCACCCGCCCCCGCAAAAAGATCAATGAAATTGAAACCACCCTGCACTTTTTTCTCCAGCATACACGTTCCTCGTAATTCTCCGTTTTTAGTTCATCGCGAAAAGTGATGCTTCTATCATTCGCACAGCAAAGTCATGCTTTGATAAGCTTTATTATGATATAGCACTTTCCGAATCATTCACGCTTTCTGGCTCATCTGGAACCACTTCAACAATATCTGAGATGTCGCACTTTAACTCTTCACAAATTCGTAAGAGCACATCCGTTGTGACATTGGAACCTTTACCAAGCTTAGCAAGAGAGGCTGAGCTGATCTTTGCCCTCTTTGCAAATTCCGTTTTTTTCATGTCTCGTTCGACAAGCATTACCCATAGTTTTTTATAAGATAGTTTCATAATCCCTCCTTCGGGAGATCTTTTCTCCAGCTTGGCATGAAGCCGTACACGTGTCCATCTTTCTCATCTTTGTGGTACGTTACTACATTGATTTCTTTTGCCCTAAAATCTATATCCTCAGGAATGACATTTAGGTTATCAACGATGATCATCTGACCATCGCCTTGATGATTAATGAAATAGTGGTACAACCCATTTTTAATCGTGTTGTCGCCAAACTCGTCCTCGTTTTCATCAAAGCCAAGTAGCGGCGTATCGATCATAAGGAAGCCAGGCTTAATAAACACTTCATCACTGTTGAAGTATTCATACAGCATCAAAGCCACAACGGAATTTAGGAAGGAGCGATAGCCCTTACCTTGATCCTCCGATTTCGGCACACCGTCCATCAGGATATCGAAAGTACCAAAGTCCCAGCTTGCGTACCCTGCGTTTCGATAGTTGCACTCCTTTAGTATCTTATTCAAAAGAGCATTAAAGCCGTTTCCGACCTCCTCCTCAAACTCCCGCTTTGCATGGTAGAGTGGAGGAGTGTTTTGCTTCTGGAGTTCAGCCACCTTTTTTTGCCCAAGTATAGCGAGCTGATCATTTACAAAGTCAATACCAGTCCGAAGCGTCGTGTAATCCTTAAACCGTTGCAGTCCGAATCGATAATCCTGTATTTCATGTCTCTTATTATCGAGAGCATATCTGACCTCGTTTCTGCGCCCCTTTAATTCTTCGATGTTCTTCTTTGTTGTTTCCTGTTCTTCGCGCACACTTTTTTCAGTCGCAGCAATAATAGCAAGCTCGGAGGCTATTCTCTTGATCTCTGCGTTGATGGCTTCAAGATAACTGTCGTCATCCTCCGGATGCAGTTCGCCACCGCAAAATGGACATACCCCGTTTTCCGGTAAGCCCTTCACTGCCCGCTCACCCTTTGAAATAAAATCCAGTCTCTGCAAGTCTGCCTTATATTGACTGATGAGGGATTCATATCTGTCCAAAAGCACACGGCAATTGGCGTCCTCCTGCTGGTATTCCGTCATCTGGCTTACAATGGCTGTGTTTTCTTCAATTAGCTCTTCGATTTCTATCTGGGCTTCCTGAATACTATCAGAGAGTTGCTGCATTTCCCTCTCAATATTCATCTCCGCCAGTTCCTCAAGCTGCATAATATAGCTAACGCGCTTATCCGTAAGAGCGGCTACTTGCTCCTCAATATAGTCAATTACGGCCTTTTTCTTTGCAGTAGCCACCTCCGGCTTTGTGATTTCAGGCATGCCCTTTTTATAATCGCCCGTAAGCAGAAAGAACAACGAAGCAATCAGCGGTGTTGCATACCTCTGATCTTTAATCACTATGGATTCCGACTTATCAATCTCGTTTTCATCCGCAAAGAAAACACTTGCAATATTCGTCCACGACATGCGCTCCCTTGCGTAACGCGCTGTCTTCGGAACTTCAATCGTCTCGTTGAGCCCTACGATACGTAGCCATAGGTCATTTAGATACCTTAGGCTGTTCCTTCTCGTGTAATTGGTGTCGTACTCACCATCTTCGACTTCTTCGCTTTCAGCGACAACAGTGGCCTTCTCTTCGTCAAGTTTTCTGGATATGGTTATTCTTCCAAAGCGCTTTGTCAGGAAGACACCCTCAATATCTGTATAGCCTGTTAACGGGGAATAAGGTCTCGTGTCAGAGCCGAAAAGATAATATATGCACTTGAGTATCCAAGTTTTCCCAGTGTTAGAACGGCCTTGGATGATATTCAGCCCATCCGTAAAGTTGATGACACCCTCAACCTTTCCGGCACCGGATACACGTAGTCTTTCAATCATAAAACTCTGCATCCCTACGCCTCCTTTGCCTCCGTTGCTCTATCGCTTATGTACTGCAAAATGCCTGCGTCTGTATAACTTGAAAAACGTCTACATACAATCTTGGCTCCCATGATATAGGCTTTCGCATATGACGACTGCACG
>JAILRC010000069.1 GCA_024698485.1 Lachnospiraceae bacterium | reverse complement strand
TCTTGCTGCCATGGGCTTCGTTCTCATCGGCTTTGGCATCGGCCCCGTTTACCCCGCCATCATGCATATGGCTCCCATAAACTTCGGCAAAAAATATTCCGCACCGGTCATCGGGCTTCAGATGTCCTTTGCCTACATCGGCAGCACCTTTACCCCCATGCTCTTCGGTCAGCTGCAACAGGCTTTCGGCATATGGATCATGCCCTATTATCTGCTGATCTTCACCCTGCTGAACCTGATCTTCATTGAAGTGACCTACAGAGTGCTTCCAAAGGAAGCCGCCTGACTCACTGTACTTTTAAACTGTATGTCTTCATCATCCCGTGGCCGCTGAAGATCTTCCACTCTCCCGCCCCGAGACGCTGCATTATGGCGTTTCGTTCCGCGGTGCAGAGAGCCGGATCCGTGTCCACAGAGGTCATGAGAACAGGGGCATATCTGTTGTATACGGTCTGTTCCGGCGTCATGCCGTGGATGTTGATGTATATGTCTCCGGTGAAAGCCACGTGATGCTCATAGTCCAGCAACACCGTCTCTCCCGGAAGATGGCCGCCCTTACCCTGATAGACTTCAAAATGAAGTTCTCCAAAGTCGAAGTACCCCATCTGTTCCAGCACACCCTTCTGATCCCTGCGACCTTCCCAGAGCACGGTGATCCCATCGGGGTCAGGTGCGTGATAGTAGGTGAGGGTCTTGCACATGCTGACATATGGTTTATGTAACGGATTCCTTTCACGGAATCCGTTTTCGCTTTTATGCTCAAATTCCAGGCATTCCTTTGTGAGATTGCCTGCATAGATCTCGTCGAAAAGGGACAATATGCCGCAATGGTCCAGATCCGCGTGGGTCACCAATATGCGCTTCTTCATGTTATCAAAATCGGGAAGAAGCTTCCTGAAGATTCTCATCATCTCTTCTCTGTAAAGGGCATATCCGCAGTCCACAAACAAGGTCTCTCCCCTGCTCTGAATGATGGTGGTGTTGCTTCCGCAAGGCGGTTCGATGACCGTGATCTTAGTGTCTTCGCTTATCTTATGCTCCGTGATCCTGGGAACGAAGGCTTCTCCGCGGTATCTTGAAAGGTGCTCTGCGAAAAGACTGATGTTCTCAAAGGTCTTGTAAGGTGACTGCCCTTTCTCATCCAGCATCTGCATGATGAGGTTGGAATTCACGAGAAGTGTGTCCCTGCACTCCTCGGGCAGTTCCGTCTGGCGCATGAGGCCCGACACAAAGGACTGATAGAATATGCTGTTGTCAAAGACTCTTTCGGAACGGTTGTAGTCCAAAACCCTTACGGGGCATATCTCCTGGGCTTCTTTCAAAAAGCCCTTCATCTTTTCCTCGTTGTCCACGAAAAGCCCCATCTTGAAGGCCTGATAGTCAGTGCCGTTCTCCTGGGAGCTCATGTAGGATATGTTCAGCTGATGATGTGTGATGAGCCGGAGCACATCCGTAACACTCCCTGCCACATCCTTCAGCATAAATTCCAGAAGGACTATGCTCTGCTCGTTCTGATCCGACTGAAGATAACCGATCTTTTCCAGTTCCCGATCAGCCTTCTCCAGCTGCTCCTTCTCGCCCTCAGCATCGATAAAGAGGGTATGGGAGTCTACCGCCTTGTTGTAGCTCACTCGGGTTATATTGATCCCCAACGCCGCAAAGCACTCGCTGGCTTTAAGAAAAGCCCCTATGTGATTGGGCATGGTGGTAATGTACATTTTTTTCATATATGATCCTTTTCGGTAAGACTGTCAGTTCAGCCCGTTACCGCTTCCCGCAGCGAAACTTTATGGCTCCCTCGGGGCATTTTTTACGACACTCTCCACACTGTATGCACTCAGTGTCTCCCACCTTTTTCACATCCATACGACATGCTCTGACGCAGGCCTGACAATGGGTACATTTGCTCTCATCCACCCTGAAGCCGAAAAAGGCCACGGGATTGAAAAAGGAATAAATGGCTCCCAGCGGGCATATGAACCTGCAAAAGCCACGGAAGCAGAATATGCACAAAAGCAGCGTCGCACAGAGCACGAACACTTTCCATGAGAATATGAAGCCTATGGCTTCTCTCAGCATCTCGTTACCTAGCACAAGGGGGATCCCCGCTTCCAGAGTTCCTGCGGGGCATATGTACTTACAAAAGCCGGGAGCGAACTTCACCAAGGGGATGATGATGACAAAAGCCACCAGGATCACATATTTGAGTTTTGAAAGCACCCTTGTGACTTTGTTTTTTTTGATCTTCGGGGTGGGGATCATGTACAGGAGTTCCTGTAAAAATCCAAAAGGGCAAAGAAACCCGCACACAAGACGTCCCAGGAATATGCCGAAGAGCATCAGTGTTCCCAGCACATAGTAGGGGAACTTCGTCCAAGACGACAGAAGCCCCGACTGAAGACTTCCAAGAGGACAAGCCCCCACAGCCCCCGGACAGGAGTAGCAATTGAGGCCCGGAACGCATATGCCCTTGGTGTCGCCTTTAAAGATCCTGCTTTCCCTGAAGCCTTTAAAATTGCAATTGTATAAGACCGCCGCCATGAGCTGGGCATATCGCCTCAAGGACGGTCCTCTCTTCTTTTTTGTTTCTTCCATTTCAACCTATCCCTATGCATTCATAGCATATCATCCGCGCCTTGTTAAGGACATCGGCAAATCCGCCGTTCCAAAGTCCGACGGCCAAAAGTCCGAGGGAAGCCAGCAGGATCAGGTAAGGAAGGATCCTTTTGAATCGCGTCATTTTCCGAGATTCTCCTCTATGGCCTTTTTAAAAGTTTCATAGCTTTTTCTGCCAAGATAGATCTTTTTGATGATCCCGTCCTTAACAATGACAGTATAAGGGATACCGTCAGTGGGATACTTCATACCGATGGTGTAGTCCACATCATATGCAACTTTGAAGGTGTAGCCGTTCTTTTCGATGAAAGCATCCACAGTCTTCTCCTCTTCCGTACAGTTCACGGCGATGAGGGTGAAGTTTTCGATGTTTTCTCCCGCAAGTTTTTCAAAGTCCGGAAGTTCCGCTACGCAGGGTGGGCACCATGTAGCCCAGAAATTGATGAGAACAACTTCGTCCTTGTGTTCTGAAAGAGTAAATGTGCTTCCGTCTGTCAGTGTTGCGGTGAAATCAGGGGCCACATCCCCCTTCTTAAGGATCTTGTATTCTTCCTGTGCCCGGGGCTCGTTTTGCTCCGGTTCCTTTACCTCAGGTGTCTGCGTTGCTTCCGCGCCGGCTGTGGGAGTGACACTCTCCTGTTTGCCGTGATCTTCAACCACAGGCTTTGTGCCGCAAGCCGTTGCAAATATGATCAATGCAGCTGTAAAGCCCGCAGCTGTCTTCTTTAATATGCTGTTCATACAGAACTCCTTTACTGAATAATTCCAAGGTATTATATACGAGAATTGGGCAGTTGTCATTTGGTATTTTGATTCAAAAATGGATCCCTAACCCAGTCCCGGGTCCAAAAATGGGTTCGGTGCAGGGGGTCTTGTACCGCCAGTGTTCGGCTGCGCCGCCTGCGTTATTGTACCAGTTTCCCGTGATCTCGTTTTTTATTGCCAGACGGTCTCCCGCCTCGGTCATTTCAAACAGAAGTATCCTCTTCTTGGGATGGATGTTGGGGCAATGAAGTGACATCATCAGCTCCCCGCCGAAAGCCTTAAAGAGCATGGCGTGGCCGCCGTCAAGGGCGTAAAGGGGTATTTTCTCCTGGATCCAGGGACCGTGTATCGTACCTGATGCAGACCTTGCATATCCCACAGTGTAGCCGCCTCTGTCAGAAAAGCTTGACCACAACATGATCAGAACTCCTGACTTCATTCTGTAAAGAAAAGGGCCGTCCGTTACCAAGCCTCCATCCGCCGGGGCATTTCCTCTCCAGGGCGCATCCGAAGCCCTGAACAGTATCTCGGGGTCCGATACTGCTTTCGACAATTCCCTGTTCAACCTGACCGCACAGATCTGCCCGTCATACACCTGCATCCACTCGTGACAGAACACAAGCCAGGGCTCCCCCTCCGCATCCGTAAATAATGTGCCGTCCAGGCAATGCCAGCCCTTAGGTGTGACAGGGCCTTCGCCCACAGGAACAAAGGGTCCTTCGGGATGATCTGCCACAAGGCACTGACATCCTCTGTATTTGCCCTCCGCCCGGAAGGAAGAGATCAGGTAATATCTTCCGTTCCATATATGACATTCGGGAGCCCAATAGTCTTTGTCCGCCCAGAAATCTCCTTTTCTGAAGCATATCTTCGGTGCTGTCCAGTTAATGAGATCCTGAGACCTGAGGACATAAAAGCAGGGTTCGTCAACCTTGGCCTGCGGAAAACGCTCCGTATCCGCAAACTGGACATATGTGTAATAGAATCCCGTCTTTTCATCCGCCAGGATAAACGGATCGCTGATGTGCACATCTCTAATGCTGTAGGGGTACTCGTTTTCAATAGTCATTTTTTCTCCTCGCTTTGTATTGACATTTTCCGCATTTTTAAAACATCAAAGGAATAATACATCCACTCTGTATTATAAAGTTGTATTTGTATGACGTCAATCCGTCAAAAGGATCCTTTTTGCATACCCCTTCCCCGCAACAAGTGGATCTCCACAGAACAAAAAACAGGAAGCCACAGCATATGAGGCTTCCCGTAATCTGCCGTTTATCGTCATTTATTACTTCTTTTTAAGGATCATTCCCTGAAACAGCGCGATCAAGAACGCAGCCAGTATATATCCCAAAATAGCCGGGATGGCAGCTTCGACGCCGAAATTTCCACCTGTAAGGAACTTGCTTGATGATTCGACAGGGATAATGATATAGGACTTATTAGCCGAACCGTTAACGATATCTCCGATGCCAAAAAGTCCTCCGACGATAAGTGCATTCCACACCGCATGAGCCAATGCTCCGGGATAGATCGAATCCGAAGCTTCGGCATACATTGTAAACATCACTGACACTGACGATCCTGCCACGATCAGGATGATGAGATCCACAACATCGAACTTCTCCATGTTCAGGATGTGCAAACATGCAAACAATAACGCAGGTACTATGATCGCTATCTTTGTCCCCAGTGTTTTCTTCATATAACGATAGATCATTCCTCTGAAGACCAGTTCCTCACATATTCCCGCGGGAATGCCTGCTGCAAACAGGGCTGTGATCGCTGACTTCCAAAATTCACCGGGTCTTGCCACATATGCCTTGCCCGGAAGCACGAATGCATAGAAGACCAGGATCAAAACAGGCAGCGCAACAGCGATCAGCACAAGTTTTATATCCGGTTTTCCAAGCTTAATGCCAAGTTCCCCGGCATCGATCTTCAAAAGTTTTGCCGAAACGACCCATGCCAGAGCCATGGTGGCGGCAATTCTTAAGATTGAAGGAATGATGAGTCTCAAATAATAATTTGTGAACAGACCCATAGTCAGATCCTGAGGCAGGGCTCCGACTATCAAAATAGCGACAGCCAGCGCCATGACAACGATATTCATACCTACTTTTTTTAAAGTTTCCATTTTTTCTCTCCTCTGTCAGATCCTTTTATTCTCAGCTTCAAAGCGGTAGATCAGATTATAGCTGTCGGGAACATCTTCATCGATATACCCGGAATCCACAAATCCGATCTTGTTGTACAGCCGGATCGCCTCTGCATCATCCATCTTCACGCACACTTCCAAATGATCGTAATGTCCTTCGTTACGCAGTTCACCCAAAATGAGTTTAAGAGCCTCCGTGCCGTATCCCTTGCGCTGATATCTTTTGTCGATCATAAACTGCTGCAGTTCGTATCCTAAGGGCTCATCCGTAAACTCTCTCACCATGGCAACGCCGACAATTTCATCGTCGTTTTGGATCACCCTGACCTTGGCATTGCAATCTCTGTATACATATGCTCTGGCAATGATCCCGATGGGAGGCGCCAAGAACTTTTTCTGTCTGTCGTCGACAGACAAAGCTGCCACTTCGAACCAGTTATCTTCCGTTATTTCTGTAAGTTTTATCATATCCTATTATCCTCAAATCTTAGCTAAAACATATGCAAATATAACTCCTACAGCCCATCCCCCAAAGAAACGGATCAGCTTCCCCTTCGTTTTCAGTGCATATACTATTACAACCAGTACTATGGCAAAGAGAGTAAGAAGCATCCACCCATACGGCTGCAAAAATTCATATTCCTCGTAACGACCGTTATCCTCTCCAAAGATATTAAAAGCCATGGCTATCCCCAGGCTTAACCAATACAGAGAAATAAAACCATATGCAACTCCGCAAACGATTATAAAAAAATTTTTCACTTTTAATTTCATATTGCAACCAATTATCCTTGCATCTGCTTGCAAAGCCTGATATCAGATATATCAACAATCTTTTCTGTTGCCTTAAGCATATCCAGATCATACTGGTTTTGGATGTTCACATTTCCCCATCTTGGGCTCTCATTTTCAACCGGTGACAATTTGTAACCAGTTCAAATCCTTCACACAAAACGAATATTGCTTGGCTTAAAAGATCCCAGCACAGATTATTTATTATAACCGTATCCATTTTTCATCTTTGATCGGCGTAGCATGTCAAAGTCTTAGTTCGGCATCGTAATTTTTTAGGTATCCCGGATCGTCATTATGCGTTACTGCGATCAGCGTGATCTCTTTATCAGTAAGAAGTAAAGATTCGATCCTGCCGGCCGTCTCACTGTCGACAGCGCTTGTTCCCTCATCAAGCACCAGCACAGGACTGTTTCTTAAAAAAGCACGCGCAAGTGCAAATCGCTGCTTTTCACCACCGGAAAAATTCTTGCCGTTTTCCGCAATAACTGTATCGAGTCCGTTCGGGAGCGACTCGACAAGCTCGGCTATCCCCGCGCGTTTCAGCGCGTCATAAAGACTTTTTTCTGTTATTTCATCCGAAAACAATGTCAGATTGTTTCTCACAGTATCATTAAACAAAAATGTATCTTGCGGAACAATACTTATCATCCTGCTTCTGTCTTCCTCGCTTATATCGTTTATGTTTATGCCGTCATATGTAACTTCACCGCTTGATGCAGTCAAAAGACCTGTGATGACGTTTATGAACGTGGATTTTCCACCCCCGCTCATTCCGGTAACGGCATATTTTTTTCCACGTTCAAAACACGCAGAAACACCGTTTAGAACCCTTTTATCACCAAAACTGAAGGAAACATTCCTTACCTCTATCTTATCGTTTAGACCGGCTTTTCTAACCGTATTTTTCGTTTTTGCTTCGCTTTTCAGAAGTGTTTTAAATCTCTCTACAACCGGCTTTGCGGTCGAAAACCTTGATATAACAGTAGGGAAGCTTGCAACCGGAGACACGATCTGTCCGATAAGGCTTCCAAAGGTTATTATCATTCCTGCGGAAAACCTGCCATTGATGGCATAATAGGCCGCCGCAGACATGACCAAAACGGTCGACATGAGCCCTACCAGTTGCCCGGCGTTGCTGCATATTGTCTGTATAAAACCAAGCGAAAACTTAGCATGCTCGATCTCGGCATTCTTCTTCCCATGCTTATCCAGCATTTTTCCGATCACACCGAACGATTTGATCACATAGGATGCGGAAAGGTCATCCTTTATCTCAGCCATATATTCCGAGTTCTTAGTGATATACTCTTTTGACCTTTTCTCTATTGTTTTTCTTACGTTTTCAGTAACGAACAGGGTGATCAGTGCCAGAACGATCATTACAATAAGCATCAGCGGTTCAAGCGTAAGTGTAATAACCGAAGCTGAGACGAACATTGCGATAACCGAAGTCAAAGAGAAAAAGGCATTCACATAATTTTGTTCGAACATGCCGATGTTATTCGACAGATCATTTATAAACTCCGCTGTATTTGCTTCAGAAAGATCTGAGATCGGTTTTGAAAGGATTGCTGAAAACAGGTCATGTTTGACTGCCTTCCGGCTTTCTGCCGTCATCTTTTCCTTTAATATCCCGCCAAGTATATCGATTCCTACAGATAGGACCACAAATAATAACCCGAACACCAGAGCCTTGACAAGCGCTTCGACACCTTCTCCGACGGTATCGACTATTTTTCCGATAATAACTGAAAAATACGCTCCGGTAAAGCAGTTAATGATGATAAAAAGGATGGTGAGAACATATAAAAACGGCTTCGGACAGATATACTTTCTCATTGTTGTTACCTCACTTTGCACCTTGGTTCAACCTTCTATTACGACAAGCATTGCGTCATCCATTATGACATTTTGCAATCTCAATTTGAATATCATCATAAGAAGTTAGGACTCTGCAGGATTTATCCCCCTAAAGATACCTATTCAAATACCTCTCGATACTTGGGAGATTTACGAATCCTTTCCGCAACCTTCTCCGGGAGTTTTTTTATAAACTCCCTAAGCATATTTTCGTTAATGAGCACTATATATCCCGGATAATTCGATATAGTCTCCGGCTCTTCTGAATCAGGATCAATTCCTTTTCTTTCCCACGTATCTTTAAATCCGAAAATATGCTCATACGCTTTATCAAAGTATTCAAGAGCTTCGTCTGCTTTTCCTTCCCGGGCGCTTATATGAGCTGCATCGAGATAAAGGAAGCACATATCGCTATGGAAAAATCCATATTGTTTTCCATCCAATGCGCTTTCAAGTGTTCTTGCCAGAGACAAGTATAGCTCCTTATTGTTGGCATATGCGGGTTTTTGACCATCTCTGCCGATGTTAACCGTAGCAAAGACTGCCTCATGGATCAGTGAGAGCAAAGCATTTTCAAAATACTCCTTTGCCTTATTCACATCCGGTGTATTGGTGAGAATTATTTCCCGGCATACACACACCGGCGAACTCTCTGCTGCTAATTTTTCGACCTGATCACCATCACCCAATTGATAATATATGAGCGCAAGACTCTGAGTCATAGAATCTTTCCAATGAGGATCTTCAGTGTTACTTTTTGCCTGCTTCAGTAGTTCCACAGCTTCCCTTAACGATTCCTCTTTTGCTTTCCGGCTTTTATCAATACATGAGCTCTTTACCCGGAGGGCCACTGACAACCTGTATTGTAACTGCCATTCGTTGGGAAACTCTGCGAGCGCTTCCCGCAAAAAGGATTCCAACCTATCAACCGATTGTTTAGTCCACTTCTCTTCCGGCTTAACCAAGGCATCCGCGTTCCTTAAGATATCAGAAAGTCTCAGGTTTCTGTCATTATCATAGCCAAAGAGTTCATCTATTGTCACATGAAAGAAATTCGCTATGGCCGGTATCATTTCCATGTCAGGGTAACCCTTATTTGATTCCCAACGAGAAACAGCCTGATTTGTCACACCCAGCGCAGTTGCCAGATCTTCTTGTTTCCTTCCGTCGCGTTTACGAAGTTCTTTGATTTTTTCTCCCAATATTACATGCATTTTGTTTCTCCTTATAATGAATTCACCGGTGTGATTTCATTATGAAGAAAAAACTCACGCATTTCAATAATCAATTCATTGTTTATCAATCAACGATACATTTATTGCATCAACTTGCAGAGCCTGATACCTGATATATCAACAATCTTACCTGACGCCTTAAGCATATCCGATATTGTTTTTTATTCTAATGTCACAAATCTCATTTTCAACTGGTTACAATTTGTAACCAACTGATTTCCTTCATCTTTAAGTCCGCTTTTTAACACCTTCCAGTAATTTCTCGCCTCATCAAAATCCGGCTGTTCCGTCAGTGCTCCCACGACATCCACAATCGAGAAGTACCATTCCTCCTCTTCCTATACCCACGCTGTCCTTATAGGCTGATCTTCAAATAATTGAACCTTGTCATTCATCATCGGCATATTATTCTCCTTTTTGTTTCTCCGTTTTTCACCAAGCTGCATAATAAATGCACTATTTATTTAAGGATACATAATATAATAGATGACCTCTATTTTATATCAAGCAAATTCATAACCTATTTCTGGCAAATTCATCACCTCAATTTGTATTTAGTATATTTCCCGCCACAGTACTTATATATCTTTCCTTCACTGACAAGTTTCTTTATTTCAGAATATGCCTGATCCGGAGTTACCTTTAAGAGTTCTGCCACGTCCTGTTTAGTAATAAACCCCCCCTGTGTTTGTGCAAGCTTAATAATCATTTCAGGATAAGCAACTCTATCTATACCTGTTTGTCTCACATATTGAATACTTCTATTGTTTTCTTTATACACTTTCACGGAAAGAATATAGGATCTTGATTTACCGCTTCCTACACCTTCCACTAGTCCTTCTTCAATTAGGTTTTCTATAGCCCCCAGTAGTTTACCCTCTGCCAAATGAGTCTTTTCTGCGATGCGCTCTATCGTAAGTCGCTTTTCATTCTTCATCGAGTTAAAATCGAGTTAAATTCGAATTAAATATAAAACCAAGTTACTGATATTTTCACATATATGCAACCGCGAGGCCATTCTGAAAGTTTAAAACTCAGTTTTGCACCGCCCGAAAGAAGAAAGCAAAAAAACATAATCTCGGTAAAAAGAGTAGTCAAATTCGCATTTTGTGATATAATAAAAAAGTTTGAGAGCAAAAATACTTGATTTTCTTAATTCGAGTAAAAAAGAAGTTCTCATATAAAAATATAAGAAAGACATCAATAGGTGACATTATGAACAAAAAGATTTTAGTTTGTGTGTGTGCTTGCATTGCTTGTTTATTGATTGGCGGCTGCAATAACACCGCAACCCACACTCCCGTAGCAGACAAAATGGCAACCGGCACCGCTGCGGTTACGCCCTCGGACACGCCTGCTCCGACAGAAAAGCCCACGGAGACTCCTGCTCCCACAAGCACACCCACCGGTGCTCCTACAAGCACTCCTACAAGCGTGCCTACAAACACTCCTACTCCGACAGATACACCTACACCTACGCCGACTAACACACCAACTCCTACCAATACTCCTACGCCGACCAATACCCCTACTCCTACCAGCACTCCGACTCCTACCCCTACTAATACACCCACTCCGAAGCCGACCGCTACTCCGACTCCTTACGTCTACCGAAGCGATTCAAATGACAAGATCCCTACAACACCTGTTCCCTATTACGCAGCGGGCGTGCTTATGCAGAGAATTGACGGATATATTTCCGCAGAGTACGACGACAACGGAAATATGACGAAAAAGACGTTCTACGACAATAACATGAACCCCGACCGTGGTTTTTACTACACCTACGACTCAAGAAACAGACTTGTTCTTCAGGAAGGTTTTGAGGGCAACGGAATTAAGGACGGAATCAACTTCCTTTACAGATACGAAGACAATGCTGACGGA
>JAILRC010000035.1 GCA_024698485.1 Lachnospiraceae bacterium | reverse complement strand
CAGTTCCGGGCAAATGGACCACTAACCCCGTCCCCTAGGTCCATCTGCCAAACCATCCCTATCGAGTAGGCTGACTCCTACTCGATTCGACGGGTCATCTCGCGTACGAAGTCCGCTCAATGACCGTTCACTCAGCCCTCGTCCAGCAAGCGAGCTTGCTGCCGAGGGCATTCGCTTATCGCACAAAAAGAGAGCCGTTTTAAGGCTCTCTCTTGCATATCCCTTACTGAAGGTTCAGGCGATTCTTTACTATGTACAAGTCTACGACGTACTGTACTGCCATAAACAATGTGTAGACGATTATTGTTGCGATAGCGCCTCTGTTTAGGATGGCGATTTCGTTTGTAATGACAGCGTCTTTAGCCAGATATCCGATAAAGCATACGATCATAACAACAAAGCCAAGCATCTGCTGGATCATATACAAAACCACTCCCGCTCCGATGGCGCAGCCAACCTTATGCTCATTTGAAAGCTGTCCGATGGTGATGGCGGTAAAGTAAAAGAGGAAGGATCCCAATATTCCCAAAAGACCAAGAATTGAAAATCTGACAACAGTACCGCCCAGGCTCTTTCCAATGAACAGAATACCTTTGAATTCAGGATCTGTGATCCGGAAGATCATTTGAAGTCTGCCGATAAATTCTCCGAGACTTTCTCCCGTGATGTTCAAAGCTCTGAACAAAAAGCATGAAACAATAACTACAGCCGCAGCTGCCATCCACAATACGGCAACGAGCAGTTTAACGTTGAAAGTCGTAACGCTGCTTACAGGCAGAGTGTGGGTGAGGTAACCTCTTTCCGAGTACATGCTCTTGTAAAATCCGATAATAAGAAATACGAATCCCACGATCAAAACCGCAATGACGGAAAAGACAAAAAGCATATTCATCATGCCGGTGATGATGCTGCCAAGAATATTATCGGAGGCCACATTCATCCATTTCATTATGTTCGATTCAAGGTTTGCCAGGAGGGTGCTTAATACAAGCACTGCCCCTGTAATCGCCATGGGCTTATATGTCTGTTTGATTTCCGAAACAAAAAGTTTTCCTAACATTTGAATACCTCCCTGAACAAAGCATCAATGCTCTTTCCTTCTTTTTCTCTGATGTCATCCACGTTTCCGAATCTTTCGATCTTGCCGTTCTTTATGAAGACCACCTGATCCAGGATCTTCTCGATGTCGCTGATCAAATGAGTGGAAATGATGATGGAAGCATTGGGGTCATAGTTTGAAAGGATTATATTCAAGACATAATCTCTGGTAGCCGGGTCAACTCCCGCAATGGGTTCGTCAAGGATGTACAGATCGGCTCTTCTGCTCATCACAAGGATCAGCTGAACCTTTTCCTTCGTTCCCTTGGACATGGTTTTAAGCCTCGTTTTTGTTTCTATTCCGATGGCCGCAAGCATATTTTTCGCTCTGTTTTCGTCAAAATCCGCATAGAAGGTTTTAAACAGCTTTATCACTTCATCAACGGTCTGATTCATATTCAGATAGGTGGTGTCGGGCAGGTAGGATATGACCTTTTTACTTTCAACGCCTACGGTATTTCCGTTTACAAGGATCTTTCCTTCACTTGCCGTAAGAAGGCCTGCGATAAGCTTGATAAGTGTTGTTTTGCCGCTTCCGTTGGGGCCCAGAAGGCCAACGATATGCCCGCGTCCCACAGTAAGATCCAGTCTGTCAAGGGCTGTCTTGCTGCCGTACTTCTTGGACAGATTTTCTATTCTCAGTAGTTCATCCATATAAGTTCTCTCCTTAATCTTATTTACTTTCCAATATCCTGATCAGGTCCTGTTTGCTGATGCCGATGTTTTCCATTCGTTCCAAAAAGATCTTCAGTTGCTCCAAAGTCTTTTCTTCCTTGAGCTTTTTGACAAGTTCCGCATCTTCCGTAACATATCTCCCGCTTGTTCTTCTGCTGTAAACCAGCCCGATCCGCTCAAGTTCCTGCAAAGCTTTCTGCATCGTATTGGGATTGACCGCCGCTTCCGTGGCAAGGTCTCTGACGCTTTTAAGCTGCTCCCCCGTCTTTATCCGCCCGGAGAATATGTCATTCATTATATGCTCCACTATCTGCAGATAAACCGGTCGGTCCGACTCAATATTCCATGGCATGCTGTTTCCTCCCTTCACTATTGTATTATGATAATAGTACAATAATACAATCACACAGTTTTGTCAATACCTTTTTTTGTAAAAAAAAGAGGGACCAAATGGTCCCTAGGGACGGGGTTCGCGGTTCATTTTAACAAGGAATGCATATCAGCTATTCCTACTCCCAGGTTTTCCATACCTCAGGTTTGTACCCGATGGTGGACCGCTTTCCGTTACGCACCACCGGAGTCTTTATGACCTGCGGATTCTCCAGGATCTTCTGCAGCTTGTCTTCTTCCGACAAGTACTTTATGAGAGCAAGGGTGTCCTTGTCACGGCACTCCGGATCAAGCATATTTTCAATGCCTCCGTTGGCTGAAGCCACGCTTGTGAACTCGCCCTTGCTCATGCCCTTTTCTTTCATATCAATGAACTGAACCTTAACGCCGCGCTCCTTGAAGAAACGCTCCGCTTTCTTCGTATCATTGCACTTTTTAGTTCCGAATATTTGAATATTCATGGTTGAAAAACTCCTCAATCAACATGTGCATTTTTGCACAAGGTGAATTGCATATTATGCTAACATTCCCTTATTTCTTCAAAAAATTCATCGCCCCATTGATCGTATGCACCAAAAAGAACGGGACGCAGACGCCGGCCAGAATGTAGTTGCTCCTCCACAATCCAAAGAACAGGTAGTAAAGAGGCACAGCGGCGAACTGGCTCAGGACGATCAGCCATCCGTACTGATGCCCCGTATAGTATAGGGTCCAGCCGGCAAAATTGATCGCTATCATCAGAACGGTCAGCCCAAAGAAAACCTTCTCCCAGGCGGTCGCCAAAGTGAACGCCCCCACATCATCCCTTACTATCAGCATCAACAAGACCATTGAAAGAACCCCGCATATCCCCTGTACCGCCTCGATCCACTTGATCTCGTGAGGCATGTTCATTATGGGATTTGACGCGGGTTTGATCAGCGGCATGAGCATATACGGAATTTCCTGTATTGCAAAAGCGGCCATACCCAGAAAAGATATGCCCAGCCAATAGTTTTTAAACAAATGTACAAACTTCAACATTTCAGCGAACATCCTTTAACTTAAAAAAAAATTTTGGACCACTAACCCCGTCCCCGGGGTCCATGCCCGGGTTCCATGTTTCACAATAACATTTATTCTCTCCAAAAACAAGTAAAAAAGAGCTGACCACGCGATCAGCTCTTTATGTTTAGTGTTTATCAGTCTTCGTTTTTCTTGAACCACTTGATGCAGATGAAGCAGTAGCCTGTAAGAGCACATGCAGCAAATATGCCTGTCAGGATGCCGAACCAGATCCTCCAAGGAGAAACGTCTCTGTAAGATGTTGAACCGGGAGCGATCTCGTCATATGCCAGTGAGTTAACAACAGTGTAGGAAATGTTCTTGACTGCCTGTCTCATGACATTCTTTGCAGTATTTGAAGTGGTGTCCGCAAATACCTGACCGAGTGCAGGCTTGCTTCCGCCCCAGTTTGCATTGAGAAGGAAATCGTTACCCGATCTGATCATTGCGTCATAGTTAACAACAGGACCGAAGTCTGTGATAACTGCGCCATGGAAGCCCCATTCATCTCTGAGGACTCCTGTAAGAAGACCGTAGTTGGACGATGCCATTGTAGCGCCGACACAGTTGAAGGAAGACATTACCGCAGTACATCCCTTTGTGATCTTGGTAGCCTTTGTTCCCTGCGCATCAGCTGTGTAGGAAACCTGGCCTCTGGAGTACTTTGCAACCAGTTCGAAAGGTCTCAGGTAAACTTCACGCATAGCCTGCTCTGTAGCCCATGTGCAGATGCTGTCGGTTCTGTTTGTTTCCTGGTCGTTCAGTGCGAAGTGCTTCATGTAGGCATAGCAACCCTTCTTTGCAGCGCCTGAGATGACGGAAGAAGCGATCTTACCGGCAAGAACACCGTCTTCCGAGTAGTACTCGAAGTTTCTTCCTGCGAAAGGAGAACGATGGATGTTCATTGCAGGTGCATACCATCCGGCAATCTTGCTGCTGCCTGCGATAGCTTCGTCTGCAACCGCTGCACCGTATTCTTCAACAAGTTCTGTGTTCCATGTGGAAGCAACCACTACTTCGGAGCAATATGCGCACCAGTCATGACCGAAATCCATGAATGAAGAGAAGCCCTGAGGACCGTCGTAGTCCTTTGTGGAGATCTTTCCGATGGATGTAAGCTTTGCTGTGTTGTATGCGCCGTAGAAAAGGAGATCTCTCAATTCTTCCTGAACGTCCGCATTGGAGAAATCGATCTGATCCAGCAGCACATCCCACTCAGCATCGTAGTAATCCTTACCTCTCATCTGAGAAAGGTCGTAGCCGCTGTTTGCGAAGTTTACGGCGTTATTGTTGTAAACCTTTGATGTTACAACGTTTCCGAGGTTTGCATCTGTCTCTGCGTTAAAGCCGTCCTTCTTGTTGGCATTGAAGGTTGCAAGGTACTTGCCTTCCAGAGCCTTTACAGTGCCTGCGGTGGGCTTTGTGTTCTTCCAGTCTGCTCTTGTGAGCATAGTAACTCCGGACTCGTTCATGTAGTCGGAAGACTCCTGGAATTTGTTTGTTGCTGCAACAAATTCTGCGTCTGCGGTAACCTTAACCTTTGCGGGAACATTGGCTAATGTGCCGTCAGCTTCAAGGATCGCCTGACCGTCTTTTTCGGACTGTCTGGGATTCGTGTTATCAAACCATACTGTTGAACCCTGGGTGAAAACCTTTGATTCGTAAGAATCATGTGAGTTCTTGCCAAGGAAGATCTGATATTCGCCCTTTTCAAGAACGTAGCAGCCTACAGTTCCGTCGGGGTTTGTTCTTGTGTAGCAGTAAGAAGCAAGGTCTTCCGTGTTGAATTCAACGGTGACCGTCTCGCTCTTGCCGGGCTGGATCACGCCGGTCTTTGTAAAATCAACAAGGTTCTTTGCGGACCTCTCGATCTTGTTTGTTCTGTCAAAATCGGTGTAATCTGCACCCCAGTAGATCTGTACCACATCCTTGCCGGCAGTTTTTCCTGTGTTGGTCACTTCAACGGTAACGGTTACTTTTCCGCCGTTAGTGTTGAACTTTGTGATCTTCTGATCGAATGAGGTGTAGGAAAGGCCGTGACCGAAGGGGAATGTTACGAGATCATTGTAGTTCTCGCCTTCAGCAGCCGCTGTTTCGTAGTACTTGTAGCCGACATATATGCCCTCTTCATATTCAACGTAGTGAGCTGTCTTGTCGCCGTCGTACTTAGCGTTGCTGTACTCGAAGTTTCCAACGTTTACATAGGTAGGATCGTTAAAGAAATCCTTTGCGTAGATGTCAGCTGTCTTTCCCGAAGGGTTAACGTTGTTTACAAGAATGTCACCCATAGCGTCGAAGCCTGTTGAACCGGGGCCTCCGACCCAAAGAATGGCATCAACCGCATATTTTCCGGACATAATGCAGTCAAGTTCCATAACGTTTGAAGAGTTGATGATCGCAATGATCTTGGAAGCACCGTTGTTTCTTGCATATTCAATGGTGTCCTTCTCGTTCTGAGACAATGTCAGATAGTGTCTGGTTCCGTCTGTGTAACCGTCGCGCTTGATGTCATTGCCTTCTCCGCCGCCTCTTCCGATGAAAATGATCGCAGCTGCGCCGTTAAAATCTGCCTTGGCAGAATTGTAGATTGAAGGCTCGGCAGCTTTCAGTCTGAAGTCATTCCTGAACATTCCGGAGCCTGCGATAGCAGGTAATGTACCTGCAGCTTCCGCAACATCTGCAGCCTGCTGGTTCAGTGTGATCTTTTCGATGGAACCGATAACGGACAGACCTGCGTTTATGAGAGCCTTCTGGGGTGTAACGATCGAAGCCTTTGAGGTATCAACGTTTCCCGAACCGGACCCTCCGTAAACGGGCTCTTTATATGCATAACCCACAGGCGCGACCTTATCGCCCTTTGAAAGGGGAAGTGCATTGTTGTCATTTTTCAAAAGAACGATACCCTCATCGGCGATCTTTTTTGTCAAAGCCTCACCTGCTGCTCTTGCTTCAGCTTCGGAAGAGTATTTCTGTTCAACATAATCCGTATCCCAGTTTTCCGAACCCTCTGCCGCAACAACGTGCAGTTTGCCCTGTCCCAAAGCAGTGTCAAGTGTGGTCGAGTACATGTTTGAAAGTACAGGTACCGCGATCGCAAATGCCAATGCTACGGATGAAAGTGGCAAGAAGATTTTAGTGAACTTCTTTTTAGACATTTTAACCATAAAGTTCCTCCCGTTAGAAATTATTTATAAGCCGGGAACTATTCCCGACCCGGATAGTGGCATTATCACCCAAAAATTAATTTATTGTATCACAAAAGGATAATTGACAGTTTTTAAAGGATAAATAGTAAAAAAGAAAAGAGCCACGGTCTATGTGGCTCTTTAAGGTTTCGGATCTTATTGACCTCTCTGTCCCTGACGGCGAACTGCCTGGCCGCCCTTAACGTTGGTGTTCACAGCGCCGCTGTTGACCTTGGCGTTGTTCTTGCCGCCGTTGGCTCCGGGATTTGCTTTTTTATTTCCTCTTGCCATGGCCTCAAAACCAGCCTGGCGATTCTGCTTGTTGTTCATTCTTCTACCTCCCTGTGTAGCTCTTTGCTTGGATTATATCACCGCTTTTAAACCCGCGTCAATGAGAAAATGAGCCATAGGGGGCGTTTGAAACTAATTTTACCCCCCTTTGCGTGAGAGTTTAGAATAAACTTGTCAGAAAAGCAGGATTATTTCCATACTACAGAAAGCTCTCTATTATTCTTTGCACAATCACCAAGATAGCTATTAATGAGTACCTGATAAGGGATTCCGGTCTGCTGAGCCTGTGCCTTGAAATAATCAATAGTTTCGACATCAATATTTATGGTTATCTGTTTCTTTAATTTACTGTAATAGGGATTCTTTGTTCCTTTTGAAAAATCATACTCATCTCTCATAGTATCAACCTCCTTCAAATTATTCATAATAATTCTTTTCCTCGGATGTCGTTGCTCGTCTGGCTGAAATCAGCCTGATCACCATATCATCTTCCCTATAACAGTGGCAAACAACAAGAAGATTTGCCGAAGTGCTAAAACCAAGGATTATGAATCTGTCCTCATCGGCAGAATGATCAGGATCTGCAATAACCAAAGCATTTTCGTCATAAAAAACAGTCTTGGCTTCCTCAAAAGAAATTCCATGTTTAACTATGTTGATAGCGTTTTTGTTATCATCCCATCCAAACGTTATTTCGTTCATATCTGCCCGCCCCTCATATAATTATGTCATAATTATATTATCATTATTAGCCAAAAAAAACAAGTGTTTTTCTTCTGACGAAAGATTGCATATAATTTCGATTCATTTCAATCTCTTTCTCATCTCATTCATCACCCTCTTCTTGTCCGTGGTCCAAAGGGGTTCTGCCAGCAACTTTCTCGGCCCGTCCCCTGTGAGCCTGTGCACCACGGTCTCCTTCGGGAGCATGGCTACAAGTTCTGCCACAAAGTCCACATATTCTTCCATTGAGAAATGATGAATGATGTCGGGGTTCTCAGTGTACATTTCGTACAGGCGTGTTCCTTTGAGTACGTGAAGAAGCTGAAGTTTTATGCCGTCAAGACGGGGCTCAAGATCAGCAAGGTACCTGACGGTTTTCCTCACATCTTCCTTACTTTCCCCGGGAAGTCCGATGATCACATGGACTATCACCTCAAGACCCGCTGCCTTAAGCTTGGCATATGCCTCTTCAAAAACAAACAGGGAGTAGCATCTGTTGATGAGTTCCGCAGTTCTCTCATGTATGGTCTGCAGGCCCAGTTCCACCCATACGGGTTTCTTTTTGTTGAGCCTTGTCAGCATTTCCGTCACATCGTCTCCGATGCAGTCAGGCCTTGTGCCCAGAGAAAGAGCCACCACCTCCGGATCCTCCATGGCTTCCGCAAACATCTTTTCCAGCCTTTCAAGATCTCCGTAGGTGTTGGTGTGGGACTGGAAGTAGGCGATGTATTTTCCGTTCTTTATCTTGGCAGAGACCTTTTCTTTTGCGGCTTTCAGCTGTTCTGCAATGCTCAGTGCGGAAACGGCATAGGCCTCGTCGGCGCAGAAGATGCATCCGCCGTAACCGCATTTTCCGTCACGGTTGGGGCATGTGGTGCCTGCATCCAGCGAGATCTTGTAGACCTTTGTGCCGAAACGTCTCTTCATTTCCGAATCAAGAGACCGGTAACCTTTTTCTTTTAAGTTCTTCTCATCTTCCGTCATACAGCTTCTTCCCTGACATGTAAAACAAAATGATTCTTCTTGTAATCCAGCATTCCTTCACTCTTCATTCTGGAAAGCTCGGCGCTCATGGCACTCCTGTCCACAGCCAGATAATCTGCCAGCTGCTGCCGGTCAAGATGGATGTCAAATTCCATTTTCCCTGCCGCTATGGCGCTGTCCGTGAGATAGGAGATCAACTTGTCTCTGGTGGAACGCTTGGACACATGACGCAGTTTCTGCGCCAGGGACCTGTTGCCTGAAGAAAGCATCATGATGAGATTGTCCTTTACCTTGTTGTGGCAGGCACAGCCTCTGTCGCAGACTTTTATGAGCCTTTCCGCCTCCACCGTGAGAACGCAGGATTCTTCCAGAGCCATTACATCTGTAGGCACCGCTTCCGCGTCAACGATGGCATAGTTCACTGCCACCAGTTCTCCCGGACCGAATTCCTGCAATATGTCCCTGTTGCCCCAGTAGTCCACCTGCTCTGCAATGATACGGCCGTTGAGCAGAATATATGCCCGGCTGATGGACTGTCCCGCCCTGAAAAGATACTCTCCCTTATCGTAATGAAAAACCTGTCCGTTCATGCAGTTCATGAGATCATCGATCTCTTCCGGTCCTATTCCTTTAAAAAGCACACATTTTTCCAGCATACCACGTACATTCAGGCATTTTGCGGCTTCGCTGTAACATTTTTGTTCCATACAGACCTCCGTGACAAAAATGATATATTCTATGTTCATGTTATTCTGTTGTAAAAACAACATTTATCTATTTAATACAATAAGAAACAAAAAAAGTCAACATGAGGTGAAAGGATATGCTATAATTAACAGAAATCACAGATCATAGAATATCGGAGGTTTCAAAATGCCCTTTTTGAACAGATCTTTCTCACTTTTCACCGTAGCCGCCGAGCAGACGGTGATCTCCGACGCGACCAACGTAGGGGATGACATAGCGGAATATGCCAGAACAAGTCTTGTAAATTTACAGGACTTTTTGATCACAGTAGTAGCTCCCGGGCTTTTAAAGTTCGTGCTGGCCATTGTCCTGTACATCATCTGCCGAAAACTCATATCCGTGGTCATCAACATCACCCGGAAAGCCATGGAAAAGACCAAAATGGAGAAAGGCGTGGAAAGTTTCCTCCTGTCTCTCATAAAGATCGGGCTTTACGGTCTCACCATATTTGCCATCTTTGAGATCTTCGGCATAGCAACCACCACCATAGTTGCGGTTCTGGGCTCCGTGGGCCTCACCATCGGTCTGGCTCTTCAGGGCAGCCTTTCCAACTTTGCGGGAGGCGTTCTGATCCTGGTGCTGAAGCCCTACGTTGTTGAAGACTACATCGTGACCTGCGGCGTTGAAGGAACTGTAAAATCCATCGACATTTTCTACACCACCCTCCGCACCCCCGACAACAAGACCATCGTGGTGCCCAACGGAACCATCTCCAACAGTACCATCACCAACGTTTCCCACGAGAAGCAGCGCCGTCTGGACCTCACTCTTCCTGTGGCTTACGGCACAAACATCCAAAAGGTCAAGGACATTCTTACGGGCATATACGAAGCAGACGCTTCCACCCTGAAAGATAAAGGTCTCACTGTCTTCCTGGGAGAATTCGGAGACAGTTCACTGAACATCGGTTTCCGCGTGTGGGTGAACTCCTCGGATTTCTGGACCACCAAATGGCGACTCCAGGAAACCATCAACAACGCTTTTCTGGAAAACAACATTGAGATCCCCTTCAATCAGCTGGATGTACATCTGGACAAATAGACATATACCCCGGGGTCATAATAAAGAAAAGAGACACGGGACTTTTCCCGTGTCTCTTTTTGTATGTTTTCTCTCTTATCTGCTTTTCAGATGTCGAAGGAACCCAGCTCACTGCCGTTGAATACGTAGTAAACCTTGTTCTCTTCGGGCTTTACATAAAGATCGATCTGCTTAAGGTCTGCAACTTCTCTGTTAAGATCGAAGGTCCATACATCCTTTGCCATCTTTACGAAATCATCGGTCTCATAGCCCTTGCCGCCGAACTGTACGGCGATCTTTGTCTTTATTTCCTTTGCAGCCTTTGCGGGCTTTGCTTCAGCCTTGGGAGTTTCTTTTACTTCTTCGGACTTTGCTGCTGTCTTTGCTGCTGCAGTCTTTGTTGCAGTTGTCCTTGCAACAGTCTTTTTTGCTTCTGTTTCTGTAGTAGTTTTCTTTGCTGCCATTATCTTTCTCCTTTTTTTACAAAAATTCTTTTAATTTCCCCTGCAAATGTGTAATTTTTTCAGCATAATAGTGCTTTAGTACATTATAATCAAAGAGAATCCTTTGTCAAATGATTTTTTTGATTTTTTCGTGATTTTTCGTTGTTTTTCCGTATAAAATGTAATAAAAAAACGGACCTTCTCAGGTCCATTTCCTAATGTATTTAAATGTTTCTTTTTCGCCTTTTTCCGCCAGCATTTCAAGAAGGAAAACCAGTTTTTCCGCAGTCTCCGGATGGATCTTCCAGAAGGAGGACTCCCACCGCTGGTACTTTAAAGGTTCATCCTGCCTGTAGTCTTTTCCCATGTAGACTTTGGTAGCCGCCAGACGGTCGCAGAACATTTCTTTTATGTATCTGTCGGGCATAGGCACCGGCACCAGTTCCTTGGTCACGGGGTCTGCGTCCATCCAGTACTCATAGTGATGTCTGTTCCTGCCTTTGTGATGCATCCAGGCAAGGCTGTACCCTGCATCTTTCCTCTCATCCTTGATGGGGGAATGTTTCCCCGTCCAGTACTTCGCCCCGGGAATGAACTCTGTGGGAGAGTACTTGGAAAGGTCATGGAACAGGCCCTGAAAGCCTATGCCTGCTTTAAAACAGTATTTTATCACCAGGTGTCTGTGTTTTGTGATTGTCATAAAATGTCTTACGGGATGCATATTCTTCTCCATTTGAAATACATTATAAGATTCCCCGTCCCTTTTGGCAATCACTCATTCATGATCACTTTAAAAACCTCTTCGGGGCTGTCCACGATGCACTTGGATCCCAGATCTTCAAGGAACTTGCGGCTTCTGAACCCCCAGGATACGGATATGCAGTCAAGGCCGGAATTAACGGCAGTCTCATAATCCACATTGGAATCTCCGATGTAGACCGCATCTTCTTTTTTTGCCCCCATCTTTTCCAATGCAGCCCAGACCATGTCGGGTGCGGGCTTCTTGTTCACTCCCGCTCTTTCACCCTCCGCATCGTCAAAAAGACCGTTGAAGAATCCGTCGCAGAGTTTTCTCATGGCAGCATCCGCTTTGTTGGAAACACAGGCAAGCTTGATACCCCGGTCCTTAAGTTTCTTAAGGAGTTCGGGTATCCCGGCATAGGGTCCCGTCTTGTCCATGCTGTGAGCGGAATAGAAGGGCATGAAGATGTCCAGCATCTTTTTTAAGGTTTCTTCGTCAGTTCCCGCAGGAGCTATGCGTTCCACCAGCTTCGGGATCCCGTTTCCCACAAACATGCGGATCTCATCGATGGTGCGAAGGGGCATACCCATCCTGCCAAGGGTGTAATTGCAGGCAACGGTCATATCATCAAGTGTGTTGAGTATTGTGCCGTCCATATCAAAAACGGCCACTGTGTATCTTGGCATAATGTTTCTCCTTTATCATATACGGGCCAGTTCGTAGTAATAGCCCTTTTTCTCTATAAGCTCTTCATGGGTTCCCGACTCCAGGATGCCTTTGTTTCCGATGTAAAGTATCCTGTCGGCATTTTTGACGGTGGAGAGCCTGTGAGCAACGATGAAAGTGGTCTTGTCCTTTGTGAGCTCGTCCAGGGCTTCCTTTATGATCATCTCGGTTTCCGTGTCAATGGCGCTGGTGGCTTCATCCATGATGATGATGGCAGGATCTTTCAGCACGATCCTGGCAAAACTGATGAGCTGTCTCTCTCCCGCGGAAAGATCTGAACCTCTTTCCTCCAGCATATGGTCATATCCGCCGGGGAATCGTTCTATAAACTTGTCCGCATGTATGAGTTTTGCGCTCCGTATGCATTCTTCATCCGTGGCATCCCATCTTCCGTAGCGGATGTTGTCCATGATGGTGCCTTTGAAAATGAAGGGATCCTGCATAAGGACACCCACTTTATTTCTAAGGGATCTGAGCTTGATGTCCCTTACATCGATGCCGTCTATCTTCACCGCACCCTGCTTCACGTCATAGAATCTTGTGAGCATGTTGATGACCGTAGTCTTTCCTGCGCCCGTATGTCCCACAAGTGCCACGGTCTTTCCGGGATCCACATGAAGGTCGAAGTTCTCCAGAATAGGCACGCCCTCGTCATATTCAAAAGTGACATTTTCAAAATCCACTCTGCCCTCAATGTCCCCCAGTTCCACCGCATCTTCCTTGTCCGCAATGTCAAGGGGATAGTCGATGGTTCCGAAGACCTGTTCCAGGTTGGAGCTCACCTGAGCAAGCTCCTGGATGATGTTGGCGATCTGGGAGATGGGATCCTTAAAGGATGTCATGTAGCTGGTGAAGGTCACCACAGTACCTGCCGTGACCGCCGTGTCTCCGGACAGGATCAGCGCCAGAGCAACTCCGAAGATGGCAAGGGTCCCCACGTTCCAGAACCCCATGGTGATGGGCGAATTGAGTCTGGAAAGGCGAACGATCTTCCACCAGGAATGAACGCTCTGCATGTGTATATCGTCATATACCTGCTTGTTCTTTTCGATACGGCTGTAGTTCTTGATGATCTGCTCTCCCATGATGGATTCCACAAGGAAAGCGGATCTGTTGGAGTTCTTGGCTCTTAAGTCCGTCCACTTCTTTGCAAGGACGCGTTTCAAGAGCGACATGGCCAGGATCATGGGGATCACTGTAGCAAAGACCACAAGGGTGAGGAGAGGGCTCAGCGACAGCATGAACACCGTCACCACCACCACCTTGACAATGTACACAGCAAACATGAGTACATAGTTGGAGAAGAAGGAAGCCAGACCGTTGATGTACTCAGTAACACGCACCACGATCTTTCCGTCGGGCCTGTTGTCGTAGTAATCGAAGGACAACTGCTGCAATCTGTCAAATATGTCGGTCCTGATCTTTGAGATGATGTAAAATCCCACTTTTCCCATCTTCTTTGTCTGGATGTATGAAACCAGGATCTCTGTCACCGCCAGGAAGAACATGGCTCCGCAGAGCATCACCAGCTGTTTGTAATCCTCATTCACCACCGTCACGTCCACGATGATCTTAAGGAGTCTGGGCGGGATCAGGGATGTTACGGAAGACACCAGCAGCAGCAAGCCCACCGCGATCACCGTCTTTTTAAATGGAAGAACGTATTTCACGGTCCTCATGAGCTGCTTAAAGTCTATCTTTTTTTCTATTTTTTCATCCTGAAAGAATGTATTTCTTTTAGCCATATAAAGCCTCGTTTATCAGTCTGTTTCCTTCTGGGACATCTGGATGTTGTAAACCTTTGCGAAACTGCCGTTCAGTTTCATGAGTTCATGGAAGGTGCCTCTTTCTTCCACCCTGCCTTCGCGCATATACAGGATCTCATCGCAGTCCGTAACGGAAGAAAATCTGTGAGCGGTGATGATAAGGGTCTTTTCGGAAAACTTTTCATATATCTCTTTCAAAAGGATCCTTTCGGTGTTCACATCCAGGGCGCTGGTGGAATCGTCCAGAGCAAAGACGGGAGCATTTTTCAGGAAGCATCTGGCAATGGAGATCCTCTGCTTCTGACCGCCGGATATGCCTATGCCGCGTTCTCCGATAATGGTCTGATAACCGTCTTCCAGCTTGTTTATAAAGCTTTCCGCCTGTGCATGCACCGCTGCCTCTTTCACCAGTTTCTGATCCGCATAGGGCTTGGAAAAGGCGATGTTGGATTCCACGGTGTTGGAAAAGAGAAATGCATCCTGGAATACGCAGGCAAACATGTCTCTCAGGCTTTCCAACTTGTACTCCTTTATGTCATGTCCGTCTATGGTGATGCTGCCGGAGGTGATGTCCTTGATACGGAGCAGGGTTTTAAGAAGAACACTCTTTCCCGAGCCCGTCTCTCCCACGATCCCCACCTTTTTGCCATAGGGGATGGAGAGGGATATGTCATCCAGGATCTTCTGCCCGTCGATCTCAAGAGAGACATTCTTCATCTCGATATTGGGAGTTCCTGAATGCAGGCAGGGACAACCCTCGTCCGGTGTCCTGCTCTCTTTCTCCATGAACCTCTTTAAAGAAAGTCCCGCAACCGTCTGTTGCTGCATATTTATGATGTGGTTGTTGATGTTATTGATGTTTCCCAGAAGTCTCACCACATATCCCGATGAAGCCAGCATGAGTCCCGGTGTGAGATGGCCTTTGATAACAAGCACGGCCGCTATGGCAATGGTACCCACATAGGCGATCTGCTTGATGACGTTCAGGGTCAGCTCAATGTTTGCCGTAAGTCCCACCTGTCTGATGTTGGTGTCACGAAGATCCGTGTTCACCTTGTCAAACTTCTTCTTTTCCAGGTCTTCGTTCACAAAGGACCTGACGATCCTGACACCGCTGATGTTTTCCTGGGTGGTGAGGTTCAAGGCAGCACTGTTGGCTCTGATCTGCACAAAATTCTCCTTTGCCTTTTTCTTAAAGCCCAGCATGGTGACTACCAGCACGGGAGTAAGTGCCAGAGGGATGAAGACAAAAGACGTGTGAATGGTGGAGATCAGCGCCACGGTGGTGATCAGCATGAAAATGGAATCTCCGAAGTAAGGGATCCTGTGGCAGAACAATTCCTTGAACATGATGGTGTCGCTGTTCAGGATCTGCAACAGTTCTCCCGAGTTGTATTCACTGATGGTGTCGGAGTCCAGTTTCATGAGTTTGTCGTAGGAAACCCGCCTCAAAGTCGTTTCCACATCCAGTCCCACTTTCTCCTGGATCAGATCCCTGACATATATGAGGCCTATCCTTAAGAGCGTCAGCAGTAAAAAAAATCCCGCCACTGAAAAGAACAACTCCATTGAATTAACGGAGCCGAACTTTCCCGTCAGCAGGAAATGAAAGATACCGCCGCTTTCTTCATCCGGCAGTACATCGTCCTTGATGACATAGTCCAGAAGGATCCCGGAAAGAAGGGGCAAAAGAAGTTCCATGTATATGCCGAGAAAACTGAGTATCTCTGCAAAAATGGAGATAAAAAGATCTTTTTTAAAGTATTTATAGCCAAATTTCAATGTTTCCACGAACACACCTCATATGTTTCCAAAAAACTCGTGTTTTTTGACCGGCGCTGATTATATCATATGTAACATCAAAAAAAAAGAGCAGACCCGGTTTCGGATCCACTCTTTATATTCTCTTAATACTTTATCAGATCTCCAGCTTTCCTGCGCAGATGAGACGTCCGGAAACACGGTCAAAGAGAAGGATATCGTTGCCCTTCACGTCGATCTTGGCTTCCTGTCCGATCTTGTAGATGACGCCGCCGAAAATGACTCCCGTAAGAAGGAAATCTCCCACTCTGAGTTTCAGTGTGGACTCCATTCCTGTGGGCATTGCACCATAGATGGTGGTGTCGATCTTGCCGTTCTCGGAGATACCGATGGCTTCGGGACGGATGCCGATGACGTAATCCTCTTCCGTTACCACGGGTGCATCCTGAAGGCTGTCATCCTGCTCTTCCACAGTCTGAACATGATATTTGAAAACTTCGTCCTTATTGGTCTTTTCAACAGCCCCCTTAACTGCGAGTCTCTGTCTTTCAAGTTCTGCCTTTTCCTTGTCTTCTTTGTCGCGTGTTGCTTTCCAGTCGGCTATGCTGATGTTTTCCGAAGGAACGAAACGCGCCTTGATGCCTCCCAGGATGTCCAATGAAAGGCTTCCGTCAGCTGCCTGTTTTCCTTTGCCTTCCACAAAGTTCATGGAAGGATTGCCCACGAAGTCCGCAACAAACAGGTTTGCAGGTCTGTTATAAACTTCCAGAGGAGCCGCATATTGCTGAAGAACACCGTTGTTCACAAGGCAGATCCTGGTAGCCAGGGTCATGGCTTCCATCTGATCGTGGGTAACATAAACGAAAGTGCTTCCCGTCTCCACATGAAGTCTCTGGAGCTCGTATCTCATCTCCAGTCTCAGCTTTGCGTCAAGGTTGGAAAGGGGCTCGTCCATGAAGAGCACCTGAGGTTCGGGAGCAAGGGTTCTGGCAATGGCCACTCTCTGCTGCTGTCCTCCGGAAAGTTCTGCGGGATATCTGTCCATGAACATTCCGATCTTTACGATCCTTGAGCATGCTCTTACCTTGGAATCGATCTCTTCCTTGGTGAGTTTTCTCTTTGCAATGACGGTTTCGCCGTTCTGTGTGACTTCATATCTGTCATTCAGGTCTTTGCCTTCTTTGCGGTACTTGGCTCTGATCTCTTCCAGCTTTGTGCGGTACTCGGTATATTTTGCCTTTGCCGCCTCGTTGGGATCGCCTGCATCCTGGATCTTAAGGTTGTAAAGCTCCTTCGCGGTATAGATTGAAAGATTGTAATTATCGATGAGCTTTACATAGGCCTTCTTTTCGTCGATCTTTCCGGTCTTGTCCACACATTCGGAAACGATCTCCCTGATGCGGCTTCCGTTGGAAAGTGCACGGAGAAGATCCCCCGCGCGCTTTGCGTCCACATCCAGAACGGGCATTTCTTCATCGATGTTCTTGAGACCGAAGGATATGTTCTCGTAGACCGTCATATTGGGCCAGAGAGCATAGTTCTGGAACAGGAAGCCCACCTTTCTCTTGTTGGCGGGAATGTTAATGCCCGCGTTGGAATCAAAGACTACTCTGTCTCCGATGGTGATGCGTCCCTCGGTGGGGGTCTCAAGACCCGCGATCATACGAAGGATGGTGGTCTTACCGCATCCGGAAGGTCCCAAAAGGGTAATGAATGAATTGTTGGGGATGTCAAGGCTCACATTGTCCACGCCGAAGAATTTGCCCCAACGTTTTGTAATATTTTCAAGTTTGATATCAGGCATGACTACTTACCTCCTATGCCGCTGTCGAGGCTCGCCCCGGTCAGTTTGTTGACAAGTGTGTTAAATACAAGGATCGTAACTATCAGTATCAGGTTGATGGCACTGGAGAATGCATAAAGTCCCATCTCGTCGAAATAGTCCAATGTGGTGGAGAGGATGAATCCCTGGGTGCAAAGGAGCAGGAACAGGGACAACTCTCTTAAGCATGTCATAAAGGGCAGAAGATAGCCGCTTATGATGGATGATTTCTGGATGGGGATTATGATCCTCACCATTCTCTTGATCCATGAAGTGTTCTGGATCACCGCAGCCTCTTCCAGCTCGCTGCTTATCTGGAGCATGGAGTTCAACGAACTTCTTGAAGCAAAGGGTATGTATTTTACCACACCGGCAATGATCAGAAGCGTGTAGGTGTTGAAGAGGTTGATGTGCTCATTGGAGAACAGGATGAAGAAGGCTGCACCCACTGCTATGGAAGGCATGAGGTAAGGCAGGAATGCCACGTTGTTCACGTAGTTTGCCCACTTGCTGCGTCTGTTCTTGGAAACCGCATATCCGATCAGGGTTCCGATAGTTCCTGCGATGAGGGCACATGCCACAGCCAGCATCAAAGTTCCGAAGAATGCATGCCAGATGGTGTCGTTGTACAATATGCCCGACTGACCGTACATACCGTTCTCGGTTACGTTCTCGTTGGTCAGCCACCACTTGGTGGTGAGATGTGCGAAGTTTCCGGTGTAAAGGAAACTGTAGTCTCCGGGGTTGGGCAGGAAAGTTTCCAATGCGAAAAGGATGATGGGCCATATGCTTGTAAAGAAGGTGATCACGATGAAAACGATACCTACGGCATATTTTCCGATCTTTCCTATCCTGAGTTTTGTGAGCTGTCCGGATTTACCCGTTACCGTGGTGTAGTTCTTGCGGCTCTTAAGGCTCATCTGGTTCAGTCCCAGGATCAATACACCGAAGATCATCATTATGATGGCGATGATACTTGCTTCGCCGGTGTATTTACTGTTCATGGAGATATATTTTGTTGAAAGTGTGGTAAGGTTCAGATAATGGGGTACGGGGTAACTTCCCATGGCGCTTCCGAAAACCAGAAGGATGGTGGAAAGTATGGCCGGCTTTATCATGGGGAGCGTCACCTTGAACATGATCTTCCATTTGGGTGTATCAAGGATGGTGGCAGCTTCCTCCAGGTTGGCGTCCATATTTTTGAATATGCCGCCGATGAGGATGTAGGCAAAAGGTGCATAATGCAGGCCCAGAACCATGGCACTGGGAAAAAGTCCCTGGCACCACCAGTTGGGGAAGTGCACGTTGAAAATGGAAGCGATGAGTCCGTCTGCGGTTCCCGTTACCTTATTTGAATAGAACATATGCTGCCATACAACGGCCAGTGTCCACTGAGGCATAATGTAAGGGAAGATGAAGATGGAACTCAGATAACGCTTGTACTTCATATCGGTCCTGGTTACGAGGAAAGCAAAAAGACCGCCGAAAAGTATGGAGATCGCACAGGTAAGCACCGAGAGGAAGATGGTGTTGACAAGAGGTGTCCAGAGATTTTTTTGTGCCAGCTTACTTGTGAATAGATCCGTATAATTGACTATGGAATAGCCCGATACCTTACCCGTCAGATGCTGGTCGATCGTTCCGGGATGGATCTGAAAGGTATCCTTTATGATTGCGACTATGGGCGCTACGGTACTGAATGTCAGCACGATTCCAAACAACAGGAGTATGATGTTCTGCGGTCTGGAAAACCATGTTTTGACCTTATTCCTGAAGATCGCGCGCTTGTCGGGCTTAGCGATTGTCATTAATTGTTCCTCCTAAGTAAACCACTTTCTGCATAATAGGGGTGTCACCTGCAAAGTGACACCCCTACAGTCATTTCTTTTGATTATTCAGCTTTGTAGTGATCAAGAACGTCGATCCAGCTTCCTACTGTGAAGGAAACTTCTGAGCAGTACTTGGGATCCTCGAGAACGAGTTCGCCCTTTCCTTCGTCTGTCCACCACTTGTAACCTCTGTCGTTCTTTGCAGGGAATTCGGTTCCGCCTGCTGTTGAATGATGGAAGGTGTCTTCGATCTCCTGAGCTACCGCAGGGTTGGATGAGTAGCCGCCCATATCCTTGCCCCATGCTTCAAAGCCTGACTCAGTGCAGGTCATATATGCGATGAATGCGCATGCTGTCCAAGGAAGGGGACTGTTCTTTGTAACGAAGAGATAATGGCAGTAACCGTAACCGCCGATTCCTGCATATCCGTCCTGATATGCGGCAACCTTGATGTTGTTAACGGAAACGTTAGCGGATTCCTTAACGGAACGGAGCTTGGAGTAAACAAGAAGTCCGGACTGATCCTTTGCGGATGTATCTACAAGGATGTTGCAGATAGGGCCGTCATCTGTCTGCTCGTTGTAATTGTTGACCCAAAGCTTGATCCATGCAAGGGCATATGCACCGTTTGCGCCAAGGCCAAGATCCTGAGCATCTGACTGGAGAGACTTGATGATGGGCTCGAAGTAAGCCTTCTTTGTTGCATCAAGCTTGTCATATGCAGCCTTGAGCCATCCGGCATACTTGTCCTGGGTGAGCATCATGAGGAAGTTCTTTCCTACGATCTCGGAATCAACACCCATGAAGAGGGGATGATTTCCTTCATATACGAAATCCCAGCAGTTGTTGTACTGTGATGTACCTGTGCTGTTGAACATGAACACCTTGTTAAGTGTCTGTAAAGGAAGGAAGCCTTCATACTTGTCGGGAGTAAGTGCGTTTGCCACTGCCCACTCCTTGGGAATGAATGTCTTCAGGATCCCTGTGTCAACCATCTTTGTCTGGATCTGGTTACCGTCCTGGATGAGAGTCATGGCGAATGTTCCCTGGCTCTTCAAGGAATCGGATGTAAGCTGTTCAAAGATCTTGTTGTTCTTGGGCTGCTGCCACTCGAATTCCATTTTGTAATTGGCATCGATGGACTGCAGATACTCAATGAACTTGGGAAGTGCGGACTTACCGCGGCTGGAGTTACCTACGCCGTAGAATGTCTTGCCGTTGGACTCTTCGATAGCCTTCTTGGCAAGCTGCTCCATGGACATTCCCTGAGCTTCCTTGATGATCTTGTCGATAGCGGATTCCTCTCCCTTGGGCTTGCTATCCTTCTTTTCGCCGCAACCTGCAAGCATGCCGATCGCCATAGCGAGAACCAATACAGTTGCTAATAACCTTTTCTTCACTTTATCCTCCTTTTGCGACAAAAAATGTACTCATCGTCGCTTTGTTTGATGAGTACATTATAATTGTGCATTTTGTATATTTTAATAGGGGAAAACTGATATTATTTGTAAAAATTGTACAAGTTTCATCCCAAACCTTTAAGCTGGTAATCGGAAGGAGTCCTTCCCGTCAGCTTCTTAAAGGTGTTGGAGAAATAGGCTATGTCCTGATAGCCCACCTTTTCCGCCACCTCATAGACCTTGATCTGAACGTCCTTAAGGTAATCCATGGCTTTTCTTATGCGATAACGGGTGAGATAGTTGTTGATGCCCATGTCCGTTTCGGATTTAAAGAGGCGGCTCAGATGACCGTCGCTGACTCCCAGTGATTCCGCCAGTTTTCCCACGGAAAGATCCGCTTCCGGGTAGTGCTTCTCAATGTAATCGATGGCTTCGACTATGTAGCGGTTGGAGAATTCGCTCTTCTTCCTTAAGGGTATCATCTCCTCCTCCGCTTCTTTAATGGATGCGGGAACATTGGGATGAAGATGGAGCAGTCTCTGTATCGAAGCCTCCAGTTCACCGTCCTTAAAAGGTTTCAGAAGATAGTCGGAGATCCCCAGTCTCACTGCCTGACGGGCATATTCAAAGTCCGAAAAAGCAGTCAGGAAGATCACCTTGGTGGCAGGCCGCTTTTCCAGCAGCTTCCCCGCAAAGGTGATGCCGTCCATAACAGGCATCTTTATGTCCGAGATCACAAGATCCGGCTTCACCTCCGCCGCCAGTTCCAGCGCCGCCTGTCCGTCGGCCGCTTCTCCCACCACTTCGCAGCCGATGAGTCCCCAGTCGGTCTCGTTTCTGATGCCCATCCTTACATATTTTTCGTCATCCACTATCAATACTCTTGTAGCCATTTTCCTTCTCCCCGAAAAAAGTCTCTCTGTAATTCTAACACATTATCACCGATGTATCGACTGTTTTCTGAAAAAACAAGAACGCACCCCGAAGGATGCGTCCCTGTTTACATATCATATACGAAGAGAAGTTTTATCTGAAGCTTTGGAGGAGCTTCTCGTATTTCCTGTTTTCCTTTCTGTTTCGGAAAAATCCGCCCACAAATCGTCCAAATCCCTTAAAGAAGTGGCCGTTCACCATGGTGAGCACCGCCTCGCTCATTTCCGTGGAAATGATATTTCCCGCCATCTTGCTCAAGGCTCTTATGGGCATATTGTAAATGAACAGCGAGTTCAGGTCCGGAACGCCTTTCTTCTTTGACTTTTCCACATTGTTCCGAAGTACCCTGTAAACCAGTCTGAAAAGTCCGGATCTGGCATTGCCCATCTTGCAGAAGGGATCGTTGATCTCGAGATCTCCGAGGTGTTCCACGGGAAGTTCGCTTCCGTAAAGGGTTCTGAATTCATTCCCCGAAACATTCAGGATCTCTCCCGTTGCATAGGAGGGAAGATCCGTGATGTCATAAGGAAGTTCCGACGTTGTTCCCTTCACTTCTTTCTTTCCCGTAAGAACGATGTTTTCCGAAGAAGAGCCCACATAAATGTCATATTCTCCGCCTTCCGTCTCCCATCTGCCGGTCTTGGTATCAAAGAACCGGAAAGTCTTGTCGTCAAAGGGGATATCCACAATGACGCTCTCGCCGGGTTCGATCTCCGCCTTCTTAAAGCCTTTGAGTTCCTTTACGGGCCTTATGACGCCGCTGTTTTTGAGTCCCACATAGAGCTGAACGATCTCCGAACCCTTGCGGTCTCCTGTGTTGGTAACCTTCAAGGTCACACCTTTTTCGTCGATCTTAAGATCGTCATATGCAAACTCGGTGTAGCTGAGTCCGAAACCGAAGGGGAACCTCACCTTCACATTTGCTTTATCGTAGTATCTGTATCCCACAAAGGGACCTTCTCTGTATTCAAGGTTCGTGGTCTCCGTACCGGAGTAGTTCACAACGGAGCAGTCCTCATAGACCACGGGCCAGCTTTCCGCAAGTTTTCCCGAAGGGTTCACCGCACCCGTAAGGATGTTCATGACGGCTCTGCCGCCCGCCTGGCCTGTGAGCAGTCCGTTAAGAAGAGCTTTGCAGTTTCCGATCCAGGGTGTCTCCACCGCGCTTCCCGCACTGAGAACGCCCACAATGTTGGGATTTACCTTGTGCAGATCCTCCAAAAGCCTGATCTGTCCATCGGGTATCCTCATGTGAAGTCTGTCTCCGCCCTCGGTTTCGCTCACTTCGTCGAGACCGAAGAAGTAAAGCACAACTTCCGCTTTTTTTGCAAGTTCCAGAGCTGCTTTGTATTTCTCGCCGTCGGGTTTCTTTCCCGTACGGGCATAGCCTCTTTCAGCCCCCACAACGTTCAGGGAATAGTAGTAGAGCACATCCGTAATGCTTTCGATCTTTGTGGAGTTTACCACAGAGGATCCTGCCCCCTGATATCTGGGCTGAAAAGCAAAATCACCGATGACGGCAACGCTTTCTCCCTTCTTTAAAGGAAGGATGCCTTTTTCATTCTTAAGAAGCACGGCACTCTTTTCCGCAGCCTTTTCAGCCAGTTCGTGGTGTTCCTTCTCAAGGATGCCGCTTTCTTTTTTCCTTCCGCCTGCATATAAAGCCGCTTCGATCACGGGAAGCACAGCTGTGTCTATCTCTTCCTCGCTGATGCGTCCTTCTTCAAGAGCCTTGAGAAGTTCCCGGGCAGTGCCGAGACCGGGAGTGGGCATTTCCACATTGGAAGTTGCCTGTACTCCCTTTACATGATCGTTGCTTCCCCCCCAGTCTGTAACCACAAGTCCGTCGAATCCCCATTCATCCCTCAGGATCTCCTTTAAGAGATGTTTGTTCTCGTTGGCATATTCTCCGTTAACACTGTTGTAAGAAGACATGATGGCCTTTGCCCCGCCTTCCTTCACAGCGATCTCAAACGCAGTGAGATAGATCTCTCTTAGTGTTCTCTCGTCCACCACCGCATTCATGCTCATTCTGCGATATTCTCTGGAATTCACCGCAAAATGTTTCGGACAGGCATATACGCCCTTTGACTGAATGCCTCTTATGTAGCCCGCTGCCATCTTTCCCGCAAGATAGGGATCTTCGGAAAAGTACTCGAAATTTCTTCCGCAGAGAGGGCTTCTCTTGATGTTTAAGCCCGGTCCCAAGAGAACGTTGACATTCTGGGCGTTTGCTTCCTGTCCCAGAGCCGTTCCGATCTCCTCTGCCAGTTCCTGATCCCAGGAAGAAGCCACTGTGGCAGCCGTCGGAAAGCAAGTGGCGGGAAGAGACTTTCCAAGTCCCAGATGATCTCCGCTCTCTCCCTGTCTCCTGAGGCCGTGAGGACCGTCGGAAAAGACTATGCTCTGAAGATCGAGCCGGGGAATGTCCCTGCTCATCCATTCGTTCTTACCCGACAGAAGGGCACATTTTTCTTCTATTTTCAGTTGTCCGAGAATTTCCTTTGCAGTCATTTTAAACCCTCTTTTAATCCGTTATCTTTTCTTCCTTCTTTGTTTCGGGGAAGATCCACTTGTTCACAAAGAAGAATACCACCATGGAGACACCGCCGTTAAGAACAGTGGTTCCGATCTCCTTGAGCCATGCCAGGTTTGCCGGAATGGCAAAGGTGATACCGCCCTTCCAAATGCAGTTTATGGAATTCACGATACATGTTATGATACAAAACGCAAAAAAGTAGATGGCTCCCTGTTTTGCAGGCTTCTCATAGTTTCTGAACACAACGTACTTCTGGATAAAGAAGTTGATAACCTCAAATACGAACATGATGATCATATATGCAACGAAATATGCCACACCGCCTTCATCAGGGCCATATCCTATGATATACCAGGGAAAAGTGTGACCGAACATGGTGATCTCAATTCCCGGAAAGCCAAAAGCTCTGTCTCCCAGAAATGCAAATGCCCCGGGAAGGAACATCAAAAGCAGCATCTTAAATACCGTGATAACATTGGACACGATGACAAAAAGTCCGCCCTCTCTGATCCATTTTGCTGCCTTGGGATGCTTTTCGGCAAATACTCCCCATGTCTTATTCCAAAAATCTTTCATAATACTGTCCTTTCAATCCTGTCATTTCCACCCTGAAAAGGGGGGCATTCTCTTTTGAGCCTAATATATCAGAACAGATAAAAAAAAGGCGCTTTATGGGATAAAACGCATTTTTTTAAGGATATTCGGCTAAAGTCCCGAAACCTCATCCGTTATTTGTGAGAAGAACCTTGATGGTGACCCAGTTCCTGTCCTGGGAGAAAGTCATGGATCCGTTGTATTTTTCCGCGATCTGCCGAATGCTCTTAAGGCCGTAACCGTGGATCTGCTTGTCTTCCTTGGTGGTCTTGGGGAGTCCGGCTTTTTCGGGAATGAGGACACGATGCTCACAGCAGTTCACGCATTCTATCACCACAAAATTGTTTTTCTGCTTCACGGACAAAGTCACCAGCCTGTTGTCGGGAGACGCATTCTGCTGGGTAGCTTCTATGGCATTGTCCAGAAGGTTGCCGAAAAGGGCGCATATGTCCTTTACATGCATGAAAGAGAGCACATCTCCGTCGGTCATGACCTTGAAAGTGATGTTCTTCTTCCTGCACTGCAGACTCTTGTTGGTGAGGATAACGTCCAACACCTGATTTCCCGTGTTCTGGAAGGATTCCTGGATCGCTATCTCCTGTTCCAGTTCTTCAAGATA
The DNA here is from genome assembly GCA_024698485.1 of Lachnospiraceae bacterium. GTDB lineage: Bacteria > Bacillota > Clostridia > Lachnospirales > Lachnospiraceae > RGIG3528. The sequence continues at coordinate 12,897 of JAILRC010000035.1, read as the reverse complement.
CTCCTGTTTCTTTTCCGGACTTGTCTCATTCTTAAGAGCTATGAGATAGTGTTTCAGGTCGTGCATCTCTTTTCTCAGCATTTCGGAATTGTCCACGGAAAGCTTGTATTGCTCGTACTGTCTTCTGAAAAGCTGATTTATGGCCAGGTTCTGGCTGAAGATGGTGCTCTCGTAGATCCTGTCCTTCTGAGTCATGAGCATCAGCACACCTCCTATGTCCACCAGCGTCCTGACATAGAGCATATTGTTGGAATCCGCCGAAAAAGGAGTGTTGGTCCAGATAAAACTCAGGTTCGAAAGGGAAAAGGCTCCTATGCCCGTTGCCAGAGCGGATCCGAAATCCCTGGGCTTTATCTCCAATGCCACATCCCTGCTCGAACTTTTCCTGTCCATCTGATAGTATGTAAAGAAAACAATGGCATATATGACTGCCATAAATACGGCAGAGAGCAGGTTTGACGGTTTTTCCGCAGTTGCGTACCAGACATAGAGCTGACGGTAAAGGGAAGCTGAAAGTTCTGCCATCAGAAATGCCTGGATCGTGTAGAAGCCGCACTCAAGGGGAGTTGCGTCCACTACGATGTAGAGTTCGAAATATATGATGCCCACAGCCACCATCATGTTAGGTATCCAGAGAGAGATAGGTGAAAAGCCCGCCAAGATCTGGAAACCCATCTGAATGATGCAGAAAGTGACACAGAGCAGCACAAACAGGGGTCCGTTCTTCTTTCTTTTATGCACCAGAAAATTCACCATCACCGCGCCCCACTCCGCAAGTCCGGTAAAGAGGCGGGGAGTATCCAGAAGATTTTCCGGAGAAAGTATTTCCAGCAATCTCATAATATGCCCTCCGTAAGTTCACTCATGAATTCCTTTTTTCTCGCCCGGCTGATGGGAAGCGCCGTATCGTCCGCAAGGATCACTTCATCATGATCCACGGAACAGACGAAAGCAAAATTAACGATGTAAGCATTGTGACACTTGGAAAAGCCGTAGGGTTTCAGCATCTCTTCATACTTTTTCAAAGGGCCCCCCGTAACAAAATTTTCATCCTTTGTATGGATGATCACGTTGTTACGCTGGCTCTCTATGTATGTGATAAGTGCGCAGTCCAGTTTTACCTGCCTTTCCGTAGTGGAAAAACCGATGTAGTTCTTCTTGTTCTTCTGTTCCACTCTGGCCATGGCTTTTTCCACCAGCTGGTCAAATTGAACATAGGAAACAGGCTTCAGCACATAGCCCAAAGCATCCACAAGATACCCCTGGACCGCATACTGCACCGTGGAAGTGATGAAGATGATGATCACATTTGTGTCCAGTTCCCTGATCTTCTTTGCCGCAGTCATACCGTCCATGTGCTTCATCTGTATGTCCAGAAAGATGATGTCCAGGGTGGGGTCGTAGCTGTCCAGTATGTCCAGACCGTCGCCGAAAAGGCTCACGTTGAAAGCCGCCTTGTGCTCATCGGCATATCGGTTCAGGTAGCCTTTTAATATGTCCGCATGTTTTTGTTCGTCTTCCACTATAGCAATGTTTACCATATTTCACTCCATATACGGGTTCATCCCAAAGAAAACCACAGGGGTTCCGTTAACCGGAGCCCCTGTGTGCAGTATATCATAGTTATCTTAATGCTTCAAGCCTATTTGGACTGAGCAGCGAGCCACTGCCATACAGTCACGTCCTTGCCCTTGAGCTGCACATTGTTTCCGTTAAGATCCTTTGTGCACTCGTTGTTCAGGAGATAGATCCAGGAATAGTGACCCATATAGCTGTATGCGGAACCGTCCTCATTCTTGTAAAGACCCGATGTGTCTCTTACATCATCCCAGAAAGTGAAGTGAACTTCATTTGCGTCTGCGGCCAGAAGTCTGTTGACCGTAGCAACCGTGAATCCTTCGGGAACAACCGTTGTGTCGTTCTTTGCATGTGTAAACCACATGGGGATGTTCTTGATGGCAGCAAGCTGAGCATCGGTGATGTTCTCATCCGCATATGCCTCGCAGCAGGGATATGCAGCTGCGAAATAGTCGGGATGAAGAAGGATCATGTTCATGGTCATGTAACCGCCGTTGGAGCATCCGCCGATCAAAATGCGGTTCCTGTCAATGTCGGGATTTGCATCAACATACTCAGTGATGAGCTGCCAGAGAGCCTCTGCGTACTTGGATTCAGCAGAGCCCATGGTGAGCTCGCCCGTGCCGTCATCCATCCACATGGTAGGTGACTGAGGAGCAAGAACATATGCACCGTTTCCGTCGAAGCACTTCTGGATCTCATCCTGCCAGAGAGCTGTGACTCTGTTGCCAAGGGTGTTGATCCTGATGTCCTTACCGCCTTCTCCCATACCGTGGAGCCAGATGATGAGAGCGTTCTTCTTGTTGTCCTTTGCAAGCTTCTCAGGTGCATAGGAAGCATATCTCAGCTCCTGACCCGCATAGTTTCCGACAGTTTCCGTAACATCCTTGAGATCGGGGCAGACAGTCTTGTTCTGCTTCTTGCACTCAAGCTTTGAGTAGACGGTCTTGCCCACCTGAAGCTTTTTGCCGCTTACAAGGGAAATGGTGTGGGTGTAAGGATTTGCCCAGGTGTTTCTCTGGGTGTCCATGAAATCATAGTGGAAAGGACTTGTCTCATCCTTTGCGGGATCTACCGACATCTCCACAGCGATGTACTTTGACTTTCCGTTTACTTTGTTTCCCTGTTCATCGGAAATGTAAGCATCCACAACTTCTCTGTCAGCCACAGTATCTCCGAAAGCTGCCATGAAGCCCTGCTTTGTTACGGTCACGCTGAACATGTCCGCTGTAACGTCTGCAGCCTTAACATCATCCGTAAGGTTGAGAACGATCTTGTTTGCTCCTGGGCCCCAGTCATATCCCGTTACGATGAGTGAAGATGTTACATTCAAAGGTGCCACACTTTCTGTGATCACATTGCCTGTATAGCTAACCCCGATGATAGAGCCCAAAATACAAGCTGTAACAAGGATGCATGCAAGGAATGCGGGAACATGTCTGTTGTAAGCCACATTCAGAGCCTTTGCTCTTGCTTTTCCTTCGCCGTAGGTAAGGGTTTCCAGATCCTTGTAAGCCTTTTCCTTCGCTTCACGACGCTTAAGAGCATATTCGTATCTTGCGATCTCCTTCTCTTCAGCGCCGGAAACATTCTTATAACCTGCTTCGAAAGCATCCTTCAAAGCCTTCTTCTCTTCTTTTACCTTGTCAAAAGCCTTCTTGTCTTCATCGGACATGGTCGCTTTTCTGATGAAGCTGTATGCGCAGTAAGCTACAAGAAGGATGCAGCAGATGATGCAGGAGAAAAGTGCAACATCCTTAACATTCTGGGCTGCTGTCTTAACAATGGGAGTGGGAACGTTAACGTACTTGTTTTCCTTAACTACCTTCTCAACGATGACTTCCTTCTCAACGACCACAGTCTGTCCGCCTGCGGAAGCATTGCCCATGTTGGGTCCGCCCACCTTAAGGCAGTCGATGTTGGGAGCTGTGGTTCCTACGAACTCAAGAGTAACTGTGTTTGTGCCTGCAGCAAGTGTTGCGGGTACATAAACGTCTGTCCAGTTCTCGTAGTTACCTTCCTTTAATGTGATGTCATTGTAGGAAAGTTCCTTGCCGTTAAGTGTGAGCTTGATCTGTCCCCCCAGCTGCATATCGCAGTTTCCCATTTTTTCCATGGAAAAAGCTCCTGATGCAAGTATGAAGTCCAAAGTAGCCGCACCGCCCTTGTGATCAAAGGTCCATGTAAGCTTGTTACCTGCAACTCCGAAGTAGCCAATGCTCTTTCCGCCGCTGGCAGAGGCCTTCTCCTCGATGACAGAAGCACCCATGGCAGGTGCACCTTCGAAGACAGCATCTTCTGCTTCGTAGGTTTCAACAGGTGTGTTATCAACAGTGCCTGCAACCGCATTCTTTAAACCGGGTGCGCAGATCTTTAAGCAGTCGATGTTGGGTGAAACAGGGAAAAATGCATTTGGCTGCTCAATGATAACAAGTGAAACCGTGTTTGTACCTGCCTTGAGCACAGCAGGAACAAATACTTCGGTCCAGTTGTCGTAACTCTCATTGCCTTCAAGTGTAATATCGTCGAAAGCAAGTTCTTCGTCATTAAGATAAAGCTTAACGGCGTCCTTTAACTGCATGGGACCGTTGCCCGTAGTCTCAAAGGAGAACGCACCGGATGCAAGGACAAAATCCAGTGTAACCTCTCCGCCTTCATGCTCTACGGTCCAGGTGATCTTGTTTCCCACAACTCCGAAGAAACCGACGTTTTTACCGCCGCTTGCGGAATCATGGGGTTCCACAAAAGCGTCTCCGCTGCTGGGAGTTCCTTCGATCATCGCATCCTCAGCTTCATATACTGTTCCCTCGGCCGCCAGAGCATCGTAAGATGCTCCGGAAACTGTGAGAGTAAGTGCTGTTGCCAGGGTCAAGGAAACAGCTTTAAAAAGATTTTTAAGAGTCTTTTTCATTATCTTGCGCTCCCCCTTCTCTGTTCAATTATTGCCATGATGTACTTCTTATGCTTGTTTGTACGTAATACGATGAGTACTGCATACAGAACGATACCCACACCAAGTACGATATCGATCAGTGTAAGAAGTGTACGTGTAAGATGAGATTCTTCTCCTGCCATGGCAAAGGAAGAACCTGTTGCATTACTGTTGGCTGTTGTATAGAAGATGTTCTTTGCGGCTCTTCTTGCAGCCTGCTGGATGTAAGGATCTGCCAGGTCCGCGTCTGACCACTTGGGACTCAGGAATTCCATACCGGTGAGCAACAGGTCGTTACCTGCAACGATGGACCACTGAGGATTCATGAATGCCTGCATGGACATGTAGTAATCGGAGATCACTGTTCCGTGGAAGCCCCACTCATTTCTGAGGACTGTTGTAAGAAGTTCAAAGTTGTTGCCTGCCCACTTGTCACCGATACGGTTGAAGGAGCTCATGATAGCTGTTGTACCGCCTTCCTTAACGGAAAGCTCGAAAGGAACAAGATAGATCTCACGGAGAGCCTGCTCGTTCAGCCATGTGAAAAGTCCGTTGGAAGCACGATCCGTTTCTGTCTCGTTGGCTGCAAAGTGCTTTACATAGCAGTAGAGACCATACTCGGCAGCACCGTGGCAAACCTTTGCGGATATCTTACCCGAAAGAAGGGGATCTTCCGAGAAGTACTCGAAGTTTCTTCCGTCGTAAGGTGAACGGTGAATGTTAACGCCGGGTGCATACCATCCGGGGATGGAGTAGTTCTTGGACTCGATACCGAGAGCCTCACCCCAAAGGTGAGCAACTTCCTCTGAGAATGTGCTGGAAACAACTGTTTCGTTGGGATAAGCAACACCCCATCCACCTGCAACACCTGTGGAAGAAGCGTTCTGGTTGTTGAAGCCGTTAGGGCCGTCGAAATCGAGGCACTTGGGCTTTTCAACGGAAGCAACCGCTTCGTTCTTATATCCGCCGTAAGAAACAAGGTCGATCATCTCCTGAACCGTGAGCTGATCAAGGAACTCGTCCCACTTGGGATCGTCAAATGCCACGCCTGCCATATCATTGAACTTGATACCTGCATCAACGCCTGTTGTAACTGCTTCATTTTCATAGGTTGCAAGAGCGACGGAATCATTCTTGTAAGATGCATCATCCGTAGCCTTTACCGCAGCGGAAGCCTGTCTGGGCTCTGCGTATGCGGGAAGGGTCATGTCTTCTCTTGTCATATACTTAACGGGGACTGTTTCATTGGAACCGTCTGCATATCCGAAGATACCCACAGCCGCAATGAGGTCGGAATCTCTCTTTCCGTCCTTGCCATCCTTGTAAACAGCCTTTTTCTTAACTGTGTACTTATCTGACTCGATCATGTCATGAGAGTTGTTCATGAGCTTGATCTCATAATCCCCTGCAGAGAGAACATATGCCTTCTCGCCGAGATAGTCGAAGGAAGCCATGTCTTGAACCGCAAAGGAAACCGTAACTGTTTCGGACTCGCCGGGTGCAAGAAGACCTGTCTTTCCGAAGCCTGCCAGTTCTACATAGGACTTTTCGATCTTTTCTGCCTTATCATAAGGCGCTGTGAAGTAGATCTGAACTACTTCCTTACCTGCTCTGTCACCTGTGTTGGTAACCTTTACCTTGACTTCGATCTGTCCGTCCTTTTCCTTCATACCTGTCATTTCCTGCTTGAAGGTGGTGTAAGAAAGCCCGAAACCGAAAGGATAGGCAACAGCTTCATCATAGTTGATGAAACCTTCGTGAGCTGCTGTCTCATAGTATCTGTAACCCACATATATGCCTTCGCTGTAATCGATGTAGTGAGCATTGCTCTTGTCTGTATAGGTCTTGGAACCGATCTCGCCTGCGTTGTAATAGGTGGGATCCTTCTTGAAATCCACTGCATATGTGTCTGCAAGACGTCCGGAAGGGTTGACTGTTCCGGAAAGTGCCTGAGCGATGGATGTGTTACCTACAAGACCGGGAAGACCCACCCACATGATGGAGTCGATGTTCGCGTTGTTCTTGATAGGAGCCACCTGCATCACATTGGAGATATTAAGAAGAACGATGGTCTTCTCAAAATTCTTTCCGACATAATCAAGCAGTTCCTGCTCTTCGGCAGAGAGTGCAAGATAGTCAAAGCCCTTTTTTTCCTCTGTGGGAAGATCGTTTCCTTCACCACCTACACGACCCAGAACAACAATGGCTGTATCTGACCATGCTTTTGCGCCTTCAAGAAGATCGGCCTTGTAGTCCTTGGAAACAGATGCCTCGTAGATAGCCATATCCGTGCTTCCTACCGCAAGACCTGCCTGACGGTCGGTCTTAAAGGACTTGTAGAAATCCGCCAAAGGCTGGTAAATGTCGAAGCCTTCTGTTTTAAGTGCATCGTAGAACGTGATGGCATTGGTTACATCAGCGGAACCGGAGCCTGTACCGCCTAATACCATACCATGTGATGACCATCCGAATACGGCCACCTTGTTGTTCTTTTTAAGATCGATGGGAAGAGCGTTGTTCTCGTTCTTCATCAGTACGACGCCTTCAGCCTCGATCCTTAAGCTTACTTCCTTCGCGTTCGCCCTTGCAGCGTCCGCACCCTCTCCCTCGAAAGTAGCGCCCGTGTTGCCTGTGAGAAAGATTTCAATAGTGTTGTAAGACTTTACAACAAAATAATTGAATGCAAAAGTAAAGATCACAAGAAATGTAAGAACGGACAGGTTGATGCCCAGAAACTTACGATTGCTCATAACTTTCTTTGTTGTCTTTTCTGTCATAGGACCTCCTCTAAAATATGTTATTGACTTAAATTTTCCTTACTGTTGCTCCGTAAGATGCTATCAGATTATCACAAATATTCAGATGTTTTTATTTTTGGGACAATTGGTAAAATTTTACGTACAAACGGAGCATTGACCCGAATATATTCATTAAAAAGCAAAAAAGGGGCAAAGCCCATTACAGAAGAGCTTTGTCCCCTTTAGATCCGTTACAGAACCGGTATGGAGTGTAAAACAGGAAGCGTGACGGTGATCCTTGTTCCTCCGTATTCCGGTCGTTCCGCCCCCACCCCGTATTCCTTACCGAAGTAGATCCTTATTATGGTATTTACATTATTAAATCCAAGATGGCCCTTAAGTGCCTCCGGATCGTCGTTTTCAAGCGCCCGTATCATATCATCGCTTATTCCGCGGCCGTTGTCTGTGATTGTCAGCCTCAACCTGTCCCCCTCCCGACATGCATCTATGCCTATATGCCCGTGGGACATGCCTTCGAAACCGTGTATGATGGAGTTTTCCACCAAGGGCTGCAGGATGAGTTTCGGAACATACAGGTTTTCCAGTTCCGAAGAGACTCTGATGTTAAGGTCAAAAGAATCATCAAACCTGATTCTCTGGATGTCACAGTAGTTCCTCACGGTCTCCAGTTCATTCTTTAACAGTATGAACTGATCCGCAGAAATGCTCGTTCTGAGAAGCCCCGCAAGAGATGCGGAAAGTGTTGCCACTTCCGGCACCTGGTTGGCCTTTGCCACCCACTTTATGGTGTCCAGTGTATTATAGAGGAAATGGGGGTTCAACTGAGCCTGCATCATTTCGATTCTGGCTTCGTTCAGTCTCTTTTGAGTCTCCACCCTTTCATTTATGGTAGCTTTCAGCTGGGAGGTCATCTTGTTAAACCCTGTTGCCAATTGACCAAACTCGTCATCTCTGTCTATCTCGATCTTGGTGTCAAAATCTCCCTTTCTGAAGTGCCTCATAGCCGCCGACAATATGTTCAGAGGTTTTGTTACAAGGCCGCTCATTACCGTGGCCGCAGCAAGGCATATGACAACGCTCAGGATCACCATCGCTCCCACGATCTGATAGCCCGTTCTCACCGCCGCAGGCTCAAAAGCGGGTGGCGTGATGTATATGCACAGAAGGCCGTGTCCCGCTTCCGAGATGTAGATGTTGTCAGTTGAGCCTTCCGTATATTTTTTTCCGTTAAAAAGATTGTCCCGGATCAGTTCCAGATCCTTCCCGTCCTCTGCGGTTCCCACAGAGCAGACCGGGCGAAAATGGCTGTTGGCGAAGATGAATCCGTCTCTCGCGTTGATGGAGCCTTTCAGGGCATCCTCCACATTTTCTCCCGAAATGCGCACAAGAGCATACCCCGCCTTGGGCTTTCCCACGATCTTCATGGCTATGACCAGTTCCGGTCCGTAGGCCGTCTGATGTCCCGAATTTACGGCATACACCGCTTCTCCCGGGTGTTCCGATGCTTCACGAAGGATGGAGTAGCCCTCGGGAAGATGTCCCGACGCTCCCACCTGCCCCGTACTGAAAAGGCACCTGCCTTCCGAAAAGAGTTCCACCACAGCAAAACTCCTGACATCTGTGGAAGCCTCGTAGAGAGCGGCATAGACTGTCTGAGGATTTGCCTCTTCTCCGGAGAGCGCCCTCATGACCATCTCGTTCTCTCTCACCTCCTCCAGAGTCTTTTCCGAAAGATCCAGTATTTTAACGATAATGGAATTTATGACTTTTTCCTGTCCCTCATCCGTTTTTTCGTGAGCACTGCGTATGCGCGCCTGGAATCCCTGAATGGTGAGCACACCTCCCAGGATGACCAGGGTAAGTGTCACGGAAAGAAAGATCCAGAAAAGCTGTCTTTTAAAAGAATGTCTGATGAACCCTCCTGTCATGGTGCTTCCGCCCCGGCGATGAGTTCGTCCCAGAGTTTGAAAACCCTGCTTTCATTTTCCGCAGATTCACTTATATCAAAATCGATCCTCTTAATATCGCCGAATTCCTCGGGGAGAATCATGTCCGTTCTTACGGGGCGGCGTTTGAATTCGCTTACCGCATAGGTTTGGGTGGCTCTCGCCACGATAAAATCTATAAATCTTCCGGCATTATAACTGTGAGGCGCATTTTTCACCATGGCACAGCCATCGGGGACGGCACTTGTTCCGTCTTTGGGATAGATCATTGCAATGTCATATCCTTCCGCCATCTTCTTTTTTGCGGTTTCTTCCAAAGTGACCCCCACAAGGAAAGTTCCGTCCGAGATCCTAGGGATCACCTGTCCCGACGTAGAGAGGAATTTTCCGTCCAGAACCGACACCAGATCTTCAAGTCCCCTTTCCGGAGTCTTGTCTGCCAGCTGAAGATAGGTGGAGATGATGGTATAGCTGGTTCCGGAACTTCTGAGATCCGCAAATGCCACCTTGCCCTTCCACTCTTCGCTGAAGAGTTCGGTCCAGGAATCAGGCGCGTCTTCTTCCGAGAGGAGTTTGTTGTTGTACACAAAAACCAGAGGGAGTTCCGTAAAAGGCGTCCAGAAATCCCCCTCCGAAAGATAGTCCGGGTCCAGTGCCTCTTTTTCCGTAGTGGCATAGGGCATGAAATATTCCTTCGCAGCCTCAAAACTCTCGATACCGCCGCCGAACATCACATCGCATTTTCCTTCCGCCGAGGCGTTCTTTAATTCCCCGAACATCTCCGTGGTTCCGCCGGCCTTTACCGTAACGCAGATCCCCGTTACAGCTTCGAATTCCTGTATTATGGGAAGGTACACTTCCTCCTTATGGGAAGTGTAAACAATGAGCTGATTTTCCGACGGAATACTGTACTTTTCGGAAATATAAGAAACAGACGCCTTTCTCTCCTCATTACCGCACCCTGCGACAGTAAGGACAAGCGCCGCCAGAAGACATATGCATTTTTTAAGTTTCATTGAATGTTTCATGGGAATTTTTGCCTGTGATCTCCTAAAACTACTTCTAATATGCCATTTTTCGGCTCAATTATCAAGCAATAAAAAATCCCCCGCCACGTGGAGCGAGGGTATAGATCTTTTAAACTATTCAACAAGAAGATATATGCAGCCCAGACGGTCGATCTCGTCTCCCGCGAAGCCCTGAAGCCCCGCAATGGCATATCCTTCGGGAGCCGTGTAGGTGTAACTGTTGTTTTCCGACCATGTTCCGCCGGAAACTGTCCTGCCAAAGTTTGTAGTGAAAGAGATGTACGAGATCCTGTAGGTTCCGAAGAGAGATTTCTTCGCTTTGCACAGGGTGACACTTGTAAGGTACTCCCCATCGTTCAGAACGAAGATCTTCTCCGATCCGCCGTTTCCGCCCACTCTCGCGGAGCCGTGAGGATAGTTGAAGGTCACGGAATCAACCCTGTTTCCTGTACGGATGGATATGCTGCGAGGAAGCTGCCCGTCCATCTCTTCAAGGAAAGTGAAGTAAGTTCCGCCGCCTCCGCCGAAGGTGTCGCTTGTTTTCACGGTTTCGTTGATCTCATATGCAAAAGTGGCGGTGATGGGATAGTGGTCGGAAAGAAGGTTTCCGTCTGCATCCGTGAATTCCGTCACAAGAAGATTGTATTCTACAGCCTGAAGTTCCACGTTCCTGCCGCTTCTGTACCAGATCTTGTCCACCACCTCATTGTATGCGGAGTTGGGATTGTCATGATCCATGATGGCATCACCGTCTTCGGGTACATCACCGTGACGCACCAGTTCGATCCATGTGTCCGTAAGACCGCAGGCATCAAGCACCGCAGTTTCGAAATTATCTCCTTCTCTTGTATAGCGGGAGTTGGTGTCTCCTGCAACTATGACTGCATGTCCCTGAGAACGGGTGTTGATCATGGCAGCCAGCTGGTTCATGTTGGAACGTCTTGCTGCGAGAGAAGCATCGTCACAGTCCGCATCGGTGTGAATGTTGTAAACGTCAACGATATAACCGGGTTCGATCTCTATGGAAGTAAAAAGTATGCCCTTGGGGGTCATCTCATCCGCGCCGTCGGTAATGAAGCCGTGGGCATCGTTCCATTTTGCTCTTACATCCTCATAAATGGGGAAACGTGAGAATGTATCCATTCCGTCTCCGAAAGGAACGTTTCCGCTGAAATCCGTCCGATAAGGCAGAGTCAGCTCAGAGACCAGATCGTTGTGATAGGCGAAGTCCTCCTGGGTGTTTACGATATCGTAGTTATTCAGTTTTGCGCTCATCTGCCCGGTGTAAACGCTCGGATTTGAGCTGGAGAGCAGAGCGGGAAGCCCTGCCACGTTGATTGAAAGCACTGTAAATGTCTTGTTCCCGCCGGCTTTAACCGTCTTTGCTTTCGGCATTGCCAGACCGGCGATCAGAAGTGCGGCTCCCAACACCACAGCAACGATCTTTTTTCTCTTTCCGTAATACATATGATCCTCCTCCTTCCCGATACATGCCCTTTTCCCATAAACATGCTCTCGGGTTAAACAATGAGCGGGAAAACCTTCCCGCCCGACTTTGATGACAAATTATATGTACTATTTTTTTATTCACCCGTCAACGTTTTCACTAATAATCGCTAAAGTTGGTAACCTTTGTGAACATCTTTGTTAAAGCCTTCACATCACTTACCAAAAAGGCAAGAAAACTGTAGTTTTGATACCATAAAAAATCTGCCATTTTGTTTTTGCGATTAAAACCATAGTCGACTGGGGGTGCGGACGTTTTCTTGGGCCGGTTATCCTTTAACGCCCACTGCCAATCATGCTGCAATAAGCCCCAGTTTCATTCTGTATTGAATTGGGCTTAGGCCTCCAAGTGAGAGCTTGATTCTCTTCTCTGCGTACCAGCGAATATAGTCATCAAGGACTGCTATGAACTCCTCGATAGTAACATCCTGCCAAGAACGACCGTAAAACATTTCGTTCTTAAGCCGCCCGAAGAAGCCTTCACAAGCTGAGTTGTCTGGAGAACACCCTTTCTTTGACATAGATCTGGTTAGGCCGGCTTTCTCTATTCGCTCAATCCATCCCGGCCAACGGTAGTGACATCCGCGATCAGAATGTACGACGGGATGTTCATTCTCGTTTAAGGTGCCTATAGCATCATCTAGCATTGTATTAACAAGTTCTGCATCTGGTGATGTGCCTATGGTCCAGGAAACCGGAAGTCCATCAAAGCAGTCTATAATCGGCGAAAGATATACCTTTCCCGCAGGTATATGGAACTCTGTGATGTCTGTCAGCCATTTCGCATTAGGCTGTTCTGCACTGAAATCACGCTCGATCACGTTCGGAACAGCAGGAGTTATCTCGCCTTTATATGAGTTATACTTCTTGCGTTTGATATTTGGAACTATAAGCTTATCCTCCTGCATAATACGGCGGATCACTTTCTCCGAAACGATTATGTCCTCGTTCTTTAGCGAGCTATAGATTCGTCGATAGCCATATCGGCTGGAAGAATCATCGAAGATGGCTTTAACCTTCTTTCGAACTTCGCTGTACTTATCAGGAGCCTTCATGACCGCCTGCTGGTAACAATAACTGCTCTTGGCCATATGGAAGACTTTTAGAAGCTCGTGAAGCTTATATTTTCCACGTAGGGCGTCAATCAC
>JAILRC010000034.1 GCA_024698485.1 Lachnospiraceae bacterium | reverse complement strand
ACGGGCCTGAAGTGGAGATTCGCTTCTGCTCCCGCCCCAGTAAAATATGTATGCTGCAATGCTGATGAAGGTGACCCGGGTGCATTCATGGATCGTTCCGTTCTTGAAGGTGACCCTCATGCAGTTCTTGAAGCAATGGCTATCGCAGGATATGCTATCGGAGCTTCTCAGGGTTACATTTACGTCAGAGCAGAGTACCCCATCGCCGTTCAGCGTCTTAAGATCGCCATCGGACAGGCTCGTGAGTACGGCCTTTTAGGTAAAGACATCTTCGGAACAGGTTTCGATTTCGATATCGACCTTCGTCTCGGTGCCGGAGCTTTCGTATGCGGTGAGGAAACAGCCCTCATGACCTCTATTGAAGGTAACCGCGGTGAGCCCAGACCCAGACCTCCTTTCCCGGCAGTTAAAGGTCTCTTCGCAAGACCTACTATTCTCAATAACGTTGAGACATATGCAAACGTTGCTCAGATCATCCTTAACGGTGCTGACTGGTTCAAGTCAATGGGTACCGAAAAGTCCAAAGGTACAAAGGTATTCGCTCTCGGCGGAAAGATCAACAACACAGGACTTGTAGAAGTTCCCATGGGAACCACACTCCGTGAGATCGTAGAAGAGATCGGCGGCGGCATTCCCAACGGAAAGAAATTTAAGGCAGCTCAGACAGGTGGTCCTTCAGGCGGATGCATTCCTCCGGAGCACCTTGATATCCCCATCGATTACGATAACCTTCTTGCCATCGGCTCCATGATGGGTTCCGGCGGTCTCATCGTAATGGATGAAACCACATGTATGGTTGATATCGCTAAATTCTTCCTTGACTTCACAGTTGACGAATCCTGCGGAAAATGTACTCCTTGCCGTATCGGTACAAAGAGACTTTCCGAAATGCTTGAGAAGATCACAAAGGGTCAGGCTACTCTTGAAGATCTCGACAAGATGGAAGAACTTTGCTACTACATCAAGGACAACGCACTTTGCGGCCTTGGTCAGACAGCTCCTAACCCCGTTCTCTCAACACTCCGTTACTTCCGTAACGAGTATCTTGCTCATATTGTTGACAAGAAGTGCCCTGCAGGTGTATGTAAGGATCTTCTTAAGTATGAGATCACTCGTGACAAGTGTATCGGATGCGGCATGTGCGCTAAGCAGTGTCCCGCTAATGCAATTTCAAGAACTGATTACATTGCACCCGGCAAGAAGCTTGCTGCAATGGAAATTGATGCTTCCAAGTGCGTTAAGTGCGGTGCATGTATGGCTACATGTAAGTTCGGCGCAATTTCAAAGAACTAAGAGAGGAGAATGGATACCATGGAAACAGTTAATATTAAAATCAACGGTATTGACGTTGCTGCAGCCAAGGGTTCTACGATCCTTCAGGCGGCTCACGATGCCGGTATTAAGATCCCTACCCTCTGCTACTTAAAAGACATCAATGAAATCGGCGCTTGCCGTATCTGCGTTGTTGAAGTCAAGGGTGCAAGAAGCCTTGTTGCTTCCTGCGTATATCCTGTCAACGAGGGCATGGAAGTATTTACAAACACACCCAGAGTTCTTGAGTCCCGTAAGAAGACTTTACAGCTCATCCTTTCCGATCACAACCAGGATTGCCTTGGTTGCGTAAGAAGCGGAAACTGTGAGTTACAGACTCTCTGTAAGGAACTCGGTGTTGACAACACCGCTAAGTACTACGGTGCTAAAAATGAACACGAGATCGATGATTCCGCTGTTCATATGATCAGAGACAATTCAAAATGTATCCTTTGCCGTCGTTGTGCAGCAGCCTGCGCAAACGTTCAAGGCATCGGAGTTATCGGCGCAAACAATCGTGGTTTCGCTACTGAGATCGGATGCGCATTTGAAAAAGATCTTTCCGAAACAGCTTGCGTAAACTGCGGTCAGTGTATCGCTGTTTGTCCTACAGGCGCACTTTATGAGAAGAGCGCTATCGACGATGTTCTCGCAGCTATCGCAGATCCCGAGAAGCACGTTGTTGTACAGGCAGCTCCCGCTGTACGTGCAGCACTGGGCGAAGAGTTCGGTCTTCCTATGGGAACACAGGTTCAGGGCAAGCTTGCAGCTGCTCTCAGAAGAATCGGTTTCGACAAAGTTTTCGATACCAACTTCTCCGCAGACCTTACCATTGTAGAAGAAGCTAACGAGCTCCTTGAAAGAATTCAGAAGGGCGGCAAGCTTCCTATGATCACAAGCTGCTCACCCGGATGGATCAAGTACTGCGAGCACTACTTCCCTGATATGATCGATAATCTTTCCACATGTAAGTCCCCTCAGCAGATGTTCGGTGCTGTAACAAAGACTTACTATGCTGAAAAGATGGGCATCGATCCCAAGAACATCGTTTGTGTATCCGTAATGCCTTGCACAGCGAAAAAGTTCGAGCTTACACGTGACGACCAGAATGCAGCAGGCGTTCCCGATGTTGACATCTCCATGACAACTCGTGAGCTTGCAAGACTTATCAAGCGTTTCGGTCTTGACTTCACTGCTCTTCCCGATGAAGGCTTCGATTCACCTCTCGGTTCCGGTACCGGCGCAGCCGTTATCTTCGGTGCTACAGGCGGTGTTATGGAAGCTGCTCTTCGTACAGCAGTTTGGAAGCTCACAGGTGAGAAGGACAATTCTCCTGTAGAATTCAAGGATGTACGTGGTGTACAGGGTATCAAGGAAGCTACTTATGAAGTTGCAGGTCTCAAGGTTAAGGTTGCTGTTGCATCCGGTCTTAAGAACGCTCATGACCTTCTTACAAAGGTTCAGAACGGTGAAGCTGATTACCAGTTCATCGAGATCATGGGTTGTCCCGGCGGTTGCGTAAACGGTGGCGGTCAGCCTCAGGTTCCCGCAAGCATCCGTAACTTCGTTGACATCCGTGCAGAGCGTGCTAAGGCACTCTACTCTCTCGACGAAGCTAACACCTTACGCTTCTCACATGAGAATCCCGACATTCAGACCCTTTACAAGGATTACCTTGGAGAACCCGGAAGCCACAAGGCTCATGAGACTCTTCATACATCCTATGTTAAGAGAAAGATTCACGAGATCTAAAAATAAAAACCCCGGCGGAGAATTTCCGCCGGGTAAAAAAAACCGCATCCTGTAAGGGATGCGGTTTTTTGTTTATTCAAGTCCGGGTTCCGACAGCAGTTCAACAGTGTCCGCTGCCTTTCCTTCGGTTTCGAAGATGATGATCTCGTTCTTTCCTTTTTTAAGAAGCGGGCCGGGAACGTAGAGACGTTTCTGAGGTCCGATCTCCCAGAAGCGGCCGATGTTAAAGCCGTTTACGATGATGCACCCTTTACCGAAGCCTGTAGTATCGATGAAGGTATCGCAGCATTCATCCGCTTCAAAAGTGTAGCTGTAAAAGGCCGGTTCACCGTACAGTTTCTTTTCGCTTCCGAAAGGTATCCTGTCAAGGTTATCCAAGGGAAGGGGATACTCCTCCCACTTGTAATGCTGATGACCGTTGATGAGGACCGCTCCGTCTATGCCCTTTCTCTGCTTTTCCATGAAGTAGCCGTAGTTCACGCGGCCCATGTTCTCCATGAGGATTTTGAGTTCGCGGCCGTAGACTGCTGTGCCTTCCGACACCTTTCCGACCCTTGTTTCCTTCAAAAGTTCTCTGTCGTAGAGAGTCAGGAGCTCCTTGTCATCAAGATAGACCTTGGCACGATCGTTGGCTCCCATGAGACGGAACTTCTCGATGCATCCGTCCTTCACAAGTTCCGACCGGTAAAGGATGTAGCCATAGTCCTGACCCAGTTTTTCCATGGATTCGGGACTGTTGGAAACATGCTTTTCGGAGATGTACGGAAGCGCCTCGGTAAGGCTCATACTGCTCTTAAGAGCCACAGGGCCGTAGGCTTTCTTTTTGATCTCGGTGGTGAACTTAACTTCCGGGATCTTTACGTACTTTTCTATAACTTTCTTAAAGGCATGGTACTTCTCCGTCAACTCTCCGTCCTCGGAAATAAGGGCATCGTAGTCATAGGAAGTCACATCAGGTTTCAGCTCGTCGTAGTAGTTGGAACCGTTCATAAAGCCGAAGTTTGTGCCGCCGTGGGCCATATATATGCTGACGGAACCCTCCGAGAGGATCTCGTCCAGATCTTTTACATGCTCGGCCGTGTCGCCGGTATTGTGCTTCCCGTCGCCCCAGGCATCAAACCAGCCCACCCAGAACTCGGTGCACATGAGAGGTTTGTTCCCGCCGATCCTGTCTCTCAGGATCTTGAACTGCTCATGACCCTTGGAACCGAAGTTTGCGGTCTGAAGTACTCCCGGAATTCCTCCGCAGGCAAGATAATCGCCCCAGGGACCGTCGGATGTGAACATGGGAACTTCCGCTCCGTACTTCACCATCATATCCCTGATGCTCTTTAAATACTCCGTATCCTCGCCATATGCTCCGTACTCGTTCTCTATCTGGAACATGATGATGGGACCGCCCTTGGTGATCTGCATGGGGACAAGTATCTTAAAAAGTTCTTTATAGTAGTCGTCTACAGCATCAAGAAAAGGCTTGTAGGAACTTCTGAGCCTCATGCCTTCTTCTGCCAGGAGCCAGGCGGGAATACCACCCATTTCCCATTCGGCGCAGATGTAGGGTGAGGGACGCACGATGGCATAAAGTCCCAGCTCCGCTGCCGTTTCCAGAAACCTTTTAATGTCCCTGATCCCGGTAAAATCAAACTTGCCCTTCTTTGCTTCATGCATGTTCCAGGCCACATATGTTTCCACCGTGTTGCATCCCAGAGCCTTTATCTTTTCAAGCCTGTCTCTCCAATATTCGGGAACTACGCGGAAATAGTGCATTCCGCCTGCAATGATCTTGATCTTCTCTCCGTTAACACAGAAGTCTTCACGGATCTCAAAGCTGCCCATTTATATATCCTCCGCAGTTTTTATTGTTTTGCGTCTCCGCAGCTTCCCCTTACAATTATACGATCCCTTCCGGGACCAAAACCCTTTGTTATCATACACGGTTTTGCCTGTAATGTCCAGTGTAATGTCTATCTGCAGTGTTTCCCGACACCGTGAGGCAAACCATTCTTTTTTCTTTGTGAGATCATCAGCACAACAACGCAGAGTGTCATACAAAGTGCCGCTACCGAAAGCCCGATGATGGGTATTAAAAAGAAACGATCTTCCTCGGTTCCTTCTCCCGTTTCAACGATCTCCGTAACTGCGGGGATCTCCGTTTCAGAAACTTCCGCAGTTTCTTTTTTTGCTTCCCCCAATTCTCCTCTTTCCAGACGTCCCTTGAATTCTTCAAGCAAAGCCTTATCTTCCGTTCCCCAGAGGATGTCAGAAGGGCTTTCCGACCTTCCCGCTCCGTTCACCGCAAAAATCCTGTAGGCATAGATCTTCCCTGCCTCCCGTTTGCTTTCGGGATCCGCGAACACATTCTCCGCGGCATATCCCAAAAGTTCAAAATCCGTAACAAAACCGTCTTCACTCATCGAAGCCCGCTGTATCTCATAGAAGGTCGTTCCCTTTACGGCTTTCCATTCCATATGGAGATACTTGGGATCGTATTTCGATGTGTTGAAGCTCACCTTTCCCACATTTCCCGGAATTTTTTCCGCCGCAGAGGGCATCTTATAATATTCAGCGATACCGGGGAGTTCAAGTTCCTTGATCCCTTCCGCCACCAACTCCGCAAGCTTTGTTGCTCCGTACTTCTGAAAATGTGTGGTGTCTCCCGCTCCGTCAAGGTAGTTGTCATATATGCCCGCTCTGAAGGAATTGAAGACAACATCTCTCAAAAAGCCCATTCCGTACTCATCGTAAACGGATTTGAAATAAGCCTTGGACTTTGCATTCAGGTCGATGAGGGGACAATCCTTTTCCGCTGCCGCTTCTTTCATGGCGTTCACGTAATCGGGATAACTCTGGAGCACTTCACCCTCTTTGGAAAAGATGTTCTGATTGCCCAGAGTCACAAGGACAGGATTTCCGCCTCTCTGACGGACTCCTTCCACAAAGAAGTCCTTAAGATAGCGCTTGTAATCCGCTACGCTGCAGGCACGGCCCGCAACACCGCCTCCGTCGTTGTGTCCGAAGGTCACCAGCACATAGTCTCCCGGACGCATTTTAATGAGCACTTCGTTGAGTCTTCCCTGATTGATGAAATTCAGGGTGCTTCTTCCTCCCAGGGCACAGTTAGCGATGTTCACGTCCTTGGTGAAGAACTGTGGAAGCATCTGTCCCCAGCCCGTCATGGGGTAGTAGGACGAGTTGTAGGTCTGTACCAGGGAATCGCCGATAACGTAGATAGTGGGGTTTTTCCCCACTGTTTTGGGAGTCTCCGCCACCACTTCTATCTTTTCCAGGATCGCATCCCCCGCCACGATCACCGTCAGCACATCGTCAATGGCTGCCACGGTGAACTCTCTGGAATCCGTGACTCCGGGAGTGGTGACTTCATAAAGAAGGCCGCTGCGATCGTCCACATTCTTGGCCTTGTATGCAGGCTGGACGTTGGGCACGCACTGATCGTACATTACGTCCTCGTAGTATATGCGGACAGGCTTCAGTTCCTTGCCGTTCCCGTCGATCCCCGTGTAGGTGACCTTTATCCTGTAGTTCGTCCCCGGCACCACGGGAATGTCGGCAGTGATATTCTTTTCAATGACCTGTCCGTACTCATATGTCTTTTCCGTCGTAACGGGCTCTTCGGCATAGGCCTTCACATTGCCCATGAGGCCTATGCCGAGGACGAAAGTACAGATCTTAACAAATGTCCCAAATCTCATTTCAGTATTCCTTTTTAGTCATGATCATTAATTTTTTTCTTTCCCGAAGCCAGTCTCTTGATCTGCTCCAGCTTCAGATCGGTCTTGTAGAAGTCCTTCATGGAGCAGCCTGCTCTTCCACCTCCCGCGCAGGCACATGCGCATGCGCACGCACAGCTGCTGTGGGCGCAACTGCTTGCCGTTCTTGCAGGTCTTACGTAGTAGGGCACAAGATGAACTCTGACATAGGTGTTGGCATTATTTCCGTAACGGAAGGTTCCCTCTTCTTTATATTTTTCGGGTTCAACCACTTCCGTCTCTTCAATCTTTTCTTCGCTTTCTATGAAGCTTCTTCCGCAGTACTCGCACTTTTCGGCATTCTCGGGTCTCACGGCTCCGCAGCCCTGGCATGTGGGATAGTACTTTACAAGAGTGCGTTCGATCCGGATCTTCTTTACGGGCTTTGCATTGAAACCGCTGCCGCTGCTGTATTTAGAGGATTTGGAAACACACAGTGCAATGATTATGATCACGAATATGAAGAAAAACAAAAATCCCACTACTCCGTCATCATCATCGTCACCCGATGAACTGCTCCAGCCCTGAGCATTCTTGGTCAGGATGAAATTATAGGCATCGTTGTCGTAGGTAACGCTGATCTCCGCAAATCTTTCTCCCGCAGCCAAGTTTCCCTCCCACATCAGATATCCTTTATCCTCAATGGCTGTGCGATTTCTGGATTTCACTTTGTCACTGTTCCATTTTACAACCACGTGCTTCACTTCTATATCATCAAACCAGCCGGGTATGAAGTGATACACCGTTTCTCCCTCCGTAAGCTCGTTCATCTGATACATATAGTCCTGATTTACAGTGAAGTCAAATTTCACGATCTCATCCTTGTGATAAGCTCTGTCAAAATCGATACGGATGTAGCTTCCGCCGCTCTCGGTGTGATCTATGCGCTTTATGTTGCTGCTGAGAGCTTTGAAGCTCAGGCAATGCTTATTGGGTATGCCGACCTTCACCCATTCGAGGGGTCCTTCGCTCTTGTCATCCAGCACCTTCCATTCAATGTGATAGGTGAGGTCAAGGGAAGCGTCTTCCTTTACATCCACCGTGATGACATATTCCTGTATCTCGTCCAGGGGCTTTCCCGCATATACCTTTTGGGCAGGTATCAGGGAAAGCATCATTACTAAGCATAAAACCGATAAGATAAATTTTTTCATCTGCTTTCCCTCCTTACATTTCTTTTCTCAAAGGGCATCTTCCCAGCATATCCGCCGAGAAATCCCTGTGTTTTTTACATTCTTTGCTGTTCCAGATGCTGTCCCAGTCTTCTTTCAGGAAATTGCCCAAAGGTTCTTCCGAAAGCCAGCTCTGGCAGGGAACAACATTTCCGCCGGGAGTGATGGCCATATTGCTGAGGCAGGCTCCGCAATTGGGTGTACTGAGAGCGTGAGCTGCAAAGAACTCATCCTCTGCCCAGCCGGGAGAAGTGAAACTTATCTCCATACCGTTGGCAAAGGCATAATCCGTAGCCTCTGCGAGAACCTGTTTTATCTCATCCTCTGTGAGCCTCAGATTTCCCGACTCCTCAGAAAGAGCATTACCCGTGGTGATGAGTCCGGAGCATGTGACGTAGGTCACGCCCTTTGAATGCAGGAACTCCAATGTTTTCACATAGTCTTTGTTAAGGGTGCAAAGAGGTGTGTTTACGCTTAAGCTTATCCCTGCCGCAAGGGCATTTTCTATGCCCGCAACCGTCTTTTCGAAGCCCTCCGTACCCACCAGCCTGTTGTGGATCTCTTTATCCGCCGAATAGAAAGTGATCTGTACGCTGTCGATCTCGCTCTCCACCAGCTTTTGGCAGTAATCCGCCGTGAGCCTGATGCCGTTGGTGTTGAGACGAGAAACGAACCACTTTGCATGAGCGATGAGCTCGAACAGATCTTCTCTCATAGTAGGCTCGCCGCCGGTAAATGTCACCTGGGGAACTCCGATCGCACGAAGCTTGTCCAGGATCTTCTTCCAATCCTCAGTGCTCAGTTCTTCCTCCGAAGAATCCTTCTGACCCGCGGCATAGCAGTGAACACAGCACTGATTGCAGTTCCAGTGTCCATGCTTTTCCATGGCGCTCACCATGATGTCCATCCTGTGGGGCGCACGCATAAGCTCCGCATATTCTCCAATGGTCATATATCCGATGTTGGCAGTCACAGGCTCACCGTAAGCCACCTGCTTGAAAGTCTCCATCATGTAGCCCAGATCGCTCTTTAATCTCTTTTTCGATACAAAGTGAAAGACCTTCTTGACATTATGACAGGTCTGCTCCAGGATCTTCTCCACTTCCTCGTCGGAAACCTCATGCCCGTGATGTTTGTTCACCTCTTTGACGAACTCTGCCAAAAGGATCGCCCAGGAATAGTTTACGGGAATGATGTCCTGTCCGTTGATTATCGCAACGCTGGGAGCGGGTTTTCCGCTCTCGTATTTCGGCGGTACCAGATGGATCCTCACCGCACCCGGTCCTTTGGGATTCAAAGTAGTGTGAAAGACTTCGGTAAATTTTTCTCTCATGTACTTTTTGATGTTCATAGTTCCTCCTCGTTATTCATAAACTCCGTTTTATTCAAATTCCTGCACATTTCTCTTGTAATAAAAGGCATATTGCTGCATGATCCCTGCATTTTCACCGTACCGCGAAAAGGGTTCTTTTCCGCAATAATCCTCTTCGATGATCTTCTTTATCCACACATCCACGGGAACTCTCGCCGTCCTTCCGTAGGCGAAGAGCATTATGCAGTTGGCCACCTTGTCCCCGACGCCTTTGACACTCTTCAGGCTTTCCAGCATGGTTTCGTCATCTGCATTCCTCAGTCCTTCCGGATCAATTCTCCCGTGCAGCACCTTTTCAGCCGCATCCCGTATGTATTCCACGCGATAACCCAGACCGCAGGCCGTCAGTCCTTCCGTGTCCGCTTCATAAAGTGCCTTGGGTGTGGGAAAAGCATAAAATCCATCTTTCTTCTCCCCATACCTCTCGCACAGTCTTTCTATGGAGGTACGGATGGCAGGAATGGACTTTCTTTGCGAAATGATGAAAGAGATAAGCATTTCCCACGGATCCTGCTTCAGCATCCTTATGCCTTCTCCTTTCCTGCAGGCAGCGATCATGAACTCATCTCCGAAGTTCTCCGCCGCTTTGCGCACCGCTTCGTAATCCTTGTCCATGTCGAAGTACTCTCTCCAGAAAGGATCCTTTTTTATCTTTTTAACATAATCCTCACGGGAGTCAAGAACTATTTTTCTGTCCCGGGCTATAAAAGCCCATTTGTGATCTTCTATATTATATGCACGGAAAACCTGTCCGCTTTCTGCTATTTTTTTTAAGTTGAAGTCCTGCATGTTAATAACTCCTGTTGACAAACACAATTCGCACTCCGCTTCGCTTCATGCTCATTGAGGCGGGTGGCACAAAGCATATTTCAGAAAGCAATGTACCGCTGATGCTGAACCGGGTGTTTCTTAGCGTTTAGCACCGTGTTGCTGTTCGCAACAACGTCTTTTTGTGTTGCTGTTCACTCACTGCGGAGTTACCTTCGCACTCAGCTTCGCTTCATGCTCATGTACCTCTGCAGTGTCCCTGCTATCGCAGGTCTGCATTTTAGAAAGCCGTCCTGAAAGCAAGCTTTCGTCCGGCTTTTTAAAAATGCAGAACCCGTGAACAGCAACACTTTTATGTATCCATTGTAGTTAAAATCAACCGAAAACACAAGATACGGGTGCACAGTACGGCGCTTTCTAAATTTTTTTGTGCAACTTTAACAAAATTAAGAAGAAAAAATTAAATTTTCTTGACAAATTCAACAAGTTTTGTTAAGATAGGCAAGGTTGATACGGAGAAGGTATTTTCCAGAGAGAGAAGCGCGTCTATTAGGGACGTGGGAGGGAACTTTTATAAGAAAAGGACACTGCAAAAGCGCC
>JAILRC010000096.1 GCA_024698485.1 Lachnospiraceae bacterium | reverse complement strand
TAGAAATTGGTTGAAAGCCGAGGAGTTTTCCCGACTTTGATAATGGCATTATACTCGCAAAATTTATTTATATGATCATAAAAGGATAACTGACATTTTTTTAAGGATAAATTGCACAAAACATGTATTAAAAAAAATACTTTCGGCTTGCCAAATGATATAATATTACTATATAATGATATAACAATACAGCAGACGGCGGGAAGCCGAAGGAGGAGATTATGGCGGTTATGAGAAAGCAAAAGCCCGGAAGCCCCGGGAAAAAGAGAATCATGACAAAACAGGCGGCAACTGTGCTGCTTGCGATGTGCCTGGCCCTGAATTCTGAGGGCTGCGGCAGATCCGGAAAAGACAACGGACCGGGAGGGAACCCGATATCGGAGGATTTGGAGGAAAAGGATTTGATCGAGTTTGACAGCGAAAAGATATTGTTTTCGCATTCTTTTGAAAAGGAAGAAAACGATATCTTAAAAACAGATGCGGTGATGGGAGCCGCAGGTCTTGCGAAAGCCGGGACCACACTCTGCCTTGACGATGACAGAACAATGTCTGTGGATAAAACAAAACTGTCGGGAAGCGCAGACAACGGAAATGAGAGCAAGGATAAGCTCTTCGATGAAAAAACCAATACCAAATTTCTGACTTTCATCACACCCACGGAGGAGAAACCCGTGGAGATCGGATTTGCCATGAAATCCGCCTGCAGGATCACAAATTACATCATTGCTTCCGCAAATGACGAACCTTCAAGAGATCCTGCCGCGTGGAAGTTTTACGGATCCGGGAATGGTGAAGACTGGACTCTTTTGGACGAGAGGAAGGGGATCAGCTTTACCGGACGTTTCGAAAAGCAGTTCTTTGCTTTTGAGAATGAGGAAAAGTTCACCTATTATAAAATGGTGATCACACAGAACAAGGGAGGCGCAAACTGTACCCAATTTGCATCCCTTGAAGTCGGAAACGGAGGATGCGTAGCTTCCGAAGAAGCTGACAGACTTGAAATTAAGGTTGTAAACGGACCTGTTAAAGAATACGGAAACCAGTCCGGGAAGGCCTGGAACGGCACGGGTTCGCTTGAAGCAGTGGGATACGACCTCGGACAGGGAAAGACCTTTGCGAAGCATGTCCTTTTTGACAACCTTGCAGTAAAGGTGGACAGGGACACCTTCATGTCATATATGATCCTGCCCTCTTCTTTTGCAGAGGGAGGCTATGACTACTCCTATCTGAACATGCATTTTGTGATCGACCTTGAATTCACTGACGGGACAAGGCTTTCCGGGCTTAAGGCGAAGGACGGATCCGGCACGGAGATGAGCCCGGATGCCCAGGCAGAGAGCTGCAGACTGTATTCGAACCAGTGGAACAAAGTGACCTGCAAGATCGGTGAAGTTGCCGCAGGGAAGACTGTTGATAAAGTCGTTCTCTATTACGAAAACACCAAAATGTGTTCTCCTTCCAACTTCAGGACCTACTTTGACGATCTGAAGATCTACAACGGGAAAGAGAAAACATATGCACATTTGACCGATTACGTGAACATCCTGAGGGGAACCAATGCTACGGGTGGTTTTTCCAGAGGACTGACCTGTCCCGGAGTCACGCTCCCTCAGGGCTTCAATTTCATGTCGCCCATCACGGCTCCCGGAAGCGGCCAGCCCTATTATTACAGTGCCGACACCGACAAGCTTTATAGTCTTTCCGTTGAGCATGTGGCCTCCAACTGGGTGGGCGATCACGGAACCTGGGGTGTGATGGCAAACACGGCCTTAAAAGCGGAGGACGCGCTCACCTATGAAGACATCACCCTGGGAGCCAAGGGCAGGCAGGCTTGTCTTTTTAAACATGAAAACGAAGAAGCCAAGGCACATTACTACAGTGTCAGACTTGAAGAGGGAACTCCCGCATCGGGTGTGACCATGGAGACAACGGTTACGGATCACGGAATCTTCGTAAGGATGCATTTTCCTGAGGATGCGGAGAACACTTCTGTTCTTTTTGACTGCTACAAGGCAGATGGCGCATTCCGCTTCAGAGAAGAGGGAGTGGTGTTCAACGCAACGTCCGATGACTGTGCGAGAGGTTCGAACCAGATGTTTGTTTACGGAGAGTTTGTTGACTGCAAACCTGTTTCAACTTCCGTGATCGGTCACAAGGGTGCCATCGCAACCTTTGAAAAAGGAACTTCCGAGGTTACGTTCAAGTTTGCGACGTCTTACATTTCGAATGAGCAGGCAAAGCATAACCTTGAACTTGAGATCCCTGCGGGAAAGAAATTTGACGACATCCTTTCCGATGCGCAGGGCATATGGTAGAAAAAGCTGGGCATCGTTGAGATACCGAAGGCTTCCGAAGAGGAATTGATCACATTTTACTCTTCCATGTACCGCCTTTTTGCTTATCCCACATCTTACTGGGAGAACGAAGGAACAAATGAGAACGAAAAGATCGTTCATGCCGAGGTTTATAACGGCGGTAAAGTAAAAGAAGGTTATCTCTATGCAAATAACGGCTTCTGGGACACCTACCGCACTGCCTGGGCAGCGTATTACCTGTTCATGCCTACAGGAGCTTCGAGGCTTTTGAACGGTGTAGTGCAGCACGCAGCGGATAACAACGGATGGGTTCCGAGATGGATCGCGCCGGCAGGCACAAACTCCATGGTTGGAACGAACTCGGACGTTGTCTTTGCGGATGCCGTGGCTAAGGGCATATCCTTCGACGATGAACTTGCATACAGATCCGCATTGCTGAACGGCGCAGCAGTGTCTTCCAACCTGACTAACGGCGGAAGAGCGGGCATGGATCATTCGATCTTCCTGGGTTATATGCCTTTGGATGATGACCAGTGGCTTTCCTGGGGAATGGAAGGATACATAAAT
>JAILRC010000095.1 GCA_024698485.1 Lachnospiraceae bacterium | reverse complement strand
TATGTTTAATATTTATCATGTAAGTCCGTCTCAGACGAATAATCCCGATGAATTTGTAACAGAGGCTTGTTTCCCTATAGAGTAGCAAGATTTTAAGCCAAGGGGATATTTACCCCTTGGCTGATTATAATGGAGAGAAGGACTGACTATATGCATTTTGTGGATGCGAAAGGGATTCTCACCGGAGGCGGCGGCCATTACGGAATGAATATATACAGGGGATGTTCCCACGGCTGTATTTATTGTGACAGCCGCAGCAAGTGCTATCAGTTTACGCATCTCTTTGAAGATATAGAGGTGAAACAGAATGCACCGGAGTTGTTGGAAAAAGCCCTAAAATCGAAAAGAAAGAAATGCATGATCGGAACAGGGGCTATGTCTGATCCGTACATGCACTGCGAGGAAAAGCTAAGGCTTACGAGAAAATGCCTGGAGATAATCAGGGAATACGGCTTCGGAGCAGCGATACAGACAAAATCGGATCGAATCCTCCGGGATATTGATCTGTTAGATGAAATAAATCATTCAGCCAAATGTGTTGTACAGATGACTCTTACAACCTATAATGATGACCTGTGTCAGATATTGGAGCCAAATGTTTGCAACACGAGACGACGCATTGAAGTCCTGGAGAAAATGCAGGAAAGAGGAATCCCGACAGTTGTATGGCTTACACCGATCCTGCCGTTCATCAACGATACCGAAGAAAACATCATAGCCATTCTTAATGAGTGCGTTCGCGTTGGGGTGAAGGGTATCATTGATTTTGGAATGGGTCTCACGCTTCGGGAGGGCGACAGGGAATATTATTATGCTGCTCTTGACAAACACTTTCCGGGGATGAAGGAGCGGTATACAAAGCGATTCGGGAATGCTTATGAGCTGCCGAGTCCGAAGGCAAAAGAGCTGACGAAGGTATTTCAAAGGATATGTAAAGAAAATGGAATCCTTTCAAATCCGGAGGAATGCTTTGGGTTTATGAACGAACTGCCGGAGAAATATCCGCAGATGAGTATATTTGACTCGTAAGATGGAGTTGAAATAAGGAAGGTTACCGCGAAGTGGCCCGTATGGACACTGTTGGAAAGAAATTCGACAGCTGGTATGACCTTGTCTGGATGCAGAAGAAGATCTAATGATAACATGTTATATTGTAATCCAAGAACGCATATAAAATCTCAAATTGGGGATTGACTTTAGCGCGTTGATTGAATAACATACTAAACAAATGAAGGCAAAGGCCAAGGGCGGTCGGACAACAGTCGGTCGCCTTTGGCTTTTCTGTTATAGGAGGTATGTTATGAAAAAAAGAGTATTGGCATTAATGTGTACCGCAGCAATGGCGCTTGGAATGATCACAGGCTGCGGAAGTGCTGCAACAAAAACAGAGAGCAGCACAGCAACTACAACCGCATCTTCTATTGATATTTCAGATGTACAACTCATGAACGACGGTGTACTGACAGTAGGTTGCGAAGTAGGATATCCTCCTTTTGAAGATTTTGCCGAAGACGGAACCACTCCCATTGGATTTGACGTGGACATTATCACGGCTGTTGCCGAAAAACTGGGATTACAGGTAAATATCGTTAATACTGCGTGGGACGGTATTTTTGCAGGTATCGACGTAAACTACGATTGCGTATGTTCAGCCGTTACTATCACCGATGAAAGAAAAGAGACCATGCTTTTCTCCACTCCTTATATCAAGAACTATCAGGCTGTTGTATTACCCGCCGGCTCCGATATGACCATCGAATCTTTCATGGATCTTGACGGAAAGACTATCGCCGTACAGAAAGAGACCACGTCAGATGAGCTTATGAGCGATTATCAATCCACCGGCACCATTGACGTTGAGATTGTGGCAAATGAAAAGATCACAAGCTGCTTCACACAGCTCACAAACGGCGAAGTGGATGCGGTTGTTGTAGACTCAACAGTTGCTGATGGATTTGTCTTAAAGTCTGATGATTATGTGATCGCATATAAAGATGATGCCGAAGCAGAAGAGTTCGGAATTGCAACAGGACATGATAACACTGCGCTTCAGAAAGCGATCAACGAAGCATTGGCTGAGCTTGAAGCAGAGGGATATATTCAGGAAACATATGACTATTGGTTTGGAGCAGCAGAATAAACAATATGAAAATCTTTGAGAACAAAAAGGTAAGGGTGACCATTATTGTGGTCGCCCTCATACTGATCTTACTTACAATTTTAGCCATTTTTAAACCCAGCGAGTCGGCTTTGATAGACAGCCTTTCTCCTGAGACCAGGCAAATGATCGAAGCGGATGCCAACTCAACGAGAAAGAGAGTTACGGTGACATATAATGATATGCTTGCCATAAACTACTTGTCTGTATCTTCGTCAGGCGCAAGTACCGTTAGCGAAAGACGGGTCGGATTCTGTGGTGGTATATACAATGCAGATGAAGGCGCGGCAAAGATCGTGGGACAGATGGTTAACTATACGTACCGTATGCTGGGCTGTGGCGAAAACTGGATGCATGGTGCAAAGCTTACTATTTTGCTTACCACAATTACGGTTTTTGTGGGTGTGATATTGGGTACATTCCTGGCACTTGGTAAGGTTAGTAAGATCAAAATATTATCAAGCTTTTGTTCGGGGTACATATTCTTTTTCCGAGGAACGCCCTTGCTGATCCAGCTCTTTGTTATTTACTTCACCATTCCCGGAGTATTTGGATTTGCCTGGAAGAATATATTCAGTGCAGGGGATATGGAGGCCGTCTACAAAGGGGCCTTCCTGGCAGCACTAATTACTTTTTCTCTTAATTCAGGCGCATACTGCGCCGAAATTGTGAGAGCCGCTATCCAGTCGATAGACAAAGGCCAGGCAGAGGCTGCCAAAGCTCTGGGAATGAGCTATTCGCAGACGATGTCCCGCATTATCATTCCGCAGTCTGTGAGACGGATGATCCCCCCGGTATGTAATGAGTTCATCATGATCCTGAAGGATGCATCCCTTGTATTTGCAATTTCGCTTATGGATATCACAACTATCTCCAAGAACATTATGACCTCGGAAGGATCCTATCTTGTATTCATTCCGGCACTGATCATCTACCTTATTATTACTGCCGTCTTCACATACATCTTCGATAAGATTGAGAAGAAGTTTTCGGTATATGAATAGGAGGCTTATATGAGCGAAGGATATCAATATATATTAGAGGCCGAGCATGTAAGCAAGAAATTTGGTTCTCTTGAAGTTCTTAAAGACATAAATCTTAAGCTGAAAAAGGGTGAAGTAATTTGTATCATCGGACCCTCAGGAGCCGGAAAGTCAACATTCTTACGCTCCCTTAATCAGCTTGAAAAGATAACAAGCGGGAAAATATATATAAAGGATGAGTTGTTCCTTCATCGGGAAAAAGATCATACCGTTGAAAAGTTGAGCAAAGAAAAGCAGCAGGCTCTCTTGCTTGAAATGGGCATGGTTTTCCAGAGATTCAATCTGTTTCCGCATAAGACCGTTCTTCAGAACATTATGGAAGCCCCGATATTGGTGAGAAAAGAAGATAAAAACGAAGTGGAGGCGAGAGCCAGAAAGCTTCTTGAAAGTGTCGGACTATCCGATAAGGCTGATGAATATCCCAGCCGGCTTTCCGGCGGACAGCAACAACGAGTTGCAATTGCAAGAGCCCTTGCCATGAATCCGGAAATAATGCTTTTCGACGAGCCGACTTCAGCGCTCGATCCTGAACTGGTAGGCGATGTATTGAATGTTATGAAGGAACTGGCAGATGAAGGAATGACTATGATCTGTGTGACTCATGAGATGGGATTTGCCAGAGAAGTTGCCGACCGCGTTCTTTTTATGGCAGACGGAGTGATTGCTGAAGAGGGAACACCTGAGC
Source organism: Lachnospiraceae bacterium (assembly GCA_024698485.1). GTDB lineage: Bacteria > Bacillota > Clostridia > Lachnospirales > Lachnospiraceae > RGIG3528. Next base: position 271 of record JAILRC010000095.1, on the reverse strand, counting down.
AGATATTTGAACATCCACAAGTGGAGAGAACCCAGAGTTTCTTAAAATCAGTTCTTTAAGGAGTGAGCGGCAGGACAAATGGAGGGCGTCATTCGTGAAAAGTTGTCAGGGGGACAGTCCCCCTGACAACTTTTTTAGGTGGTGTTTCTGGAAGCCTTGATGCTTTCGATGCGATTGTTCTTCAGGAGCAGGAAGGTATCTGTGTAGAGCTTCATCCGCCGCTCCGAAAGAAGATATTCGATATCCCGTTTGACCCCGGGATCATTCAACA
>JAILRC010000062.1 GCA_024698485.1 Lachnospiraceae bacterium | reverse complement strand
ATGCCTTATCCAGGTATCGGTATTAGCCCTGTCTCTGTTTGTGCTTGGGGTTCTCGCAGATGATTCTGATGGAGCCCTTTCTCTTAATGACTTTGCACTTCTCGCAAATCGGTTTAACTGAAGATCTGACTTTCATTGTTTTGTTCTCCTTTCAAAAAAAGTCCGTGTAGCATTATACTCCGATTATTGCCACATTGCAAGCAAAAGTTTTAAATTGTATAAAAAAATGTGTCTATTTATCTCTCCAAACGATCCTGGCCTTGGTCAGATCGTAAGGGGACATTTCAAGTGTTACTTTGTCTCCGGGAACTATTTTGATGTAGTTCATACGAAGTTTGCCACTGATGTGGGCAAGTACTATATGACCGTTTTCAAGCTGAACCCTGAATGTTGCGTTGGGAAGCTTTTCGGTTACTGTTCCTTCAAGTTCGATCAAATCTGTCTTCGACATATTTACCTCATTAATTATTAAGTGAAAGAATTTCCGGATCACCATCCGTAATGAGGATGGTATTTTCATAATGTGCAGACCGGGATCCGTCCTTGGTGGTCACCGTCCAGCCGTCTTCACGGTTGAAGTCCACCTCCCAGGTGCCGAGATTGATCATGGGCTCCACAGCGATGGTCATGCCTGCTCTGAGTCTCATTCCTCTCACGGCCTGCTTGAAGTTCGCTATCTGAGGTTCCTCATGCATCTCTGTTCCGATGCCGTGACCGCAAAGGTCACGCACGATCCCGTATCCATAGGGATTTATAAAGTTTTCGATGGTCTCGCCGATCTCGTTAAGGTGATGACCTGCTCTGCAGACCTTAAGCGCTTCGAAGAAGCTTGCCTCGGTCACTTCCACAAGTTTTTGCACCTCGGGTGAAACCTTTCCCACAGCCCAGGTTCTCGCCGCATCGGATTGATAACCCTTCCGGATCACTCCCGCATCAAGGCTGATTATGTCTCCTTCCTTGAGGATCTTGCTTTTGGAAGGTATCCCGTGAACCACCACTTCATTCACAGAACAGCATATGGAAGCCGGATAGCCTTCATAATTTAAAAACGAAGGAGTGCATCCTGCTTTCACTATGAGTTCATGTGCTTTTCTGTCGATCTCGTAAGTTGATATGCCGGGAACCACCAGTTCCTTCAGAGCCTCATGGACGTCTGCAAGAACCTTTCCCGCATCTCTCATCAACTGAATTTCTCTTTCTGACTTTATAGTTATTGCCATTTTCTGTCTTTCCGTCTGAATATTATTTTTCGAGAATATTTACAATGTCCTTGAAAACATCTTCCATATCTTTTGTACCGTCAACAGTCTTCAGCTTTCCAAAGCCCTTGTAGTAATCGATAAGGGGCTGAGTCTGTTCATGGTAGACCGCCAAGCGATTGAGAACTGTTTCCGGCTTGTCGTCTGCTCTCTGGATGAGTTCTGCTCCGCAGTTGTCGCATTTCCCCTCCGTCTTGGGAGGATTGAAAACAACGTGGTAGGTGGCTCCGCAGCTGACACAGGCGCGACGTCCGGACATACGCTTAACGATGTTCTCGTCGGGTACATCCACATCAATGGCCCAGTCTATGCTGTCGTTGTTCTTCTCAAGAGCCTTTGTGAGTGCTTCTGCCTGAGGGATTGTTCTGGGAAAACCGTCAAGAACATATCCGTTCCTGCAATCATCCTGAGCGAAACGGTCCATGATGAGATCCAGTGTGAGCTCATCGGGAACCAGAAGTCCCTTGTCCATATATTCCTTAGCCTTTAATCCAAGAGGAGTTCCTGCCTTCAGATTTGCTCTGAAGATGTCTCCGGTGGAAATGTGAGGAATGCTGTATTTTGCAGCTATCTGCTTTGCCTGTGTGCCCTTTCCGGCACCGGGCGCTCCAAGCATGATTATCTTCATTTTGAGTCCTCCCTTTTGAAAGAGTTGTCAAAAAACACCATTAGGGTGGAGCAGAAATGTGCCCCACCCTTGGGTTTATGTCATAGTGATTAGTCCTCGGATAAGAAGCCCTTGTAATGACGTTCGATCATCATTGTCTCGATTGCCTTGATGATCTCGAGGATTACGCCTACTACGATGATGATAGACGTTCCTCCGAAACCGATGGAAATATCGAAAAGGCCTGTGAAGAGGATGGGAATAAATGCAACGATCGCAAGTCCTACAGCGCCGATAAGAACAATGTTGTTAAGGACGCTTGTAAGGTACTCAGTTGTAGGTCTTCCGGGTCTGATACCGGGAATGAATCCACCCTGCTTCTTGAGGTTGTTGGAAACCTCAACGGGATTGAAAGTGATCGCAGTGTAGAAGTATGCAAAAGCTACCAGAAGGAGCAGGTAAACAACAAGGCCGATGGAGTAGATCCTGAAGCCGGGTGTTGTGAATCTGCACCAATATCTCTGGTTAAGATACATAAGTATCTTGTCCCATGTTGTAACGGTAGCTGCATCTCCCTTGAAGAGCGATGTGATGATGATAGGTGTCTGTAAAAGGCTGGATGCAAAGATTACGGGGATAACACCCGCAGTGTTGACACGGAGAGGAATGAATGTGGCCTGACCGCCAACCATTCTTCTTCCCTGCATCTTCTTCGCATACTGAACCGAAATTCTTCTCTGTGCATCCTGAAGAAGGATGACAAGAACTGTAAGCGCAACTACTACGGCTACGATCACTACTGCTCCGATAATCGCGTTAACAACACTGTTGTCCTCTTTTACAACGAACTGTTCAAAGAGTCCGTAGAAGTCGTTGGGGAATCCTGCTGTGATGTTGATCAGGAGGATAACGGAAATGCCGTTTCCCACTCCCTTCTCGGTGATCTGCTCACCGAGCCACATCAGGAATGCGGAACCGCCGGTAAGGGCAACAACGATAACTATGCTGGCAAGCACCTTGTTGCTTCCGGTGATCCAGTTCTGATTGTTGAAACCGATAGTGATTGCGATGGCTTCGAAAATTGCAAGACCGATGGTTACGTATCTTGTGATCTCAGCGATCCTCTTTCTTCCGGTCTCTCCATCCTTCTGCATTTCCTCAAGCTTGGGAATAGCTATTGTGAGGAGCTGCATGATGATGGATGATGTGATGTAAGGTCCGATACCCAGTGCAAAGATCGACATCTGCTCGAAAGAACCGCCGGCAAGCATTGTAAGGAAGCTTGTATCTTCCAGCTGGCTCTTAAGAAGATTTGCGAAACTTGCGCTGTCTACTCCCGGAACGGGAAGCTGGCTACCGATCCTGATGATAATGAGGCAAAGAAATGTGAATAAAAGCTTTGTTCTGATGTCCTTGATCTTAAGTGCATTAACAAAAGTTTTAAACATTAGATCACCTCAGCTTTTCCACCTGCAGCCTGAATCTTTTCCACTGCACTCGCGCTGA
>JAILRC010000037.1 GCA_024698485.1 Lachnospiraceae bacterium | reverse complement strand
ACTCTGATCTTACCGTAATCGTAAGCGGAGTTGGGCGAGTTGAAAGCCTGAAGCCAGGGCCTGCACACAGCGATGTGTCCGTCCCATTCTTCCTTAAGTGCCTGCAGCTTCTTTTCAGAGCCTCTGATCTCCAGTCCCACGAGGTCATATGGATGCTCGTTAACGTTAAGCACCGGCCAATAATCCGTTCCGTAATGAGACGGATAGATCATGGGGCAAATGAAATCCAGGTACTTTGAAAGTTCCTTGTAGTTCTGGCCCAGATTTTCGCTGTCCACCTTGGAGTCTATAGTAATTCCGTAAACCGAACCGCTGACGTAAACGCCCAAAGGTTTCAGTCTGTTGCATGCGTATCTGATGAATCTCACGATCTGCTCGGAGTAGGAAACCATTTCCGATTCTTCTCCGAAATCCAGCTCGGAAAGTGTCACGTCCGTAGGCGTTCTCATGTAATCGAAGCAGATCTCGTCAAAGCCGTCTTTCGCAGCCTGCTCCGCAATGTTCACGATGAATTCCAGAGCATCTCTGTTGTAAGGGTTCATCCAGGCATATGGTTTGCTTTCGCCGTTAAGAACCGTCTTATCTCTGAAAAGCTCTCCGTTCTTTTTCTTTAACAGCCATTCGGGATGTAAATTGTATACGGCCGAATGATCAAAATAACTTTCTTTAAAGCAGACAATACGCGCTATGCAGTATATGCCTTTGCTGTGAAGATCATCAAGCAAGGCGGGCATGTCTGAAATGTGGAACTTCCCATCCACAGGTGCCACAAGCCCCAATTCCTTAACTATGTCCAGATCCATGTCGTAAGTAATGTATCCGAGATCATCCTTAACGTCGATTATGACCGCATTCAGTTCTGTAGATTCAGCGATCCATGTAATATTATTGTAAATGGCCGAGTCCTTGGACATATGCCCTACGTAAACGCCCTTTGCCTCAAACGGATTTTCCGCATTGTAAGCAGAGCAGTCAAATCCCGCCTTGGCAATGTTCTTCAGTGGATCTCTGAAATCCTCGAAACCTTTTAAATATTCCGATTCAAAGGTAGGCGGAACGAAAGGCGTCGGCGTCGGTGAGTTCGTCGGTGTCGGTGTCGATGTGGGCCCTACCGTCGGCGAAAGTGTCGGCGTCGGAGTGGGTGTCAGCCTGTCTTTATTTAGAAACCAACCAAGCTCATTACCGTTTTCTTTATCTCCCAAATGGTTCTGTGCCAATTTAAAAGCAGTCACTCCGCATCCGATAGCGAGGATGACCAAAAGAATAACGCCGATGAGAACGCCGCCTCCCTTTTTTCTTCTCCTTCTTCCGGAACCGTATGCGGAATTTCTGTCCAGATACTGTCCTTTGTCTTTACTCATAAAATTCCCTTTAACCCTGATAGTCTTTTATCTTCCGCAGCAGAACTTGTACTTCTTGCCGCTGCCGCAAGGGCAGGGATCGTTTCTCCCGGGCTTCTTGCCTACAACAACAGTTCCTGACTTCTTCTGTTCCTTATAGAGTTCTTTTCTTCTCTCTTCTGTAAGAAGCTTCTCCCACTGGGGAAGTCCGTAGAGCCAGTCAGCCTTTGCCTCTACCATGTTGTAGTAGAGCTTTTCTTTATCATACTTAAGAGAAACTTCTGTGTTCTCGTCCATCTCTTCAATAGGATTGGGTGTAACAAGGCTGTCATTGATACCGTCAAGAAAGCCCACAAAAATGTTAAGGTCACACTTAAAGGAATCTGCAAGTTCCTTTACCGTACCCTTGTACTCTTTTCTGGGATGTGAAAGGATCTCTTCATAGATTCCCTTTTCAATGTTGAAGTAGTTGCCCCAGAAGAGCTGTCCTTCCTTTGTGTTAGTGTCCTTACCGTATGCGCCCTCGCGCCATGTTTCAAGTAATGTAGCCATTTATTTATCCTCCGTATATTTTTCTTCAATCTCTTTTGCTATATCCTCAGGTGCTTCGCCCTGCCTGATACGCTTTCTGTACTTTCTCATCTCAGCCATTGTGATGTTCTTATCGTCATCTTTGTGTGCTCTCTTGTACAATGTGAGGAACACCCACAAAACGATCGGTATGATCACGGTCAGCACCAGACTTCCGATGAACATTGAATGTGTCTGAGGTGTAGCAAGTATCGCACAGATCATTGTCGCAATGTACATGCCCACAAGGATCACCACCGCGATCAATGAAACTATTCTTTTAGCCATTTCAACCACTCCTTCATCTGTTTTTCATATCCCTGTTCCGTCAGATCCACGAAGTGTGTGTCTTTAAGGCTTTCAGGCATATATTCCTGCCCCGAATAATGCTTCGGATACTCATGAGAGTACATGTACCCTATGCCTCGTCCCAGCTTTGCGGAGCCACCGTAATGGGCATCCTGCAAATAGGGCGGTATCGGCTCAGTCTTATTTTTTCTCACATGTTCAAGAGCATCATCCACCGCGCATATGCTTGAGTTACTCTTTGGCGCACAGGCAACGTAAATCGCGGCCTGAGCAAGAATGATCCGCGCTTCCGGCATTCCGAGCCGTTCCACGGCCTGAGCCGCACTTGTCGCCAGGATCAAAGCCTGAGGATCCGCATTGGAAACATCTTCCGATGCACAGATCATAATGCGTCTTGCAATGAATGCAGGCTCTTCGCCCGCCTCAAGCATTCTCGCCAGATAGTAAACCGCCGCATCGGGATTTGACCCGCGCATGCTTTTTATAAAAGCGGAGATCGTGTCGTAATGATTGTCTCCGGTTTTATCGTATTTAAGAACTCTTTTCTGTATGCACTCTTCCGCAACTTCTAAGTCAATGCGGATCTTTCCCTCCGCATTTTTTTCGGTTGTCAGAATGCCCAGTTCAATGGCGTTGATCGCGGATCTTGCATCTCCGTTCGCCATGTCCGCAATGAAGTCCAGCGCTTCCTCATCCGCTTCCGCGTGAAAAGCACCCATTCCTCTCTCATTGTCGGTGAGCGCTCTCTTTAAAAGCGTCTTAATGTCTTCCGAAGTCAGGGGCTTGAGTTCAAAGATCACTGACCTTGAGATCAAAGCACCGTTCACCTCAAAGTAAGGATTTTCTGTGGTGGCTCCGATCAGGATCACCGTTCCGTCCTCCACAAAAGGAAGGAGGTAGTCCTGCTGTCCCTTGTTAAAGCGATGGATCTCATCCACAAAAAGTATCGTCTTTTTGCCGAACTGACCGTATCTTGCTTTAGCCGCCTCGATCACTTCTTCCATGTCCTTCTTTCCAGCTACTGTGGCATTTATCTGAGTAAATTCCGCACTGGTAGTGTTTGCGATGACCTTTGCAAGAGTGGTCTTTCCCGTTCCGGGCGGCCCGTAGAAGATTATGGAAGAAAGCTTGTCCGCCTTTATGGCTCTGTAAAGAAGCTTATCCTTCCCGACTATATGCTGTTGTCCCACGACCTCGTCCAAAGTCCGGGGCCTGAGTCTTGCGGCAAGGGGAGCTTCGTTGTCACGATTCTTCTCCGCCATGAATTCAAATATATCCATATTATATCATTCCACACAGCCTATGATCTCATTTATATCCTTAACGCCCTGTTTCTCGCACCAGTTTTCCAGTCCTTCGATAACATCCAGCGTGGCTCTCGGATTGATGAAATTTGCTGTTCCCACCGAAACCATGCTTGCACCTGCCATCATGAATTCCAGGGCATCGTCCGCATTTTGTATGCCTCCCATACCGATAATGGGAAGTCTGACCGCTTTATGCACTTCGTAGACCATTCTGACCGCGATCGGCTTGACGGCAGGTCCACTCATTCCTCCCGTCCGGTTTGCGAGAAGGAATTTTCTGCGGTTAATATCGATCTTCATGCCCGTAAGGGTGTTTATAAGGGAAACTCCGTCCGCACCACCCGCTTCAACGGCTCTCGCCATATCCGCAATGCTGGTGACGTTGGGAGAAAGCTTCATTATAACAGGCTGCTTTGCAACAGCTTTGATCTTCCTTGTAACCTCTTCTGCCAAATGAGGATCCGTTCCGAAAGCGATCCCGCCCTGCTTTACATTGGGGCAGGAAATGTTGATCTCCAGAGCATCCACAGGCTGCTCGCGAAGGCGTTCCACCACATCGATGTACTCTTCGATCGCATGTCCGCAGACATTTACAATGATCTTGGTATTGTACTTCTTAAGGAACGGAATGTCTCTCTCGATAAAAAGATCGATGCCGGGATTCTGAAGGCCGATGGCGTTCAGCATGCCTCCGTACACTTCAGCCACTCTGGGGGTGGGATTTCCTTCCCAGGGCACATTTGCGACACCCTTGGTGGTCACAGCTCCCAGACGGTTCAGGTCAACAAACTCCGAGTACTCCATGCCGGACCCGAAAGTTCCGGATGCAACTGTAACAGGGTTCTGAAACTCTATGCCTAATATATTGATCTTCGTATTAACGTTACTCATAATTTTCTCCAAAAAGAGTTTACAATCCGTTAGAGTATAACAAAGAACCTTGTCAAAATCAAGGAAGATAAATCATTTTAAAGTACTTGGTCAGAATTCTTTTCAGCGTAGTGTTTTCAGTGGTTTCATTGCCCTTTGACCACACTTTTTTGATGGTTTCGATGTCCGCAGTCTCGAGATTAAGGCCTGTGGTCTTTATATGCCTTAATCCCCAGTTTCCGTCGCCTTTAATGACTTTGTAGGTCCATGTGGTCCAGCTGATGCCCGTTTCGTTGATCATCTTAACGCCCTTGTCCCAGGCATCCGGATTGTCAAAAAACGCAAATTCGCCGAGAAGGCTCGGAACGTTGTGATCCGCCTTCTTAATGTCAGTCAGTTTCTTCCTCATGTTGCTGATCTGCCTCCCCGCAGCATTGTTGTAATCATCGTAGAGATAGTTGTGGTACTCGTACATCACATTCTCCCACCCGTAAAGCTCAGGCTTCGGCAGATCCACGGGATCCCAGGTTGCTTCCATGATGATGATGTGATCGGGGTCAATGGCCCTGATCCTGTCATATGCGATGTCGTAGATGTCCCAGAGCATGGTCCTGAGCTCCCTGTCAGGGATACCTGTGTTGTATCTGAAGGTGCAGAAGGGCTCGTTCAGAAGGTCGTAGCCTGCGACCCAGGGGTTGCCCTTAAAATGCGCGGCGATCTCCTCCCACAGTCTGTAAAAAAGCTCCTGGTTGCTCTTCACGACTTCCTCGTCTCCGAAAAAGAATTCGGAAGCTTCCATCTTATTGTCATGTCCGTCTTTTCCGGAGTGGTCGCTTCCGTTCTGGGATCCGTATGCACCGTGCATATCGATCAGGACGTATATGCCTCTCTTGCCCGCTTCCTCCACAAACCAGTCCAGTCTTTCCCAGCAGCCCTCAAGGAGGTTACCGTTCCTGTCCGTGAGATTTCCGTACCACAAAGGAAGCCTCAGGCAGTTCATGCCCAGATCCCTGCAGTGATCCAGATCCTCTTCCGTGAAAAAGCTGTCCTGATAGATCTTGATCAGTTCTCTCGTCTGCTCCTCACCGAAGCGCTCATTAAGTATCCTGTAAACGTCCTCTTCGCAGGTGGCATTTGCCGAATAATCCGTGGATGTCATCCAGAATTCCTGCAGAAGCCAGCCTCCCACATTCGTGCCCTTAAGCTGCACCAACTCGCCTTTTCCGTAATCGTCCTTAAGTACCTTGCCCTCCGTTTTAAGAAAAGGGTGTTCCGATATCTTCATTTCTCTCTCCTCGTATTTTTCTTCTTCCTGTGGTTTAAACGCATCCGGCACTGCCCCTCCGACTCTGTAGCTCTCAGTGTTTTCGGTTTCGCCGTTCGTTGTTCCGTTTGCTGTTCCGTTTGCTGTTTCCCTGTCTGCATTCGGGACTGCAGCATTGCCCCCGCCGCATCCCGCAAAAGCAAGCGAAGCACAGAGTAAAACGATCAGTCCCCTTTTGAATAAGCCCTTTGTTCCAAACATTTTTGTAATTCCTTTCCTACATTCTTATTTGTCTGTTGAATATAGCTGTCAGTTGCGCTTTCGGTTGAAACCTGTTGCTGTTTATAACGGTAATTAAGCCTCGATACGATCTAAGTTCGTTGCAATCAACTCCGCTTCGGGTTCACTTCGGCGTAAACTGTATTATAACATGTATAATTTCCGCAGTAAAAATAAAAACATTTTTATTTTTCGTATGAGCGTTAAGGGCGGTGTGAAAAGTAACTATGCCTTTCATCAACAGAATCACCATTTTTATCTTGTACCCGAATTGTGTTTATGTTAGAATGAGCGACGAATAAAAAATATGTCTTACAGACACATTCAATCAATAAGGAGATCATTATGGCAAATCCGATCGTAACAATCAAAATGGAAAACGGCGATCTGATCAAGGTTGAGCTCTATCCCGAGATCGCTCCCAATACCGTAAACAACTTTATTTCACTTGTAAACAAGGGCTTTTACAACGGCCTCATCTTCCACCGTGTCATCCCCGGCTTTATGATCCAGGGCGGATGTCCCGACGGAACGGGCA
>JAILRC010000032.1 GCA_024698485.1 Lachnospiraceae bacterium | reverse complement strand
TGCTCTTCAGTATGTTCTTCCTGCTCCGGTTCAGATTGTTCGTTGTGTTCGTCAGTATCCTGCCCGTGTTCTGAAGTGTCTTCGTCTCCCGATCCAGCGACGCCGACAGGTTCCGAAGGCTCTGAGATATCGCTTTCTTCTCCTGTTGCCCCATCGGACTCTTGAGCCTCTTCAGGCTCTTCTGCGCATTCTTTATCCCCTTCTTCAGATTCCGGAGAGGCTTCTTCGTCCCGTTTTTTAAATCTGCCGAAAAGTCTTTCCTTAAGGCCCTTAGAGGAAACAGATTCCGTATCAGTGTCTTCGATCTCTCCATCAGCGCTCTCTCCCTCTTGTTCCTTTAAATCATCGGCTGCATCGGAACTGTTCTCAGCTGCCTCTTCCTCTGCCTCTGCTTCAGGGAACAGTACCTTACATTCTTTGTCACAGTTAAGACAGTTACCGCCGCATCCTGACTGGATCTTTGACATATCCTTACCGTGACGCTCGCCGATCTCCTTGATCTTGTTTTGGATGGCTGTGAGCAGTGCAAGTACAAAGAATGCTCCGGGCGCCATTACAAATATGCTTACAGGGATAAATCCTTCAGGCATCACCATGTGGTTGAATACCTTGCCTGATCCCAAAACTTCACGGAAAGCACCGATGATCGTAAGTGCGATGGTAAAGCCCATACCCATTCCAAAACCGTCAAACAGCGAAAGGAGCGCGGAATGAGAATATGCATAACTCTCGGCACGTCCGAGAATTATACAGTTAACGACTATCAGCGGGATATACAGTCCCAAAGCGTTGTACAAAGAAGGAATGTAACCCTTCATCACAAGCTCTACAATGGTCACAAAAGAAGCTATGATCACGATAAAAGCAGGGATCCTGATCTTGTCGGGAATAACCTTTCGAAGGAGTGAGATCAGAAGGTTACTCATGGCAAGGACCACCATGGTCGAAACTCCCATTCCAAGACCGTTAACGGCACTTGTGGTAACCGCAAGGGTGGGACACATGCCAAGCATGAGCACAAAAGTGGGGTTTTCTTTGTATATACCGTTTAAGAGGCGTTCGGACAGGGCAGATATCAAGCCCTGGTTTTCATCTTCATGATTCATCGCCGCCACCTCCCAATATCATTCTGAAATAATCCAAAGCGGCATTCACACCGCCTACCACTGCTTTTGAAGTGATGGTTGCCGAACTGATGGCATCGATCTCTTCGTCGGAAGCAGCTCCGTTCTTGGTCACTACAAATCTGTCTGAAAGACGGTTTTTAAACTGAGGTGAAAGAACTTCATCCGCTCTCATTCCAAGGCCTGCGGTCTCGCTTATCTCTATAAAGGAGATTCCGTTTACCGTACCGTCAAGCGAGATACCGACATAAAAGTCGATGTCACCGCCGTAACCTTCATGTGTGACCACTTCAACAACATATCCGAGGAGGTTTCCGTCTCCGTCCTCAGCCTTCATGCAGTTTGTTATGTCAACCTTGTTCCATAACTCCCTGAACTCATCCGTTACCGGATACTCGTTTATCACTGTCTCGGAAAAAGAAGCCGCATTGTAAAACACCTTTCTGCAGGCATTCTGCTTGGTCCTTTGTTCCATCTCCGCTATAGGAGCCTTGGTCTGCTCGTACACAAAACCCAGAACACCGCCTGCCACAACTGCTATTGCAAGCATTATGAAAGTGTTTTTAAACATTTCGATGATCTGGCTTTTTTCGATGCGTTTTCTTTCCCCTTTCTTAAAACCGGGGCGGCGGGGCTTACGGCCTTCTATCTCGGGCATGGATTTGAATTTGTCTTTACTCATTCTTTTTACCTCCCTTGCCAAAGAATGCGGGAACCGTCATCCGATCGATAAGAGGAACAAGAATGTTACCGAGAATGATCGAGAAGGACACACCCTCTCCTGAAGGCCCGAACACACGGAACACGCCCGTAAGCAGGCCGATGACAACACCGTACACGAACTGTCCCCACTTGCTGATGGGTCTTGTAACGTAATCGGTTGCCATAAAGAATGCACCGAGCACAAGACCTCCGCCTGCAAAATGAGCACAAAGGAAATAAGGATCAAAACCGTGTCCCGCAAAGAGGCCGATAAAGATCAGGGTCGTGATGATGTATGTTGCGGGAATGATAAGATCGATCACTCCGAAGATAACAAGAATCGCTGCACCGATCAAAAGCGCGATGGCGCTGGTCTCACCGATGGTACCGCCTGTTGAGCCGATCATCATGGAAACCACATCCACATCTCCGCCCTGTCTCAAAACCTGAAGCGGAGTAGGGCTTGCTATGCCGTCAACCGAGAAGTCTGTCATTATCTTTGCAAAAGAAATAACCAGGAAGCATCTGGCGCCAAGAGCAGGGTTCATGAAGTTTTGGCCAAGGCCGCCAAAAAGCATCTTGACTACGATGATAGCAAAGAACGCACCAACGACTCCGATCCACCAGGGAGCGGAAACCGGCAGGTTAAGTCCCAGCAAAAGTCCTGTGACTATGGCAGAAAAATCACCTATGGTGTTTTTGCGGCGTGTGATGATCTCAAAGATACTCTCTGCCGCAACCGCACTTGCTATGGTAACGACTACCAAAAGAAGTGCTTTTAATCCGAATCTGAATATCCCATATCCCGTAGCGGGAAGCAGTGAAACGATGACGGTAAACATCAGGCTGCTGCTTGTTACCTTGGAACGGGTGTGGGGATTTGATGAAACATTATATAATCCGTTCACTTTTCTTCTCCTTCATCGTTTCTTTTTGGCAAGAAGGATCTTGCGCATACTCTTGATATTCTGTGTAAGCGGACGTTTTGCGGGGCAAATGTAACTGCAGCATCCGCATTCCACGCATTCAAGCCCGTGGCCCTTTGCAAATTCTTCTTCATTAAAGTTGGCCGCATGATCCGAAAGGGTCTTGGGAACAAGGCGGCTGGGACAGACATCCACGCAGCGTCCGCAGTTGATGCAGGCGCTTTCTTCCATCCTGCTCACATCATCCTGAGACAGACAAAGAAGAGCTGAAGCAGTCTTGGTGATGGGTACGTCCAGTCCGAACATACAGAATCCCATCATGGGACCGCCCGAAATGATCTTCACAGGCTCACGCTTGAAGCCGCCTGCTTCAGGCACAAGGTCTGCGTATGAAGTGCCGATGGGAACC
>JAILRC010000031.1 GCA_024698485.1 Lachnospiraceae bacterium | reverse complement strand
AGACCAAATCAAAACAAACAACATAAAGGCGGCAAAAATGTTATCTATAAATGATAACGGAACCCTTGTTTTCAAGACAAAGAGCGAAAAAGTAAGGATCGAAGCTTGGGGCGAAAAACCGTTGAGAGTCAGAGCCAACATGTTTCCCAAATTCACGGGACATGACTGGGCTCTCACCGAAAAGCCTTCTGTTACAAAAGGTGACGTGAAGATCGGCAGCCCCACGGAATGGTGCGGTGACGGTACAAGTCCGGATCAGCAGGTGGGGGAGATCACCAACGGCCGCATAAAAGCCACGGTAAATTTCGTGGGCATAATCTCCTTCTTCAGAGACGGCAAACTCTTCCTCAGAGAAGATTTTCGCTGCTACGGCGGTACCATATCAAAAGACAGCAGATGCCTTAAGACCGTAAACCGCGAATGGAAAGGTGTCATCGGCGGGTCAGAGTACTCCCTGGATCTGCGTTTTGAAGGCAACGATGGCGAAAAGATCTTCGGTATGGGTCAGTACCAGCAGCCATATATGGATCTCAAGGGCTGCACTCTGGAACTTGCCCAGAGGAACTCCCAGGCATCGGTTCCTTTTCTCATCTCCTCTCTGGGCTACGGTATGCTCTGGAATAATCCCGGCGTGGGTCAGGTGACCTTCGGAAAGAACATAACCCGCTGGCAGGCAAGAGCCACAAAAGAGATGGATTACTGGATCACTGCAGACGAGAACCCCAAGAAGATAGAAGCAAACTACACCTCCGTCACAGGCCACTCTCCCATATTCCCCGAAAGCCTCATGGGTCTTTGGCAGTGCAAACTCCGCTACCGCACACAGGACGAGGTTCTTGAGGTTGCAAGAAAGTACAAAGCTGAAGGGATCAAGATCGACCAGATCGTCATCGACTTCTTCCACTGGACTGTTCAGGGTGATTGGAAATTCGACAAAAAATACTGGCCGGATCCCAAGGCTATGGTGGACGAACTCCACAGCATGGGCATCAAAGTCATAGTTTCCGTATGGCCTTCCGTGGACAGAAAGAGCGAGAACTTCGGTCCCATGATGGAACAGGGTCTTCTCATCAAGACCGAGCGCGGCGCCGCCCAGACCTATGATTTCCAGGGCGACTGCGTGGAGATCGACCCCTTCAATCCCGAAACAGCCAAATATGTTTGGGAAAAATGCAAACAGAACTATTACGATTACGGCATAGACGCCTTCTGGCTGGACAATTCCGAGCCGGATCTGGGTGTTTACGATTTTGAAAATCTTCGCTACTACGACGCTCCCGCCCTTGAAGTCAGCAACATGTACCCCCAGATGTACAGCAGAGTCTTCTACGACAACATGGAGACCATCCGAAAGGGCGAGGCTGTGAACCTGCTCCGCTGCGCCTGGGCAGGAAGCCAGAAGTACGGAAACGTTGTGTGGTCAGGCGACATCCCCAGCACCTTCGAATCCTTTGCCACCCAGCTTAAGGCAGGTCTTAACATGGGTCTTGCGGGCATAGCCTGGTGGACCACAGACATCGGCGGTTTCATGACGGAGGACGTGAACGATCCCGATTTCCGCGAACTCTTGATCCGCTGGTATCAGTTCGCAGTCTACTCCGCAGTCCTCAGAATGCACGGCGACCGCGGGCCTTACAACATTCCCGCTCTCGACGACAGAGACTGGGGCGGCGGCTATCTCCACACAGGCCAGCCCAACGAGCTTTGGAGCTACGGCGAAGAGAATTACAGGATCATGCGTAAGTACTATGACATCCGCATCGGTATGCATGATTACATTAAGAGCCTTTACAAGGAAGCCTCGGAAAACGGCTCTCCTCTCATCCGCACCATGTTCTACGAGTTCCCTGACGACGCAAAATGCTGGGAACCGGAGGATCAGTATATGTTCGGCAGCGACTACCTCTGCGCTCCCATCTTCAAACTCCACGCCCTTGAACGCGAAGTTTACCTCCCTGCAGGCAAGTGGCAGCTCACTTCGGACAACACGGTGTATGAAGGCGGACAGACCGTAAAGGTTCAGGCTCCTCTCGAGTATATGCCGGTGTTTAAACGCATATCATAAAACTCCGAAAAAGACATTTTAAAAGCCCTGAGCTTGAATGCTCAGGGCTTTTCATCATATCATTTCACATCATTCATTCTTATACTCGGCGCCCTCGATCCTGCTGTTGTCGGCAGTGGCACATTTGCCGCCGATGGTGCGCAGATATTCCAGATATCTGTCTCCCGAAAGAGGCTGGGAGAAGTAGAAACCCTGGTAGTAACCGCCACCGAAACCGTCCAGTGTTTCCTTTCTCACTTTATCGCAGACACCTTCGAAGACGATCTTCTTTTCCTGACCGCGGATCATTTTGATGACGCCCTTTAGAAGTTTTGTGGTCTGTTCCCTCTCCTGAGGTCCGTCCCTGTGGGCGCGTCTGTCAGGTTCTTCGCATTCAAAACAGCTGTCCAGAATGCTCTTGTCTATCTTTATGACGCTGTACTTATCGTCAACTATGCCTATGAGATTGGAATAGCCCGTTCCAAAGTCATCCATGGAGAAGCTGAAATGAGCGTCCCGGAGCATCTTCAGATTGTTGCTCACCACAGCGGATCTGGTCCTTGCTATACCTTCGGTGATCTCGAAATTGATGAAGCCCGAAGGAAGTCCGGTTTCCTGCGCTATCCTCATGAAATCCGCCGCCAGAGTGCTCTCTTCGCACTGTCTTAAGGAGAGGTTGATCTCTATGTATCTTATACCGTAATTCTCGTTCAGTTTATTTTGCACAAAGAACTTGCAAGCTTTCCTGTAAACGATCATTCCCACCTTGTAGATCAGTTTCTTGCTTTCCGCCATACGTATGAAATCGTCTGCGGAAGCCTTCAAAACCCTGAGTTCCGGATTCTTCGGATCCGGTTCCGACTCATTCATCACAAGCCGGCATACATCTTCACCATAGGAATTTTTAAGCCTTTCAAAAAAATCTCTGTCCAGCTTCGGAAATCTCGCCAGAGCCTCAACACAGGAGCAATAGCCCTCTTCACTGGAATAGATGGGCTGGTAGAACACTTCAAAATCCTGATCCTTGCAAAGTTGTTCCAGCGCCTTCTCTATGGCGATGAAACTCATGTATCTCGTCATCATGTCTTCTTCGCAGAAGTAGGTCTTTCCCCATTCCATTTCTCTGTTTAGACCTCTTCTGGAAAAGAGTTTAAGGACATTTATGAAAACACTTGCTATCTTTACGTCCTTAGGGCACAAAATGACCAGTATCCTGGATCTTATATTCGCTTTTACATAGGGATCCTCATGCCATTTTGTTGAAGCTTCAACGATCTTCGCCAGATCTTTCTTCTCATTTCTCATGGGGATCAACGCAGTAATGGAATTGTTGGTATTCCTGTAGAGAAATGCATCCGTATCGCTCACTATGGTGCCCATGTTCCTTAAAGCACCTTCAAAGAAAGACAAAGCGCGGATATATTCATCGTCTGTTTCCGCCGGCTGGGAATCTATGCACAGGGTGACTCCGTAAAAAGCCATTTTTTTGTCGAAGAGGCGATTGACCTTTACGTTGAACCTTTCTTCTCCGTTCAGGTCGTTGGGATTGTATCTTCTTAGTTTTCCCAGGTCCACAATTGCCCACATGATTGTCATGGAAACCAGAAAATCACATGCGGAGGGCATCAGTACTTCACGGGTGAGGAGGCTGACCGCAAGGAGAAGTGTCTCAACAGAAAGTACGAAGAGAAATCTCACCACTTTATTCGGCTCACGCCTCATGAATATGCAGCCGTTCAGCCAGAAAACAACTATGAAGGCTATAAGAGTGCAAAGGCTGTAACCGTCCACTCCCGTAATTTCATACAGGTCCACACCGCTTTTTTCCAACATGAACGCTGCCGTATATCCGATCACAAAGAACACAAACTCCAGAATGAACATCTCAAAGAAGGAATGTATCTTTCCCAGAGTCTTGTCCGCTCCGTTAAAATACCTGTCTTTGTAGATGTCTTCCCCGAAGAAGAAGATTGAAAACAGAAAAGTAAAAATATGATAACGGGCGATCCTGTCCACAATCGCAAACAGAACAGGTGTGGTTTCTTTACCGTAAACGGGAAAAATGTACGGAAAAGCCGCAAAGAACATACCCAGCATAGGACTTAAGACCATGCCCAGCATCATCTTCTTTCCGCCTATGTCGGACTTCATCCTCACGATCTCCATAAAGTAGAAGAAACCCACCAGCGCTATGAACCCAATATAAAATTGTAACATTACCCAGTTCATGAGTTCGCCTCCGTAATTTCCTTCATACCGCCTTCAAGCGCCTGTCTCGATAGTCCGCTCTTTTCCTTCATGACATACATCTTGTCGTCCGCTTCGGAGTATACTTCCTGCATACTCTTTTTCTCTCCCTTTTTCCTGTAGGAGATGCCGTAAGATACGGAAATGACATATCTGCTGTTCTCCGAAGCTATTTTCAGTTCTTCCTCAAACTTTGCCGCAGCCCGCTCCACGTTTGCGATACCTTTGGGATCCACTATTATGGACAGGAATTCATCACCGCTCATACGATAATATGTGCCGATCTCACCGAAGCATTTTTCTATGATACCGGCCACATTCTTAAGAAGCTTGTCTCCTTCTTCGTGACCGAAATTGTCATTTACATACTTAAGACCGTTGACATCAAAGTTTACCATGGCTGCCGCAGAATCCGTTGCATCCAGTTCCTCAAACTTCTGATCAGCCTTGGCACGGTTGTATATGCCCGTAAGAGTGTCGTGGTAGGCGATACGTGTAAGAGCTTCTCTCTCCGCTTCGGAAAGCACAGTCTCATATATGGTGAAAAGATAGCCGGCAGTCAGCATGGTGATAAAAATGATGACCCCCATGGGAAGGAAGCTGACTTCCGTAATGGTGTCCATATTGGGCAGGAACATTTTCTGAATGTTCAGCCTGAAAAGGTCCAGAAAAGCTGCCGCTGCCACCTGAAAGAAGGCAAGGTTTATCACAAGATCGGACAATCTGTCCCTTTTTATATGTATCACACATACGGCAATGATGGCCACGAGGCATATTGCTCCGGTCAGGTGAAATACCCCGAGAGTCCGGGGAAATCTGGCAACGTTGGTCACATGAAGGATGCAGGCCGTAACGTCAAAGATGGCCATCACCGCTATAGCAAGTTTCAAAACCGTTTCCTTGGTGCCCCCTTCTCCCTTGTGGCGCTGCCAAATATAGACAGCCATGGGGATGGGAGCGGTATAAAGGCATATGAATTCATGTACGGAAAGAATGGTGATCCTGTCCGAGAAGATCTCGTAGATCTTGCCCTGACAGTTCGACCAGTGTCCGATAAGGACAGAAAAAGCACCGATAAGGATCAGCGTCAGGTAATCCTTTCCCCTGCGCCTTACAGAAAATCCAAGAATGATCAGAGCCACCCCAAAGATCATGATGAAGGCGTTGAGATAGACGCTTGTAGCATTTCTGTTGGCATAGATCCTGAGTATCGCATCGCTCTTCTCAAGTCTGATGCTACCTATGTCCGTCATGGAATCATCCTCATTAACGATAAATCTGATCTTCAGGTTCTTGCCCTGCATATCGTAAGGGAGCCTGATGAAAACGTAGCCGCTTCCCAAAAATCTGTTGTTTTTTATCTCTTCGGTACCGAAGGAAAAGATCTCCCTGACACCTGCATATGCCTGAACGGAACAGAATTGCGCCTTCACCCTGACGGTGTAGCCGTCGGTCAGATCGTCGGTGATCACACGGCTGATCTCAATGTCGTCATATCTTTTCAGACCACGAAAAGTGAACGTGGCAAGATCGACATCGGTATAGGTCTTGTCATTGACCTTAACCGTCCATCCGTCATCCAGCACGATAGTGGTCTTCTCCTTCATTCCGCGCATTATGCATATGCCTGCCCAAGCCAGGAGCATAATAATGAAAGTGATGATTCCGAGGAGTATGATCTTTTTCTGATTGCTCTTCTTTATCATAATCCGGCTTTCATTGTTCGAACGCCCAAATCATCGATGTCTCAAAACTCAGTTCTGCCCGTAGTAAGCATTCGGTCCGTGTTTCCTGTTAAAATGTTTATCCTGCATAGCCTGAGGTGTCTCCTTAATGTCAGGGTTCAAAGCCTCGGCTCTTGCCGCCATCTTTGCCACTTCTTCAAGTACAACCGCGTTGTGAACAGCTTCAGCTGCATTCTTTCCCCAGGTGAAAGGTCCATGGTTTGCACAGACACAGCCGGGGCAGAACATGGGATTCTTTCCTTCAAATGCTTCGATGATGGAAGTTCCCGTATGCTTTTCATAGCCTGTATCGATCTCTTCCTTTGTGAGATTTCTCACGCAGGGAATGGTTCCGTAAAAATAGTCCGCATGGGTGGTACCGTAGCAGGGAATGGAACGCGCCGCCTGTGCCCAGCTGGTAGCCCAGGGAGAATGGGTGTGAACGATGCCCCCCACCTCGGGGAAAGCCTTGTAAAGTTCCACATGAGTGGGTGTATCGGAGGAAGGTCTGTAATGTCCCTCCACCACCTTTCCTTCAAGGTCCACCACCACCATATCCTCGGGCTTCATGGTCTCGTAATCCACGCCGCTGGGCTTGATGACTACAAGGCCCTTTTCTCTGTCAATGCCGCTGACATTGCCCCAGGTGTATGTGACCAGCCCCCTCTTGGGGAGCTCCATGTTCTGTTCGTAAACTATCTTCTTTAATTCCTCAAGCATATTATCTCCTGTCCGCATTTACCGCAGCTTTTTCCGCTGCGATCCAGCTCTTGTAGAGTGTCATGAACTCTTCGATGCCCTTGATGTCCGCATCATCGGGAGCAAGTGTGCTGCCCTTTGCCTCTGCGAACACCTTCTTATTGAGGAATTCGGGAAGGGTGAGTCCTTCGCCCTTTACGGCAAAAGCCGCCAGGAGAGCCGCGCCCCAGGCACCGCCTTCACCTGCTGTTTCCATGCAGGTAACGGGAGATTCCATAACTGCCGCAAGAATGCTCTGTCCCACGCCCTTGGTCTTGAAAAGACCGCCGTGGCCCATAACGCTGTCCACCTTAACATTCTCTTCCCTGTTAAGGATCTCCATACCCAGCTTCAATACGCCGAGAGAAGAAATGAGATGAGTCCTCATAAAATTTGCAAGGTTGAAGTTAGCATCGGGCTTACGAAGGAACATTGGTCTTCCTTCGTCAAGATGAGTAACATGCTCGCCCGAGAAGTAAGGGAAGCTCATGAGTCCGCCGCAGTCCTTGTCCCCCTTAAGGGCAAGGGTGTAAAGCTTTTCATATATGGTGTTCTTGTCTGCCTCGACTCCGAAGAGTTTCAGGTTTTCTTCAAAGAGATCGATCCATGCATTAAGATCCGATGTGCAGTTGTTGCAATGAACCATGGCAACGGGAAGTCCGTCGGGAGTGGTGACCATATCGATCTCTCTGTGGAGTTTCTTGAGATCATGCTCCAGCACCACCATTGCAAAGCAGCTGGTTCCCGCAGAAACATTGCATGTCCTTGCTCCTACGGAGTTTGTGGCAACCATGCCCGTTCCTGCATCGCCTTCGGGAGGACAGAGCCTGATGCCTGCCTTGAGATGGCCTGTGGGATCCAGAAATCTCGCACCCTCTTCGGTAAGACAGCCTGCATCTTCGCCGGCCGTGAGAACCTTGGGCATGATGTCCTTAAACTTAAGGTTTACGCCCTTGTCTGCCATGAGCTTGTCAAACTTCTGCACCATGGACTCGTTGTAGTTCTTTGTGTTTCCGTCAATGGGGAACATACCGGCGCAATCGCCGATGCCCAGCACCTTCTTTCCTGTGAGCATCCAATGTACATAGCCCTCAAGAGTGGTAAGGTACCTGATGTCCTTTACGTGAAGCTCCTTGTTGAGGATGGCCTGATAAAGGTGGGCAACGCTCCATCTCTGGGGAATGTTGAAACCGAAGAGCTCGGTGAGTTCGTCGGCTGCCTGTCCCGTAATGGTGTTTCTCCAGGTTCTGAAAGGAACAAGTATCTCTCCCTTTTCGTTAAAAGGCATATAACCGTGCATCATGGCACTGATGCCGATGCAGGCAAGATCTGTGATCTCCTCGCCGTATTCCTTCCTGACATTGTCCGCAAGGCTCTTGTAGCATGCCCTGAGACCGCTGCCGATCTCTTCTACGGAATAAGTCCATATGCCGTCTACAAGTTTGTTCTCCCAGGTGTGATCTCCCGATGCGACGGGGGTAAAATCCTCGCCGATCAGCACACCCTTGATCCTTGTGGAACCAAGCTCGATACCGAGGCACAGCCTGCCTTCGCGGATCGCCTTTTTAATCTCTTCCTTATTTAACATCTTCATCTCTCCAATTACAGTCATCTAAAATGACGTTATTACACACCTGTGGTGTGCAGAGTATTTTACTCTATGTCGGAATCTTCTCCCGACTTCTGACCTGTGGCGTTCCACTTAAGGAATGCCGTAATGAACGGATCCAGATCGCCGTCAAGAACAGCTCCCGCATTTCCGCTTTCACAGTTGGTCCTGTGGTCTTTGACAAGAGTGTAGGGCTGCAGAACGTAGGATCTGATCTGGCTGCCGAAATTGATGTCTCTCACCTCTCCGCGAATGCCCGAAGCCTTTGCTTCGTTCTTTTCCTTCTCAAGGAGATAGAGCTTTGCTTTCAACATCTGCATAGCCTTGTCCTTGTTCTGGAACTGGGAACGCTCGTTCTGGCACTGTACCACGATGCCCGTAGGGAAGTGGGTGATACGGATGGCGGAACTGGTCTTGTTTATGTGCTGTCCGCCGGCACCGCTGGAGTGGTAGGTGTCGATCCTGATGTCGGCATCATTGATCTCGATGTCGATATCGTCCTCGATATCCGGCATTACATCACAGGATACGAAGGAAGTCTGACGCTTGCCCGCAGCGTTGAAAGGGGAAATGCGCACCAGTCTGTGTATGCCCTTTTCACTCTTAAGATAGCCGTAGGCGTTCTCGCCCTTGATCTCAAGAGTCACGGACTTGTAGCCCGCCTCGTCTCCGTCCAGGAAATCCAGCATGGAAACGGAAAAACCATGTTTCTCGGCCCAGCGCATATACATTCTGCAAAGCATGGAAGCCCAGTCGCAGCTCTCCGTTCCGCCCGCTCCCGCATGGAGAGTGAGGATCGCATCGTTTTTGTCATATTCACCCGAAAGCATGGTGGAAAGTCTGAGAGTCTCCAGATGCTCCACAAATTTGTCCAGAGCAGCCTGTACCTCGGGAATGAGTTCGGGGTCATTGGCCTCGTAGCCCATTTCAAGATAGACTTTCACATCGTCATATTCATCTTCCAGTTCTTTGTATTCACCGACAATATTCTTCAGCTGATTGAGCTCCTTCACGTAATTCTGCGACTTTTCCGCAGAATCCCAGAAACCGGGCTCATTCATGATATTCTCGATCTCTTCTATTTTCTCGCGTTTATTGGCGAGGTCAAAGTGAATCCCCCACTTCGACTAAAGGTTGTTTGTAAGAATTAAGCTTAAGCTTGATCTGGTCAAGTTCTACCAACAGTCGTCACCACCTTATA
>JAILRC010000017.1 GCA_024698485.1 Lachnospiraceae bacterium | reverse complement strand
GCACTTTTCCATTTCTCTGGCCCAATCGCCGTGGAAGGAAGTGACCTTGCACACATCCGCATCCAGATCCAGCTGCAGGCTTGAAAGGCTCCGTATCGCAAACTCCTCTGCGCTGCAGTTCACGATCTCCGCAGATCTCGTGATCACATTTGAATCCTCAAAGATGCAGTAGTAAAGGTTCATCCTGACATCTTCCGTCTTTTCTTTAAGAACCACCTTTAATGCATTTTTTTCGCCATTATCATCATAGGAATGGGGGAGATGCGATTTCTTGTATAAAGCACTCACGTCTTTAATGTCCAGTATCTCGGCGCTTTCAAAAATAAACTCCGAGGTAGTTCCTCCGTTGTTCCAAAGGATCTCAACCGCCGGTGTTCTCAGGTCTCCCTTTCCGAGAGTCCCCATTTCAAACTTTTCATCATCCGGACAAAGCCTGTGCTCAGCTTCGTCACTCACCACGCTGCATGCGTTTCCGTGTGACCACTTCTGGATCAGTGCATTTCTGCCGTTTGCCGTTACGTCTATCCTGCTTCCGTAATAAAGATGCAAAAGTTCACCGTTGTTTCCAACGGTGAACACGTAAGATGTCTCGGAAGTAGTTAAATGAAACAGATTTTCATTTATGATATCTATCATAAAGCTTACCTCTCAAGCTCATTAATTTGCTTTCTTTTCTTCGATCGCTTTGCATATGCGTTCAAATTCGTCCTCGTCCAGCTTGTACTTCTTCTTGTAAAGAACATAGGACAGGAACATGAATACCAGAGGGATCAGAACCATACAGATCAAAAGTCCGTTGGTCTGACCATCCGTTACATCCTTAAGGATCTCTGCGATCTTTGTCGTCTTTTCTGAAGTGATCGCTTCGATCAGAGCCTCATTACCCGCAGCTTCTCCGATCTCAATGTTTGCGGTGCGCTCAGCATCGGAAATTCCGTTTGTGATGTTGATAACGCCGAAGATGGTGTATATGCCTGATGTAATGAGAAGAAACAGGGCGGAAGCCATCTTGGTGATGAAAGGACGAAGGGAAGTGATGATGCCTTCATCTCTGGTGCCCTTGTTCAGCTCGTTGTACTCGACCGTGTTCATGATGGAAATCATCATGATGAGGTAGTAGCTGTAGTTACCGAAGTTACCGAGCATGTAGCCGATGGTGAGTCCCCAGAACTTGAGGCTGTCGGGGAAGATCAGGCCAGAAACCAGCATGAGGAGGTAGCCCACAGCGGATACGATCATCATCATTCCCATGAATTTCTTTCTTCTGACCTTTCTGGAGATCATGGGATAGGTGATCATGAGAACAGCAGTTGCCATCATTCCGATAGTCTGGAAGAGTGAGTAGTTTGCACCCTCGTAGCCAAACTTGAAGTACATGTAGGTCGCTCCGATACCGCCTGTGATAAGGCCGTTTCCGATCTGCTGGATCAGGAAGATCAGCGCGATCCACATGAGCTGGTCATTGCCCGTGATCGTCTTGATGATCTTCTTGAAGCTGACTTTTGCCTTGGGCTCAAGATTTACATCTCTCGGCTCCTTAACCCCAAACAGGGTAAAAAGTGCGAAAAGAGGAGTAAGTACCGCGATAACCACCGCAACCACGCCGTAAGCCGTCTGCGCGTTTCCGCCGATGGTGTTCTTTCCGGCGGTAAACATGGGAAGCAGTACACCCACTGCAGTTGCTCCCACTCCCGCAAACAGAGTCGCGCGGCTGGTGAGGTTGTTTCTCATATCAGCGTTGGAAGACAGCGCGGGAACCATGCCCCAGTAGGAAATATCGCTCATTGTGTAGGTTATTGAATAAAGGATGTACATGCATCCGAAAAGTACGATAAAAGGCCATCCCTGAAGTCGGGAATTAAATGTCACGATGATGACACCGCCTGTGCTGACGCATCCCGCCAGCAGCCAGGGTTTAAACTTGCCCCACCTGCTTCTGGTGGATTCGATGATGTTTCCCATGATCGGGTCGTTCAGTGCGTCAAACACTCTTGCAAACACCATTATCGCCGTAACCGCCCAAAGCTGTCCGGCAGTCAGTTCTCTCGTAAAGAGAATGTAAGTTAACAGATATCCCGAAACCAGCGCATAGATCATGTCGCGTCCCACGGTTCCCAGAGGATAGTAGATCAGATTTTTCTTGTCTTGTGTAGTCTGTTTCATTTTCCTTCTCCTGTTTTTAAGTCTCAAAAAAGACTTATGCTTGTCCCTTTATGATACCAATCCTTTAAAGCTTTGTCCAGTAAATATACGGTGAAGAAT
>JAILRC010000091.1 GCA_024698485.1 Lachnospiraceae bacterium | reverse complement strand
CACTACCGGGCGGATTCGGGACTTTAACCCGTTAGAAACGTGCGCCGCTAGGCGCACAACTGAAATGGACCCGTGGACGGGGGTTAGTGGCTCATTTTGCTTCGGCAAAATGAGCCACTAACCCCGTCCACGGGTCCATTTTTACTTTATTCCATTCCAAACACTTTCTGAGCATATCTCACAGTGTCCATGGCCGTGCGGGCGTATTTGTCCGCCCGGATCATGTCCGCATATTCCTGTGTAAGGACCGCACCTCCCACGCAGACCTTAACCTCGGGGTCGTATTCATGAAGAAGCTTTATGGTCTCTTCCATGGCAGGTACGGTGGTGGTCATAAGAGCGGAAAGCCCCACCATCTTAATACCCTCTTTTTTCACATGTTCCAGGATCTTTTCCGGCGGAACATCTTTTCCCAGATCCAGCACATCAAAACCGTAATTTTTTAAAAGAGCCACAACAATATTCTTTCCAATGTCGTGAATGTCTCCCTTTACGGTGGCCATAATGACCCTAGGGCCCTTTGCGGAGCTCTCGGGCATAGATGCCGACACTACTCCGAAGGCCGCCTTGGCAGCTTCCGCACTCATGAGAAGCTGTGGCAGATAGATGGTCTTTTTCTCGAATCCCACTCCCACTTCATTAAGGGCGGGGATGATATCTTCGTTTATTATGGACATGGCGTCTTTCACCGCAAGAAGTTTCTTTGTTTCGTCCGCCGCAGCGCCGCTCATGCCTTTTTTCACTGCAAAACCCAGACCTGAGCCGGAGTTCCCGTTATCGGTCCCTGCTTTGTTTTCACTACTTTGTACAACATTCGCAGGCTTTGCCTGCACTGTGTTTATCTCAAGTTTGTCAGCATATTCTATGTATCCGATGCAGTTGTCATCCAG
Source organism: Lachnospiraceae bacterium (assembly GCA_024698485.1). GTDB lineage: Bacteria > Bacillota > Clostridia > Lachnospirales > Lachnospiraceae > RGIG3528. The sequence continues at coordinate 11,936 of JAILRC010000091.1, read as the reverse complement.
TCCCGAAAGAGTCAGGAAGCACTTATATGCCTTCATCATCTCGGCAGCAAAAGGATTCATGATGGCCGCGTTAAGGCCGCATTCCATAGCCATGGTAAAGAAAACGGAAGTGATGATCTCTCTCTTTGGCAAGCCGAAAGAAACATTGGATACGCCCAAAGAACAGCAGCAGCCAAGTCTTTCCTTTATGAGTTTTATGGCATTCAGGGTCTCTCTCGCCGCTTTTGAATCCGAGGAAACAGCCATGGCAAGAGGATCGAAGATCAGTTCGCTCTTGGGGATCCCATATTCCGCAGCACGTTTTACGATCTTTTCCGCGATCTTAAAACGTCCCTCGGCAGTCTCGGGGATACCGCTCTCGTCAAGAGTCAGGGCAACCACAAAGCCACCGTATTTTTTTACCAGAGGGAATATGGCTTCCATAACCTCTTCCTTACCGTTTACGGAATTGATCATGGCTTTTCCGTTGTATGCCCTGAGAGCCGCCTCCATGGCAACGGGGCTGCTGGTGTCGATCTGAAGGGGAAGTGCCGTTACTGCCTGCAATTCCCTCACTGTATCACAGAGCACCGCTGTCTCGTCGATCTCGGGAAGGCCCACGTTAACGTCCAAAACGTCCGCTCCCGCTTCTTCCTGCTTTACGGCTTCACTCAGAATGTAGGACATATCCCCTGAGCGAAGAGCTTCTTTCAGTTTTTTCTTTCCCGTGGGATTGATCCTTTCGCCGATAAGGATGGGACGAGGTCCGAATTCCACAACCGAATTGTAAGAGGTGATCTTTCCCGTGTTCTGTTCTTTAATTTCAAGGGGTTTGCAATTTCTCGTGGCAAGAACCGTCTGCCGTATGTGTTCCGGAGTGGTGCCACAGCAGCCGCCCAGCATTCTTGCGCCGCTTTCCACCGCCTTTATGGCATAGGATGCAAATTCCTCCGGTCCCACGTCGTAAACCACCCTGTCTCCGTCCATTCTGGGCATGCCCGCATTGGGCATGAAGATCACCGGGATCGCCGCACCGGCATATAATTCCGGAACGATCTCCAGCATCTTGTCAGGTCCAAGAGAGCAATTGGCTCCCACAGCATCTACGCCCAGACTGTTCATGATGGCAGTCATGACGCCGGGGTTGGAACCGGTCATGGTCTTATGGGTCTCATCATAAACATTGCTGACAAAAATGGGAACATCCGTAACTTCCTTTGCTGCAATGACTGCAGCCTTGCTCTCGAGAGAATCGTTCATAGTCTCGATGAGGATGTACTCCGCGCCATATTCAACGCCTAAGGATATGCTTTCCTTGAAGTAGGAAACGGCTGTTTCAAACTCCAGGTCGCCGAGAGGTTTAAGGAGTTTTCCAAGAGACCCCACATCCATGCCCACATACATATCCTTCTGGACCAGTTCGCCCTTGGCTCTCTTCCTCGCTTCAAGAGCACATTCCATTCCGGCTTTAATGATCTCACGAAGGCTGTAGCTACCGCTTTTTCCGTCATATTTGAGAGGGTTGGCTCCAAAGGTGTTGGCAGCAACGCCGTTGGCTCCCGCTTCGAAGTAAGACACTCCAAGATTTATGATGTCTTCCCTGTGGGTGATGTTCCAGACTTCGGGCAGTTCTCCGGGCTTGATCCCCAGTTTTTGAAGCTGGGACCCTGTGGCGCCGTCGAAGTAAAAAATGTCTTTTTTTATCTTTTCTCTTAAATCCATTATCCGATTTCCTTATTTTCAATACCGACTATGGCAGTAACCGACTTTGTGGGGCTCATGAGAAGCGAATCCGTCAGTGACAGCCCGATCTTTCTGTTGGTGTCCAGTAATGCGATCATGGTCTTTTGAAATTCCAAGGGAAGATCGCCGTAGCCCGGCGAAAACCTGGAAGTGAGTTCTCCGTAAACCTTTTTCATATCCTCGCAAAAGGCATCACAGACGTTTTCTATAGCTTCGGTGCCTATGGCATCATAGATCAGCTGTTCGACCGGGGACTTTACCGCGGCTTTCATCCGCTCCCTGTCCGCCTCCGCTCCTACAGTGGCCGCCATCAGGATCACCTTTTTGCATCCTGCCAGATGACGCTTAAGATCCACCGAATCCACCTCCGGCATTTCAGTCTCCATGAAGCAAACTTTACCGTCAAACACAGGCAAAAGGACATCAAGAGCCTTTTGGATCCGCTCTTCCATTCCTTCAGCAGTCTCTCCGTTTCTCTGGCCCATATAATAATTTACGTTTCGGAGGTTCAGATCTTCAACTTTGTATCTTCTTATCTCAATCATTATATATCAAGGATCCCACTAAGATTGTTTTTGATCTCTTCGGCGATGTCCGCCTTGTTCATGGTGTAAAGGTGGATGGCGGTAACCCCGTTGGCGATCAGATCTATGATCTGCTCCGTGGCATATATTATGCCTGCCTTTCGCATAGCTTCCGGATGAGAACCGAATTTGTCCACCATATATTTAAATTTCAAAGGCACCTGTGCTCCGGAAAGCTTCAATGTCCTCTCCACCTGCTTAACGTTGGTGACAGGCATGATGCCCGCAACAATGGGTACATTGATCCCCGCATCCCTGACTTTGTAAAGAAAATTCCAGTAAATGTTGTTGTCAAAAAACATCTGGGTGGTGAGGAATTCACAGCCTGCGTCCACCTTCTTTTTCATATTCTCGATGTCTCTCCTCTGATCCGTAGATTCCGGATGACACTCAGGATAGCAGGCACCGCCTATGCAGAATGAAGGATCGAATTCCTTGATCTCCCGCACGAGTTCGGATGCATAATGATAATCCCAGGAAGGATCCGCTTCGATCCCGACGGGAATGTCGCCCCGTAATGCAAGGATGTTCTCGATCCCCGCAGCCTTAATGGCTTCCAGCTGTTTTCTCACGCCATCTCTGGTAGAACTGATACAGGATAGATGCGCAAGCACGGGAATGTTGAACTTGGTCTGGATGTCTTTGGCGATGGCCACGGTAAATTCACTTGTTCCGCCCCCCGCGCCGTAAGTAACGCTCATGAAGTCGGGAGACAATGCTGCAACCTTCTCTGTTGCATTTTTTATTGATTCAAATTTGTCTGCAGTTTTCGGAGGAAAAACCTCAAAAGAAAAGCTGATCTTTTCTGATCTGATCTTGTCGATGACTCTCATGGTGTCACTCCCTTATATGAAATACTTAATTTTGCCTATTTTACAACACTTTGGTAATAATTTAAAGAGGTAAAAAGTCCAACAAAAGTCTGATTTTCTAATAAATTGATAAAATCAACCCGCAAAATATTGAGTTTTGTCATGATTAGAGTTAAAATTTATACAATTATCAAACACATTTAATGCTAAGGAGTCTGCATTATATGAGTCATTTTCCTAAACTTGTTACTACAAACGACAATTGTATTGCATGCCATCACTGTATTGCCGTTTGTCCCTCATTATTGGCAAACAAACTTATCAAGCGTAACGACGATACCCAGTATCTGGAGATCAACCCCGACTACTGCGTTGGATGCGGTTCCTGTATCGAGGCCTGCAATCATAAAGCACGTACTTTCGAAGACGACACTGAGCGTTTTCTTTCGGATCTCAGAAGAGGAACAGCTATCTCTTTACTTATCGCCCCCGCATTTTTTGCGAACTATCCCCATGACGGTGGCAGGATCCTTGGCGGCCTTAAGAAACTTGGAGTAAAAAGAATGGTGAGCGTGGGTTTCGGTGCAGACATCACTACCTGGGCTTATATCAAATATATAACCGAGAACAATTTCATTGGAGGAATCTCGCAGCCGTGCCCTGCAATTGTGGACTACATCGAGAAGTATGTTCCTCAGTTGCTCCCTAAGTTAATGCCGATTCACTCTCCCACGCTCTGCGCGGCTGTTTATCTTGCCAAATACGAACACTGCAAGGATAAGCTCGCATTTTTGAGTCCTTGTATCGCAAAGTCCAAGGAATTCGGCGCTCCGGAGACCAACGGATACGTTTCCTACAACGTTACTTACGATCATATCGTAAAATATATGCGTGCCCACAACCTTCTCGGAGATGATATAAAGGACGAGATTGAGAACGGTATGGGTGCGATCTATCCTATGCCCGGCGGTCTTAAAGAGAACGTGTACTGGTTTCTGGGTGAGGATGTTCTCGTCCGCCAGATCGAGGGAGAAAAGCATGCATATGATTTCTTGAGGGATTATGCCAGGAGAGTTGCATCTCACAAGGAACTTCCCGTTCTTGTGGATGCCCTCAACTGTTCCAGAGGCTGTCTCTACGGAACAGCCACAGAGCCCGAGATTGCTGTTGGGGACGATACTTTCTTTGCTCTTCAGAGCATACGTAAAGATAAGATCCATGACGATGTTAAGGCAGGAAACGGCAAATCCATGACTCCCGCAGAAAGGCTCGCCGCTCTGAACGAGCAGTTCAAGGATCTGGATCTTAAGGATTTCATAAGAAAGTACTCGGATAAATCCGCCTATGTTCAGGAGCCTTCTCCTTCTGACGCAGAATACGATAACATCTTTAACACCATGTACAAAGACACTGAAGAATCACGCCACATCGATTGCGGTGCCTGCGGATACAGATCCTGCAAATCCATGGCCAAAGCCATCTACAACGGTGCAAACTTCAAAGAGAACTGCATCTGGTACAATGAGAAAAAGAGTATAGCCATTTCGGAATATGTCAACAAGGATTTCCAGAAACTGAACTCTTCCATCGAGAACCTTTCAAACAACAACCGCTCCACAGCCGTGGACACCGAAGAGATCACCGCAAACATCTGTGAGATCAACCAGTTCTGCGTAAATTTTGCGAACTCCTTTGCAAACATCATGAACCTTTTGAACCAGCTGGAGAAGGACAACAAGAACATTACCGCCATTTCCGGAAAGACTACCCTCCTCGCCCTGAATGCTTCTATCGAAGCCGCAAGAGCCGGCGAAGCAGGTCGCGGATTCAACGTTGTCGCCCAGAACATCAAAGAACTCTCAGCTTCTTCCGATAAGGCTGCCAAGAGTTCCCTTTCCAACAAGGAACAGATCACCGAAGCCATCATGGGCATGAACATTCAGGCTCAGCAGCTTGAAAAGCTCATTGCGGAAGCCACTTCAAAGACCGAAACTCTCGCAGCAAGAACCGAAGAGATCAGTACCGTTACAGACATGGTAAACCAGCTCTGTGACAGCATGCAGAAGAAACTGGCAGAGATCGCCGAATAAAGAAAAGCAGTTTAAAAGGACGCAGCACAAAAGTGTTACGTCCTCTTTTTTATTCTTCTTCAGTTTTGATCTTTTCGGCCATCACCTTTGAAACTCTGTGATCGTCGGCCTCTATCACGGTAAGTTTGTAACCGTTCCACTCGAAGCCCTCTCCCGTTTCGGGAAAGTGTTCGAGTTTCTCGATCATCCAGCCGCCCACTGTATCTGAATCGCACTGCAATGCTTCCTTGTCCAGTTCGAGAGTCTCAAGGAAACTGTCAATGGCAGTGTCTCCGTCAAATTCAAAACGTCCGTCGGAGGTCTCCACCACCTCGTTCTCCACTTCATCGCTCTCGTCCCAGATGTCGCCCACAATGGCTTCAAGAACGTCTTCCATGGAAACTATACCCAGGGTTCCGCCATATTCATCCGTAACAATGGCAAGATGCTGCTTCGCATGTCTGAACTCATTCAGCACAATGGGAAGTTTCGTGGTCTTGTAAACGTACTTGGGCGGCATTATGAGACTCCTTATGTCGGGAGTGTGTCCGTCCAGACAAGCCCTTAAATAGCGGTTCAGGGAAAGGGTTCCGATGATGTTGTCTATGCTTCCCTCATAAACGGGGATCCTTGTAAATGTGGAATTTGCAATGATCTCGTCTATGGTCTCCCTGTCATCGTCAATGTCTATAGCCAGCATATCCACTCTCGCCGTCATGACTTCATAAACGGGAGTGTCACTGAAATCTATGGCTGCCTGAACCAGCTCGGAAGCATCCTCGTCCAGGACCTTTTCTTCTTCCGCAGTTTCAATGATGTCGGAAAGTTCGTCTATGGCAACGTCCTCATCCGTCTCCTCTTTCTCCCCCTTAAAAGGCAGAGTGCAGAGTTTTACCAGTCCCACCACGGGAACCACGATGGGTTTAAGCAAAATGTTCAGTGTACGGATGATGTAAGCATATTTCAAAGCCTTCTTGTTTGCCTGCTTCTTGGAAGAGATCTTTGGAATGGTCTCTCCGAAAATGATGATCAGGACAGTGAGCACCAGAGTTGAAAGCCATGTAGGAGCATTCGTGCTCTGAGCCGCAGGATAGGCCAGCTGATAAGCGGAGATCACAAGGACCGTTCCGATGGATGAGCAGGCTATGTTTACAAGGTTGTTTCCGATAAGGATGGTGCTTAAAGTGTCGTCAAACTTCGCAAGGATCTTTGCGGCAGCCTTTGCTTTCTTGTCACCGTCTTCGGAAAGATTGTCCAGTCGTGTCCTGTTGCAGGATGAGTAGCTCATCTCCGCTCCGGAGAAGAATCCGGAAAGGATTATGCACAAAAGGATGGCGACGGAATAACAGATTATCAGGATGATATCAAACATTACTCTTCACCTCCCTTTTCTTCTTCGGAAGGCAAAACAGTAACGGTAAGAGCCGTTATCCTGTTATGATCCATTTCAAACACTTTAACTTCAAGATCGTGATATTTAAAGGAATCACCCACTTTGGGAATGGTTCCGAAGTTTTCGTATGCCCATTCCGCAACGATCTTGTTGTCCAACTCCTCATTTTCTTCAGGGTCTTCATACTCAAGGAAGTCAAATATGTCGCCCACATGCACATCATCGTCGCATATGCAGGAGTGCTCTTCCAGTTTTCGGATGGGCTCTTCCACCACGTCGTCCTCGTCCCAGATCTCGCCCACCAGTTCCTCCAGGATGTCCTCCACTGTGACTATGCCCTTGGTACCGCCGTAGCTGTCCGTGACGATGGCCATATTAATGCACTCTTTGCTCATCTTCGCAAGAAGGTCATCGATCATCATACTCTCGTGAACGAAATAGGGAGGATCCAGCAGCGTGCGAAGATCCGGCTTGCTCTCTCCCTTAAGGTAATCTTTGATGTATTTTCTGATCTGAAGCACTCCGATGATATTGTCCACTGTGCCTTCATAAACCGGCAAGCGGCTGTGGCGCACTTCCCTGATGGTCTTGATGATTTCATCCGGCTCCGAATCCACATCCAGCATGCAGACATCCACTCTGGAAGTCAAAATGGAATTCACCTGCACATTTCCGAACTGCAGTGCAGATGAAATAAGGTCTCCGTGGTCTTCTTCAAGAGAGCCCTTTTCGGTCATATCTTCAATTATGTCATATATCTCGTCTTCGGTAACTGAGATCTCGGGCTCTTCGCGGGTAAACTTCGATGCGAAGCTGCCGATCTTAGACAATAAAAGAGCTGCAGGCTTAAGCAGTACCATGAACACCAGCAATGTGGAAGCCGTTGCCAGGGAAAATGTTTCCGAGTACTTCTTTGCGATACTCTTGGGTAACATCTCGCCCACAAAAAACACGACCAGTGTGCTGAAGACAGTACTTACAGTTACCGCTCCCAGTCCCCATATACGGGTGACCTGGACAGTAACTATGCCCGCTGCTGAAAGATGAACTATATTCGTAAGAATTAAGATCGTAGTAATGGCGCGATCAAAGTTATCCAGAACCTTGATCACTTTCTTTGCGCGCTCGTCGCCTCTCTCGGCTCTCGCGCGTATCTTTGTGGCTTTAACGGAAGCCATGGCCGTTTCCGTAACCGCAAGAAAAGCAGCTGCGAAAAGCAGTAAAACAACTGTTATCCAGGGCAATAGATCAACATTGCTCTGTGTATTTGCCGTTAATATCAATAATCGACTGGCAGGATCCGCGTCCATTTGGAAAAAATCACACTCCTTAATTCTGTAAGTTATATTTGGAAATTATAGCAAATAATGGTGTTAAAAGCAAGGGATTAGCTAATATATGAACATCGCATCGCCGAAACTGAAGAATCTGTAACGCTCTTTTACGGCCTCTTCGTAGGCAGCCAGCACATGCTCACGTCCCGCAAGAGCTGAAACCAGCATGATGAGGGTGGACTCGGGCAAATGGAAATTTGTGATGAGGCAATCCAGCGCCTTAAACTTGTAGCCGGGATAGATGAAGATCTGAGTGTCTCCTGAACCTGCATGGACTATGCCCTTCTCGTCAGAAACGCTTTCAATGGTCCTGCAGCTGGTGGTGCCCACGCATATGAGTCTTCCGCCAGCAGCCTTGGCGTCGTTGATCTTCTTTGCCTCTTCGGGAAGTACGGAATAGCTTTCCGTATGCATATGGTGATCCAGGATGTTTTCTTCCTTAACGGGACGAAATGTTCCGAGCCCCACATGTAAAGTAACACGGGCAATGATCACCCCCATGTCTTCCAGTTCCTTAAGGAGTTCATTGGTGAAATGAAGTCCCGCTGTGGGAGCTGCCGCAGATCCCTCATGTTTTGCATAAACGGTCTGGTAGCGGTTCCTGTCCTTAAGTTCATGGGTGATGTAGGGCGGCAGGGGCATCTGACCAAGCTTGTCAAGGATCTCTTCGAATATGCCCTTGTAATGGAACTTGATCATCCTGTTGCCGTCTTCAAGGCAGTCAACAACTTCTCCCTGAAGGAGTCCGTCACCGAAATCGATCCTGGCGCCCTTCCTCATTTTCTTGCCGGGCTTTACGATGGTCTCCCAGACATCATCCTGTCCTCTCTTAAGAAGGAGCACCTCGATCTTTGAGCCAAACTGATTGCCCTCTCCTTTTGCGTCTCCGGTCTTGGTTCCTATGAGACGTGCCGGAATGACCTTAGTGTCGTTGATAACAAGGCAGTCGCCGGGTTTTAAATACTCTTTTATATCTCTGAAATGCTTGTGTTCCACCGCTCCCGTCTCTTTGTTTAAAACAAGAAGCCTTGAAGCGGATCTGTCCTGCAAAGGATCCTGAGCGATCAGTTCCTCGGGAAGATCAAAATAAAAATCCGATTTTTTAAGTGTTTCTGACATTTTTGCTGTTCCTTTATTACTTATATTTCACATTCGATGACTGTGGGCACTTTAGCTTTTATGGCATCTTTCACCGCAACGGAAAACGCCTTAAGGTTCGTTGCTCTGAACCCTTTTGCACCCATGGCTTCCGCAATCTTTACAAAATCCACGTCATCCTCTATGTCCGTGCAGGAATGACGTCCTTCGCAGAGTTCATCCTGAAGTTCCTTAACCAGTCCGAGAGAATGATTGTCGAGAATGATCTCGATAACCGGTACTTTATAGCGGCTTGCGGTGGCCAGCTCGTTCATATTCATTCTGAAGCATCCGTCTCCCGCAATGTTTATGACGAGTTTGTCGGGATTTGCAAGTTTCGCGCCGATTGCAGCTCCAAGACCGTAGCCCATGGTTCCGAGGCCTCCCGAAGTGAGAAGAGTTCCCGGCTTCAGGAATTTCCATTCCGTCACGGTGGTCATCTGATGCTTGCCCACATCCGTTACAATGATGGCATCGCCCTTGGTCTGTCTGTAAAGTTCTCTTATTATACTGCGGCTGTCAAAAGAATTGTTGTCCTTTTCTGCCGTCTCAGGCTTTATCCAGAGTTCTCTCTCCTTCTTTTTTACAAGAGGAAGAAGCGCTTCCAGGGCAGATCTCGCATCTCCGTTAAGGGAGACTGTGCATATGACATTTTTATTGATCTCCGCAGGATCGATGTCTATGTGGATGATCTTTGATTTCGGCGAAAAAGCTTTAAAGTACTCCGTGGCTCTGTCGGAAAAACGCACTCCCACAGCGATCAGAAGGTCACACTCCCTCACAGCTTCCCGTGCTTTGTCCGTTCCGTGTATGCCCAGCATACCGATGTACTTCCCGTCATTTCCGGGAAACGCACCTTTTCCCATGAGTGAATCACATACAGGGGCATTGAGGATCTCCGCAAGTTTCTTTAAGCAGTCCGAGGCTCCGGACTTTACAGCTCCGCCTCCCGCATAGATGAGGGGTTTCTTGGAAGCATTCACAAGTTTTGCCGCAGTTTTAAGTTCCTCTACGGAGAAGCGATTATACTCGGTTTTGTCATTTATTTCAAGGTTTTCAAATTCATATTCCGCAGAAATGGCATCAGTGGTGATATCAACAAGCACAGGCCCGGGGCGTCCGCTTCCCGCAATCTCAAAGGCCCTGCTGACGGTCTTCTCAAGATCTTTCACATCTTTTACGATGAAATTATGCTTGGTGATAGGCATGGTAATGCCCGCAATGTCCACTTCCTGAAAGGAATCCTTCCCCAAAAGGGAATTGGAAACGTTGCCCGTAATGGCCACCATTGGAACGGAATCCATGTAGGCAGTGGCAATTCCGGTAACAAGATTTGTGGCGCCGGGGCCACTGGTGGCAAGGCACACTCCCACTCTCCCCGTGCTTCTGGCATATCCGTCCGCAGCATGTGCCGCCCCCTGTTCGTGGGAGGTCAAAATGTGGCGGATCTCGGGATGTCTGTACAGTGCGTCATATATCTCCAGCACCGAACTTCCCGGATAACCGAAGACGGTGTCCACGCCTTCCTTTATTAAAGTCTTGATGAGAATTTCCGAACCTTTCATCTGTAAACCCTTCTTTTTGTAAGTAAATAGGCATTATAACAGAAACAGAAAAAAAATCAACCCGTACTCTTTTAAACTTTTTGAATTTTTCTAAAAATTTGAACAATAGTTCTGCAATAAAAATGCAAAAACCTGTTGACTTTTGTGTTTCACAGGTGTAATATATCACTCGTGTTCGAGAGACGCAAGTCCTTCAAAAAACACAAAATGCGCGAGTGGCTCAGTTGGTGGAGCGCGACCTTGCCAAGGTCGAGGCCGCGGGTTCGAGTCCCGTCTCGCGCTCTTTTAATTTAAAAAAAGGCATCCGATAAATCGGGTGCCTTTTTTTAAATAAATCGAGCACTGCCGTGCTCGAACGGTTCTCGTGTCTCCGCTCCGCTCCGGTCGGCGCTTAGCACATGCCACCGGCATGTAGCGCCGTCTCGCGCTTTTTTAATTCTAAAAATAGACTCTCCGGTACCGCTCAAATGAACAGCCCCGGAGAGTCTTCGTGCGATTATCTTCAGTTATAACTTACTTTGATTTTGTCGTCTTGATTACTCCCGTTAAATTTTACTTTCCCCTCAAATAATCTCTTAGAAGGAACACCAGATAATGTGGAAATGTTCGTATGCCACCTTCCACTCCAATATTACCTTCAACCAACTTGATGCCGAAATGAATATCAGGATATGAATCACTCTTGATCAACGTATTCAGTGATTTACTGTTTCCATTCTTGGCCTTAACTTCCACAGGGACAAGATTCTCAGCATTCCGCACAAAGAAATCCTCTTCCAAAGTAGAGTTTTCTTTTGAATAATAGTAAAGATCGAAACCTGCCTTAACGAGCATATCTCCTACTATATTCTCATATAGTCCGCCTCGGTAAGTTCCGATATTTTTACGGCTTCTAAGATCCTCCTGTGTCTCGTCGTCAAGCATTGCGATCAATAGGCCTGTATCCGCCATATAAATCTTGTATTTCGTTTCATCATAATTTCCTTTAAGCGGAAATTCGGGATAATTCAGACAATAACACACATTTATGACCCCTGCGTTTGCCAGCCAGTCAATTGCTCCTCTGTAGTCCTTAAATCTGGCACCCGAAGCAACTTTGCTTATCTGAAACTTTTTATTTTCTTTGGCCAACTGTACCGGTATATGCCTAAATACATTAAGAATTCTGCTCTGATCCACCCCTTCCGCATACTTTGTAATATCCTCTTCATAGTCGGCCAAAAGCTGTTTCTGGAGCTGTAATGTATTTGAAAACATACCACTTCTGACATATTCCAAAACGACCGCCGGCATACCTCCTACTATAACATAATCTAAAAA
>JAILRC010000065.1 GCA_024698485.1 Lachnospiraceae bacterium | reverse complement strand
TTTCCATCCTCTTCACAATACCAATGGTCTATAGGAATCCCATAAGGGTACCCATCATCTCCTATCAGTGAAAGAACGCCTCTTTTAGTATTCTTCAAAACCTCAATGCATTCTGCATCAGAAATCTGCTGCTTAAATCTTCTCATTTTCCTAAACATCGTAAACACCTCACTCTTTTCCTAAAATCTTCAGTCCTGGTATTCCAATTACAATAATCGGACTGTTGAAAAACTTTAGTTCCGCTTAATGTAACAATGCTAACACCGTATCTCCAATCTCTTTACAACGGTCAAATACCGGATTGTTGTCTCTCAGCCCGGTGAAAGCGCCCATATTTCTGATGTTTTCTCCGATATTTACGGTCAATGCCCCGGTCCCTCCAGCATTTCGACAGCCTCTTCAAAAGCGACAGCATCCACTATGTTTTCCCAAACGTCCTCGTTGTAATAACGTACCGTGGTCTCGCCGGACATGTAATCATTGTCAAATGTGGAGTTGGTCCCCTCGGGGATGATCACTTCGTAGCCTCTTTCGAATGCAGATTTTACCGTAGCATCGACGCAATAATTCGTCTGCAGTCCGATGATCATCAGGCGCTTGTCTTCCTTTTGCTCGAGATATGCCCTGAAATCCTTGTTACCGAAACAGCTGTTGATAGTCTTCACAAAAACTTTTTCACCGGCTTCGGGACGCACTTCATCGATGATCTCAAACGCTTCGTCACCGACTGACATACCGCTGCCGACTCCCGCATCATGCCGAACGAAAACTACTTCAACATTGTTTTTCCTTGCAACCGCGACAAGCTTTGCGGTTCTTTCCATAAAAGTATTAAAAGCGTAGAGATCTTCATCAACAACACCTTTTTGCATGTCAATAACCAATAAGATCATTTCATTGCCCTCTCTTTCTTACTCCCAGTTCTTCCATACTTCGGGGTGATACCCGATCGTTGACTGCTTGCCGTTACGCACCACCGGCGTCTTTATCACCTGCGGATTATCGAGTATCTTTTGCAGCTTATCTTCTTCGGACAGATACTTTATCAACACAAGAGTATCATTGTCACGGCAATTGGGATCAAGCATATTTTCAATCCCGCCGTTTGCTCCGGCGACACTCGTAAACTCGCCCTTGCTCATTCCCTTTTCTTTCATGTCGATGAACTGATATTTTATACCGCGTTCCTTGAAGAAGCGCTCAGCCTTCTTCGTATCATTACATTTTTTTGTTCCAAATATCTGTATGTTCACTGTGTTCACCTTAATATCTCCGGCTTGGTATGCTACTCTCTTCTCCACGGACAAGCGTAATGCCATCTATTATTTGGAAATTACCATCATAACGTCCCATAGTTCCATATTATTCTGCCTTTCTCTCCAAATATGTTTTCTTATAACATCCTCTACGCCACTGCTTACTCTATTCTCCACAACATAGCCGGGGTTTAGTGTTTTCATTTAACAGATAGGCTAAAGCCTTATTCTGTATTTTTCAAGTTTGACATTTTCTTCCTCAAAGAAGACTGTCTCTACGAATTCCCCGTTATTTGCCAGGATCGTTTTCCTGCTTGCTTCATTATCGGGAAGACAACTTACAAACACCTCTTCAAACCCGAAGCTCGAAAGGAAGTCCAATGCCTTAGCCAGCATCTTTTTGGCATATCCTTTCCTTCTCTCAGACGGGCGCACCGAGTACCCAACATGTCCCGTATACTTTTTCATACGCTCGGTAAGAACATTATGAACCTGCATGCATCCTACCATCTTCATATCAGACTTTCTGATCACCAGAAGCACATTTCCCCACGCTCCATGCTCGTCCGCTTCTCTACCGGGGTTTGCCCAGCCTATGCAATGATCAACATATTCCTGCACGTCAGGCATCCTTTTCATGGAAAAACATCCGTCAAACGAGGAATCCGCATCCAGCATTTCCTGTCTGTATGCGGCTATCTCCTTTGCAAAGTTCATTGTTGGCTCAACAAAAAGGAGTTCCTCCGCAGGCAAATCATTTTCGGGAATATACTCAACGCTGAACTTCTCGCATACAATGCGCGACTCCCTGCTGAACGGCATCTCTGTTTCATCGAGCCATTCTTTGAAAAGGCTCGCGTGAACATCCCTCCAGTATTTTAGCGATCTGTCGCCTTCTCCCTCCGCATATGCCTGAAAAGGCGGCACGTCACCGAATGCTCTGACATATACATCATAGTCTCTTATCACGCATACAGCCTCATCTTTGCTGTTCAGGATCACACTGTAATCCCCGGGTTTCGGAATCTCATCCAAAGCGCCCTCCATGACATACTCATCGTAAGCACTCGCTGTCCCAAACTTTTTTCCCTGTAAAACCAGCTCCGCAAGTCCGTCCGGATCATCTCCAAAGCCCCATGCTTCATAAGGTGTATCGATGTCTATATTTTCCTTTGCGCAGAACTCTGCCCATAACTCCTTGTCTGTCATTATGACCTCCTCATGGTGTATTGCGACAGTTAATTTATTTTTGTTTCTTTAACAGTTCCTCCACCTCTTCTATCTTCGGCGGATAAAGGGGCAAAGGGAACCTTGATATTGCGACGGCAGAGCATGCGCCGGCAAAACGGACTGTTTCCATGTCTGACATACCATGCAGCAAAGCATATATGCACCCGGCTTTAAACGTATCGCCCGCCCCGAGGGTACTTTTTACTTCTACATCAAAGGGCCGCATTCTATGGATCTCTTCCTCTCTGCGTCCATACAACATGTCGCCGCTGCCCCGGGTCACTATTGTAAGTCCTTCTGCTTCCGGCATCATCAGCTTTAGTACTTCCTCCGCAGACATTCCTTTATAATGCTCGGAAAGGCATTCCTTGGAAACAACGTTTATCGCTGCATGCCTGTGAAGGTAAGAGGTATGGGGCGAATCTATTGTTACATATGGGATACCGTGACTGACACAGATCTCCGCAGCCCGTCCGGATTGTTCTCCAAAAAAGGGATCGATCGCAGCAACGCGACATCCGACAATATCTTCCTCCTTCGGGTCATTCCACCATTGGCTGCCATCCGAAAAAAGCGTCCGGAACCTTCCCATAGGAGAACGTACAAGCCCTGCAATCACCACATAATCCATTACCCCTGCATCATCCGTAAACGTAAGGGATGACAGATCCACATCCTTTCCGGCATAGAAATCACGGAGCATAGGTGCCACTTCTCTGCCTATATGCGTTCCGTCAATGCGGACAGCAACGCCCAAAGAATCAAGAACCGTTGCGGCAGTTCCTGTCTCTCCTCCCGGAAGGAAGTATTGCTCCTTAATTTCAGAGTACTCATCAGGCTTCAAAAAACCATCCTTCAAAAGAAATGAATGGGTTCC
>JAILRC010000057.1 GCA_024698485.1 Lachnospiraceae bacterium | reverse complement strand
TCGATCTCTTCTATTTTCTCGCGTTTATTGGCGAGGTCAAAGTGAATCCCCCACTTCGACTAAAGGTTGTTTGTAAGAATTAAGCTTAAGCTTGATCTGGTCAAGTTCTACCAACAGTCGTCACCACCTTATAAATGATTTATTTTTTGCCGCGTCTTACTTTCCGCAGCAGAATTTGTATTTTTTACCCGAACCGCAAGGGCAGGGATCGTTGGGCATTACCTTCTTTGCCGAGCGACGCACGGGCTGCTTCAGAGCCGTTTCGTCCCTGTTGGTTCCCGTAACCTTTGCCACTTCCTCACGCTCAACCTTCTGCTCAACCTTGATGTGCATGAGCACCTTTACGGTGTCCTCGGCGATGGCAGCTTCCATGGCATCGAACATGTCATAGCCCTGCATCTTATATTCCATAACAGGGTTCTTCTGTCCGTAGGATTGAAGATGTATGCCCTGCTTCAGCTGTTCCATATCGTCGATATGGTCCATCCACTTTGTATCAATGACTTTGAGAAGGATGACACGCTCAACCTCACGGAACTGTTCCTTCTCCGGGAACTCGGCTTCCTTGGACTCATAGAGTCTCAGTGCCTGTTCCTTGAGATTCTGCACAAGTTCCTTCTTGGTGTAATGCTTGAGTTCACTCTCCGTAAGTCTGATACGCTCAATGGGGATGATGGGAAGGATGAGGTTGTTGAGTTCATTGATATCCCAATCCTCAGGCAGTCTGTCTTCGCCGATGCAGGTGTCCACACTGCCTTCAACGATGTCGCAGATCATCTTGACGATAGAGTTGTGCATGTTCTCACCGTTCAGAACTTTGAGACGCTCGGCGTAGATGACCTCACGCTGCTCATTGTTCACACGGTCATATTCAAGAAGGTTCTTTCTGATACCGTAGTTGTTGCCCTCGATCTTCTTCTGTGCTCTCTCGATGGCATTGGAGAGCATCTTGTGATGAAGTTCCTCGCCCTCGGGGAAACCGAGAGAAGTGAAGATCTTCATGAGATTCTCCGATCCGAAGAGTCGGAGCAGGTCGTCTTCAAGGGAGATGTAAAACCTGGATTCACCCGGATCGCCCTGACGTCCGGCACGTCCTCTCAACTGGTTGTCTATACGTCTGGATTCATGACGCTCGGTACCGATGATCTTGAGGCCGCCCAGTTCCACAACGCCTTCACCCAGTTTGATATCCGTACCACGGCCCGCCATGTTGGTGGCGATGGTGACCGCACCCTTCTGGCCCGCATCGGCGATGATCTCAGCTTCAAGTTCATGGAACTTCGCGTTCAGAACTTTGTGAGGGATGCCGCGGCGGCGAAGGTATTCGCTGACTTCTTCCGATGACTCGATGGTAACCGTACCCACAAGTACCGGCTGTCCCTTTGCATGCGCTTCCTCCACTGCGTTTGCAATGGCGTTCAGTTTTTCTCTCTTTGTCTTGTAAACGGCGTCGTCCAGATCCACACGGCGAACGGGAACATTGGTGGGAACTTCCACAACGTCCATTCCGTAGATCTCACGGAATTCCTGTTCCTCGGTGAGAGCCGTACCTGTCATGCCCGCCTTCTTGTCGTACTTATTAAAGAAGTTCTGGAAAGTGATGGTGGCAAGGGTCTTGGATTCACGCTTGATGTGTACATGTTCCTTTGCTTCGATGGCCTGATGGAGACCATCGGAGTAACGACGTCCGGGAAGGATACGTCCCGTGAAGTCATCTACGATGAGAACTTCATCATCCTTAACAACATAGTCCTTGTCACGGAACATAAGGTTGTGAGCTCTGAGAGCCAGGATGATGTTGTGCTGTATCTCAAGGTTCTCGGGATCCGCAAGGTTTTCTATCTTGAAGAACTGCTCAACCTTCTTCACGCCTTCTTCCGTAAGGTTGACGTTCTTGTCCTTCTCGTTTACGACAAAATCTCCGCTTTCTTCGCTGTCTTCTCCCATGAGGAGATCCATCTTGGAAAGTTCCTTTTCGTTACCGCGCTTCAACTGACGTGCAAGAATGTCGCAAGCCTCATAAAGTCTTGTGGATTTTCCGCTCTGTCCGGAAATGATGAGAGGTGTTCTTGCTTCATCTATGAGGATGGAGTCCACTTCGTCGATGATGGCGTAATGCAGTCCTCTCAACACCAGCTGTTCCTTATAGATCACCCTGTTGTCACGCAGGTAATCGAAGCCCAGTTCGTTGTTGGTGGCATAGGTGATATCGCAGGCATATGCCTCTTTTCTCTCTTCGCTGGACATATCGTTCAGGATACATCCTACGGTGAGTCCCAGGAATCTGTGAACCTGTCCCATCCACTCGGCATCACGGTGAGCAAGGTAATCGTTACATGTAACCACATGAACGCCTTTTCCTTCAAGGGCGTTCAGATAGGAAGGAAGGGTGGCCATAAGGGTCTTTCCTTCACCTGTCTTCAGTTCTGCGATACGACCCTGATGGAGGATGATACCGCCTATGATCTGAACTTTGAAATGTTTCATTCCAAGTGTTCTGCCCGCTGCTTCTCTCACAACGGCATATGCTTCCACCAGAATGTCATCCAGAGTTTCCCCGTTCTTTAATCTTTTCTTGAATTCCTCAGTTTTACCCCTGAGCTGCTCGTCTGTGAGGGCAGCCATCTCGGCATCCAGCGCCAATACCTTGTCTGCAATGGGTGAGAGTCTTTTCAGTTCTCTGGCACTGTGAGTTCCGAATATCTTTGTAACAATGCTCAATTTAATATCCCTCCGAAAAAGAATTACACATCCTAAGTATCTTCCTTAATATATAAGTCCAATACCCCAAAAGTACTCTGAATTATACCATTTCTTGTCTTTTATAGCAATACGGGAAAGGTAAACATAATGTGAACAGTGACCCGAACAGGATATTTATTTTGTCATGTTTTCCCGTTGTCTAAAATTTCATATTTGAAAATTCCTTCTTGACAATTATCCTTTTGTGCATTTTTCACAAAAAGGTCTCTTCTTATGCTGTAGAATGAGTTTTCGGCGCAAAGTTGCGCAAAAGTTTTCCACAGCTCAAGCCTCTGTTTTACCCCTAAAAAATGACTTATTCGCAAAGTTATCCACATTTTCCACAGATCATACTATCAAAGTGGAATAATTCTACACCGAATTAATGCATAAATTTACTTGTTAAAAGTAACGAAAAAGAGGTTTGAAGGTCCCAATTTTGTCAAAGTGTATTGACAAATTATTTTCAGAAAATTCAAAAATCATCAAATAAAATTTCTGTAAACTTGCCCTCTTTCAATTGAAAAATCCTCCCCCATATGGTATCATAATATCAGGTTAAAACCTCACAGGTTTCAGCCAATCAACTACATAAAGGGAGTGATTGTATGCGCATTAACACGTATGGCAAAAACATTGAAGTAACCAAAGGCATGAGGAACATGGTGGAAGAAAAGCTCGGAAAGCTTGAGCATTACTTCAAGCCTGAAACAGAGGTCCATGTAACCTTCAGTGTCCAAGGTGGCAAGCAGAAGATCGAAGTTACAATTCCTCTTAAAGGCACTACGGTTCATGCCGAAGAAGAAAGCGAAGATATGTACGCTTCCATCGACATGATCGAAGATACGATCGAAAGGCAGTTGAGAAGATACAGGAAGAAGATCATCGACAAGAAGCAGTCAGCCGCCGATTTCGCAGCAGCATTTGTTGAAGAAGACGAAGACCTCGGAGACGAGATCAAGGTTGTAAGAACAAAGAGATTCGATATCAAGCCCATGGATGTTGAAGAGGCTTGTGTACAGATGGAACTTTTGAACCACAATTTCTTCGTTTTCAGAAACGCCGACACAAATGAGATCAATGTCGTTTATAAACGTAAAGGAGATACATACGGATTGATCGAGCCCGAAGGATATTAGAATCTTCGGGGCTTAACATAAGACGAAGGCCGCCGGATCCCCGGCGGCCTTATTTTTTATCTTTTTCTTTTTTCCACAGGGCCATACTCTATCCTGAACTTGGGAAGAACTTTCAGTTCTTTTGTGTAATTCAGAGGGTCTTCTTCGTTCTCTCCGTTTGCGGGAGGAGCGAAAAGCCTGACGGTGACTGTGTTCTTTCCCTTCAGTCTGTTCTTGTAGAACGCTTCCATCATATCTATGCATTTTGTTCCCGGAGCCTTGTAGAACCACTGTCCGTTCACTTCCATCATGAGGTTGTAGTCTGTAGCCTCATCATCAAAATAGGCTTCAAAGAACGCCGGATTCTTTTCCAGATCGAATTCAAAAGCCAGGCCCTCCGCATCATCCGATGCTCCGAAGCGAAGCTTCACTTCCTCATTCTTTTTGACTCTCTTTCCCCCGGTGATCACAGGCATGAAATCCGGATCGTTCAAAAGTTCAATATAATAATCCATTACAGGCTGTCGGATGCCGATGTGTTTGTCATTGGGATCCTCGATCTCCAGTCCCAGCCTTCCTCTGTCACGGAACTGGTAAAAAGTGAAGCCCGTGAACCAGTCGTCGGGATCTTTTTTAAGAAGAGCAACAAACTCCTTTATCATCTTTATCTGATCGTAAGGTCCCGTAACATCACCGTCTGCGTTAAACTCGGCCATGGTGAAACTCTTCGCTTTGCCGTTGTTCAGTTTCTTAAAGCGCAGCCAGCTTCTCTTGGTCTTCTCATACAGTTCCGAAACGGAATACCTGGCAAAACTGTTCCCGCCTTTTTGCGCCACATCGTAAGGCCAGCCCCAGTGAAGAGCAAGATACTTGTCCACGGACCATATGTCCGCCGCTTTCACCGTCTCCTTAAACTCCTCTTCCTTTACCATGGTCTCGGACCTAAGGTCCTCAATGCCGCCTATGCAAATGATGGTCTTGACATTGGGTGCTTCCTCCTTGATCACCTTGGAAGCTCGGCAGAAAAAGTCGCCGATCTCCTTGTAGGTGGCACGTTTCGTAAAAGGGAACCAGTCCCCCGTTGCTTCGTGATTGATCCTGAGTTCCATACGGCCGAACTTCTTAAGATCCCTTCCCACAGCACGGAGTTCTTCATCACTGAGTTTCGGATCCATGGTCAGAGTAAGGATCACGTCCATGCCATGTCGTCTGATCTCCCTGATCTGCCTGAAAACTTCCGCATCCTTGCTGCCTTTTGAGCCGCCGCCGTAAGGGAAGTAATCCTCATAGGGATAGTCCCAGGCAAAGCCCACTTCCCTGTCCTTAAAAGCAACGCTTGCTCTTTTCGGCCAGCCCTCGTCATTGGGATAATAGCAGTACATGAGGTTGATGGCTCTGTGAGGCCTTCCCAGAGCGTGAAGGATGTAATCCTGGCTCACGTACTCTCCTCTCTCACTTCCGTCACAGAGATCCAGAGAATATTTTGCGGGACCCATGTGTATCCTGTACATTTTTTCGGGAGACTGTATGTTCATATGAAACCGTCCTTTTAATTAAATTGATTATTTAAAGGTCAAAAGTCGTGCCGGCTGCGCTGTCACAGCTAACATACACAAGAGGACCTTTTGGCTCTATAATAACATAAGGGCTGAGATGCGTCAGCCCTTATTATAAGACATTATATGGATCTATTATCCGTTACTGTTCACAGATATGCAAGATGCCAAAACTCTGATAGCTTGCTTTCAAAGAGTTTTAGCATCTTGCATATTCTGCGCAGCAGTAACACCCCCACCCACATGAGCATATAACGGGGTCCCTCCCCCACTTCGTGGCGGTCCTCCCCGTTATCATTAGTTGCGAAGCGGATTGCGAAGGCTGGGCTGGGGTGTGTGAACAGTAACAAAAAGTTGATGCGCTATCATTATTATGATAAAGTGATGTATTATGATTTTTGCTATCTAAATGACATTGGGACGGGGTTAGAGGACCATTATGACTACCCGTAAGAAGATCATCATAGGCGGTAATGAAGTGCCTGCGGACGTGGTGAAGAGTAAGCTCCTGAAGCTTAACCACGATCATATCGACTACGTTGAACACTGCATGAGTCACACAACAACCGATATTAGGAACATCAAACAGTACCTATTGAGCGTCCTGTACAACGCATCGGCGACAATGACCCGCTAACCCCGTCCCGGGGGTTTACTACCAAAAACTACGATTCACGAAAGGTAAAAAGGAAGTGCAACACTTGCACTTCCTATTGACAATAAAGTGCAAATGTTGCATTATAACAATAATGGAGGTGCAATATGAGCACGGTTAAGGACTTGAGAAAAGAAAAGAGACTGACCCAGCAGCAGGCGGCCGAGATACTCGGTATATCTTTGAGATCATATAAATCATATGAAAACGATGCTGATAAGATTGGCACTTTAAAAT
>JAILRC010000036.1 GCA_024698485.1 Lachnospiraceae bacterium | reverse complement strand
TGCTAATCTGCCTTGCGGCAGGATTTTCTTTTGTGGATTTTGTGGCAGTAATGCTCATGAAACGACACGTGGCAAAAGCAGGCCAGATCACACAAGTCGAAGCAAGCGCAAGACTTGGGAATGCCAAAGTCATGGTCGTTGTACTCAGTGTTTTTGCGATCGCTGTTTCAATAACCCTGGTTTGCATCTATATCAAAAAGAGTATCATCGATCCCATTAAAGCATGTGATGTTGAAATTTCAAACATTGCAGGATATGACCTTGCAACAGATGAGAATTACAAGAACGTGGAAAAACTCCTGGGAAGAGACGATGAGATCGGAAGTATGGCAAGATGTTTGACCGCCATGCACGAAAACCTTATCGGTATGGCAAAAAAGATCGCCATGTCATCAAATGCTCTTCAGGGCAGTTCGGAACAGCTGGCTGAGAAGACAGTATCCGTTAATGAAAGTTCAGCCGAGATCAACAAGGCTATGGAAAAGGTCAGCAAGGTTGCCACGGAGCAGGCAAATGAGACTTCAAGAGGTTCCGACATCGTGGAAGCTATGTCCGACAGGATCAATACCACCATTGATGACACAGCAGCTCTTCATGAAACATCTGTTATGATCAAAGATGTTAAGGATGAAGGTATCAAAGTTATCAACGAACTCATCAGTAAGACCGCCGAAACAAATAAGGCTGTTGTACTTGTTAAGAATGCACTTTCACAGAACAATGATCAGGTTAGAAAGATCGAGGAAGCAAGTAAGGCCATCAATGACATAGCAAGTCAGACCAACCTCCTTTCCCTTAACGCATCCATCGAGGCTGCAAGAGCAGGAGAGGCAGGAAGAGGCTTCTCGGTTGTTGCCGGAGAGATCGGATCCCTTGCAGAAGAGACCAACAGACTCACCAGTGAGATTTCTTCCATCATTGAAGAACTCCTTGTCACCACTCAGGATGCAGTAAACAACATGGTAAGCATGGAAGCTTCCTTCCAGGCACAGGAGCAGTCTGTAAGCTTCACAAAGGACAAATTCACCGAGATCGAGACTTCCATCGGCGACATCAACGAAAACGTTGACAGACTTTCAACTTCAAGTAAGCAGATGGAAGGAAGCCGTGATTCCCTTAAGAACATGATCGGTGAACTTTCCGCAAAGGCTCAGGACAATGCGGCTGCTGCAGAAGAAGTAATGGCTGCTGTTGAAAGCAACTCCGATTCCATCGATAACATAACAGGTGTATCTCAGGAACTTGCTGCACTTGCTGCAGAACTCAACAATGAGGCACAGAAGTTCAAGTTTTAATAACAACTAAAAAAGAGCCCCTAAAGGCTCTTTTTTTTGTAAACTTTTGTTGTAGTAACTATGAGACAATATGTGTTATAATCGCACTTCGGTCAGTTCGGGTTTCTCGAGAGAAGAACAAAGAGTGATGATATAGCCCGGAATGTCGTGCCATACATGGAAATTCAGCTGACCGATCTTGTCTTTATATATGGTCCCTATGTCTGCGGGACGAACGGACAATCCCTTGGCGATGTGCTTCAGAAATGCTTCCTTGGAAGTCCACATCTCGTAAAACTTCTGCTCTCTGAATTCATCGGGAGTTGCTTCATATTCTGCCATTTCATGTTTGGAAAGGGAGAATTTGATGAGAGAGGGCTTCACGGGACGGATCTCCTCGATGTCGATCCCCACGGTCTTGTCTGCAAAAGCGCAGACAACATAGTTGCCGCTGTGGGAAAGATTGAAATGGACATCGGGATGGTCCGGAAGAAAGGGCTTTCCTTTTGAGGAAAGGGAGATCCTCTCGGTGAAGGGATCCAGCCCTGCTTCCCTGAGCCCAAGCGCAATGAGGTACCCGGCACCGATGGAACGGTATTTCCCAAGGGGATGCTTAATGGCATCGACCTTATTACGGCGTTCTTCGGAAATATGTTTGAGGGTTTCCATGTATATGTCAGTGTTATTAAATTGTTCGATATTTAAAACATATAAGGTATTCATATTATTAATGATAATTCGATTCTTTATTTTGTCAAGAGGTGCATATGAGCAAAGATGATAAAAGAAATATGCTGACCGAAGGAAAAGTCCTTCCCGCTATTGTGAGTTTTACGATGCCGATCTTTTTCGGAATGCTTTTCCAGCAGTTTTACAACATGGTGGATACTGCCATCGTAGGAAAGTATCTTGGCATCAATGCCCTTGCGGGCGTTGGCTCCACAGGATCCCTCATGTTCCTTGTTATAGGAACCGTTAACGGCATATGCTCAGGCTTCGCCATTCCTGTGGCTCAGAGCTTCGGCGCAAAGAACATGGACATGTTGAAACGCTTTGTGGCAGGTGCTACGCTGCTTTCTGCCATCATGTCCGTTATCTTAACTGCTATTACCGTGGTTTTATGCGACAACATGCTGCAGGCAATGGACACCACTCCCGAAAGCTATGAATATGCATACAAGTATCTGGTGCTGATCTTTGCGGGCATTCCCTTTACTTTTTTGTACAATCTGACTTCAGGCTTTTTGCGTTCCATCGGAGACTCAAGATCGCCTCTTTACTTTTTGTTCCTGTCATCGGTCTTAAACATTGCTCTTGACTTCCTCTTCATCGTGGGCTTCAAGATGTCATCCGACGGTGCGGGACTTGCAACAGTCATTGCTCAGGCAGTGTCGGGACTTGCATGTCTGGTTTACATGACGAGAAAATACGACATTCTGAAACTTAGGAAGAAGGACTTTAAGGTTAACGGCTTCATCCTCTTCAGACTTCTTTCCGTGGGCATCCCCATGGGCATACAGTACGGTATCACCGCCATCGGAACAATCGTCATCCAGGCCGCGGTAAACGGCTTCGGAACCATCACGGTTGCGGGCGTTACCACTTCGGGAAAGATCTACAGCCTTGTGACCTGTCCTCTTGAAGCACTGGGAGCTGCAATGGCGACCTTTGCGGGACAGAACATCGGTGCGGGCAAACTTGAGAGAGTCAATAAAGGACTTTGGCAGGCAACATTCTTTGGTTTTGGAATTTCAGTCTTTGTCCTTGGCGTAGTCTGGTTCTTCGGACGCTTCATCGCACTTCTTTTCATGGACGCTACGGAAGTGGAAGCCATGGACTACGCAATGCAGTGCATCAGGATCAACGGTCTGGGCTTCTGCCTCCTCACCATTGTCCTCACATTCCGTTACACCATCCAGGGCATGGGCTATTCCACACTTGCCATCTGTGCAGGCATATTGGAGATGATCGCCCGTTGCTTCATCGGAATTCTTCTTCCGGGTGTTATCGGTTTCTTAAGCATATGCATAGCAAACCCTATGGCATGGCTGGCAGCAGATGTTTTCCTGATCCCTGCTTACTACATGTGCCTTAGAAAAGCAAAACGACATTACGAAAAAGCATTTCATACTGAATCCTTATAAAAAATATATTTGACTTTTTCACTGCATTGGACTATAATGCATTGCATCATCAAAGAAACGCGATGAAGGCATTAAGCTTGAATGGGTCGGTTTTCAGAGAGTCCGCGGAAGGTGCGAGCGGATAACGTAATTCAAAGCTGTCTCCTGCCGGAGCGGAGTTCCCCAAAAACCACGTGTTTTATAAGGAACTACGGCTAACCCCGTTACCATGGTTTAGGACTTATAGGAGTCCGATGAGAGCAGGTCTTACGACCTGAATTGCACGGGTGGTACCGCGGTAAATTGAATTTATCGTCCCGGAGGCGCTAAAACGCTTCCGGGTTTTTTTGTTTTTCCGGAGGCACAGGACCAAAGATAAGAGCAGGAAAGGAAGAGAGTATGAAAAAGATAGGTTTTACAGACATTACCATCAGAGAATGCGAAAAGAACAACAGTTCGCTTTCTTTCAAAGAAAAGGTGGAGATCGCAAAGATCATGGACAGGGTGAACTACACCTGCATCGAACTGCCGGAGTTGGGAGATTCCAAGGGACAGGAACTTTTGGTGAAGACCGTTGCCCAGACCGTTAAAAACAGCGGAGTCTCCATTCCCGTAGGTTTTACGAAAAAGGGAGTGACAAGAGCCTGGGATTGCATTGCAAAGGCTAAGAGACCTTCACTGGTGGTAGCAGTTCCCGTTTCTGCCGTTCAGATGGAATATGTTTGCAGAAAAAAAGGACCTCAGGTTCTGGACATGATAAAAGAACTGGTGACGGAAGCAGCGGCCCTTTGCAAAAATGTGGAGTTTTCCGCTCTCGATGCATCCAGAGGTGAATTCCCCTTCGTATGCTCCGCCATTGAGACAGCCATTGAGGCAGGAGCGTCAAGGATCACTGTCTGCGATACCGCGGGTATCATGCTACCGGACGAGATGCAAAGATTTATTGCGGATCTTTTTGAAAAGATCCCATCACTCAAGGAGAAAGAGCTTTCCGTAGAACTTTCCAATGAACTGGATATGGCCACTGCGTGTGCAAATGCCGCAGCAATGGGCGGTGCCACGGGATTCAAGACCACGGTTACCGGAGGAGGTTTCCCTGCAGTTACCAGCATTGTAAAGCTTTTTGACAAGAGAGGAGAGGCTCTTGACGCGGAGATAGGCATCGTCAAGACCGAATTGCAGAGAAGTGTGGGACAGATGCAGAGGATGATCGGTCATTCGGATGATGCAAACGTCCCGGTTTACAGCACTTTGGGAGATCAGACTTCCTTCGACGCAAATGATGACATCAATATCATCACCGATGCCTGCGCGAAGATCGGTTACGAACTTTCGGAAGAGGATGCGGCCAATGTTTATGAGGCTTTCCAACGTGTAGCAAAAAAGAAGGACAAGGTTTCCAGCCGTGAACTGGAGGCAATCATCGCCAGCTCAGCTCTTCAGGTCCCTCCCACCTATAAACTTGACAATTACGTCATCAATTCGGGAAACATCATTTCAGCCAGCGCAAACATCAAACTCATTAAGAACGGAGAGGTTCTTTCCGGCATATCCGTGGGCGACGGTCCCATTGATGCTTCTTTTAAGGCTATCGAGCAGATCCTGGGACATCATTATGAACTGGATGATTTCCAGATCCAGTCTGTTACCGAAGGCCGTGAAGCTATGGGGCAGGCGGTTGTAAAACTCAGAGTGAACGGCAGTCTCTATTCGGGAACCGGTATATCCACCGACATTATCGGAGCTTCCGTAAGAGCTTACATAAATGCCATCAACAAGATCGTTTATACCGAAGAATAGGTCAAAGGAGGAAGATCAAATGAAACTGTGTTTTTCTACAAAATATACGGATCTTTCCTTTGATGAGATCCTTTCCTTCGCTGAGGATATGGGATTTCAGGGAATAGAGATCCATGATATAGATGCTCCGGGTTTTAAGAGCAACATTTCGCCTTTTACGGCAGAGACGGCGGGAGTCACCAAGAGAGCACTTCTTGACAAGGGTATCGAGATCGCGGCCATCGATTCCGGGCTGAATATTGCGGACACAAAGGCCGACAGTGAATACTTTGACGGTTTTGTAAAGCTCCTTGAAGTGGCCAGAGCTCTGGGAGTCAGATATGTGAAGGTTCATGCCGCCAACGGCAGTGATGAGAATATCCATGAATTTCTGGATAAGGCGCTTGAATATGCCCATGAGCTGGAAGTAGAGATCATCATCGAAACCACCGGAGCTTTTTCCTCCACAAAGAAACTCAGAGATCTTTTGGAGTATTACGCCACGGATTTTCTGGGAGCAGACTGGAACATGCATGACACCTACTTCTGTGCCGATGAGGATCCCGACACCACCATCACAAATCTCGGAGCCTATGTGAAACTCGCACATGTACTGGACCAGAACGAGAGAGGAGAGATCGAGTTTCTGGGAGACGGCATCCTGCCTCTGAACGAGATGATCAATGCCGCACGTTCCGTGAATTACAGCGGGTTCATTTCACTTGAATGGGATCCTTCCTACATAGAGGATGTGGAATCGGAGACTGTATTTTCCCATTATTTCTATTGCATGGACAGTCTCATCAGAAATTCCAAAAAGGAAAAGCACTACTATTACAACAGCAGACATACAGGCAAGTTCCTCTGGAAGAAGGAGACTCTTATCGACAAGACCTTTCCGCAGCTTCTGGATGATGTTGCCAATGAATTCCCGGATCAGACGGCATTCAAATATACAACTCTCGAATATGAGAGGACTTATGCCGAGTTCCGTGAGGACGTGGACAATTTTGCCCGTTCGCTCATAGCCATGGGAGTAAAAAAAGGCAATCAGGTGGCCGTCTGGGCTACAAATGTGCCCGAGTGGTACATAGCCTTCTGGGCAACGACAAAGATCGGTGCTGTGCTCGTGACCATGAACACGGCCTATAAGATCCATGAGGCGGAGTATCTTCTGAAGCAGTCCGACACTCACACCCTCATTATGATCAAAGGCTTTAAAGATTCCGATTACGAAGGCATCATTAAAGAACTTTGTCCCGAACTGGAAGAACGTAAACCGGGCAAGCATCTTCATGCCAAGAGGCTGCCTTTTTTGAGAAATGTAGTGACGGTAGGATTTAAAATGAAGGGGGCATTGACATGGAATGATGCTCTTGCGTTGGGAGCTTCCGTTCCTCTTCAGGAAGTGTACAGGATGGCTGCAAACGTGGACAAGGATGATGTTGCCAACATGCAGTACACATCCGGAACCACAGGCTTCCCCAAGGGTGTAATGCTCACCCATTACAATATAGTAAACAACGGCAAGAACATAGGAGACCGCATGGATCTTTCAACAGCAGACAGGATGATGATCCAGGTACCTATGTTCCATTGCTTCGGAATGGTACTGGCCATGACGGCTTCGGTCACCCATGGCGTTACCATGTGTCCCATTCCCTATTTTTCGCCCAAATCCGCGCTTGCATGCATCCATCAGGAGAAGATCACAGCCTTCCACGGTGTTCCCACTATGTTCATTGCCATGCTCCAGCACAAGGATTTCGCGACCACCGATTTTTCACATATGCGTACGGGAATAATGGCAGGAAGTCCCTGCCCTGTGGCTGTGATGCAGGATGTGGTTGACAAGATGCATATGACCGAGATCACCATAGTTTACGGTCAGACGGAAGCGTCTCCGGGATGCACCATGAGCAGCACCACCGACACCATAGAGCAGAGAGTGAACACTGTGGGAAGAAATCTTCCCGAGATCGAATGCCGCATAGTGGATCCCGAAACGGGAGAGGAAGTGGGACCCAATGTTACCGGTGAATTTGTGGCAAGGGGTTACAACATCATGAAGGGTTACTACAAGATGCCCAAGGCCACTGCTTCCGCCATAGACAAGGATGGCTGGCTCCACACCGGAGACCTTGCCTGCAAGACAGAAGACGGCTTTTACAAGATCACGGGACGTCTTAAGGACATGATCATCCGCGGCGGTGAGAACATCTATCCCAAGGAGATAGAAGAGTTCATCTACACCCACGAGAAGGTTCAGGATGTTCAGGTCATAGGAGTTCCCGACGAAGCTCTTGGCGAGGAGATCATGGCATGCATCGTGCTGAAAAAGGGTGAGACCATGACGGTGGAAGAGATGAAGACCTACATCACCGAGCATATGGCAAAACATAAGGTGCCCAAGTACATAGACTTCGTGGATGGCTTCCCCATGAATGCCGCAGGCAAGATCCTTAAATACAAGATGAGAGAGGATGCCATAGAGAAGCTGGGACTTAAGAAAGCCAGTGAGATCGTAACCGCATAGATATTTTGTACAGACGTGAACAGTCATCGGTTTTATAAATTTTTGCGTTTATAATTATTTTTCATTTTTGACACTTTTTTGTAGGAGTTTTGGATTATAATGCAGGAAGAGAAACATGTTTTTGAGTGAACGATATCGTTTCAACTCGGGAGGTGCCTATGGCAAGGATTTCTTCTCTTACAAATTCAGATCTGTACAAGGCCTTATATAACGGAAATTCAGGCAGGAGTAGCAGTAGTTCCAAGACGGGAAAAACCGATGATATCTTTTCCGCCATGGGAACAAATGCTTTCAGTGACCTGTCCATGATCAAGTCCGGAACATATAAGAAGCTTGTTTCGGCATATTATGACAAATACGGTTCCGGGAACGACACGGATGACGGGATCTCCGGCGAGATCTCAAATCTCAAGAAAGTTTCCGCCGATTCCATGAATCTTAAGGATTCGGTAAGCGGCCTGAGGCGGATCGATTTTTCCGATAAGGACAAGAGCGATGATTCCGCAGCGGCAGCTAAAAAGTTTGTGGACAGCTACAATTCTCTTATCGATGATTCCGTAAAAGTCAATCGTCAGGGGGTTCTGAAGGACACTCTTTCTCTTGTGAACTACATGAAGAAGAACGCGGGAATGCTGAATGAACTTGGCATGAAACTGGGATCGGACAACAAGATCACCTTTGATGAGGATAAATGGAAGAATGCCTATTCCACATCCAAATCATCCATGTTTAACGGCGTGGGCAGTTTCGGCTACCGGGCATCCTACAAGATCGGAAAGATCATTTCCTCCTCTTCCGCAGGTACAGGAAAAGCAACACCTGCATCCATGTACAACGGTGCGGGAAAATACACCGGCATTAACAACAATCCCCAATTGTTCAATACCTTGTTTTGAAAACATCGGGAAACGATAAATCGAATGGCCATGACGCCCCCGTCCCCGGGATGCCCCCGGGACGGGGGCTTTTTTTCCCCTTCGCAACCGATTGTCCGTATCTGCGCGATCGGTCCAAGCGGTGTTCGGCACGAGACCATCCGCACGGGGATAAAAAAACACGGCGCACCGTGTTTTTTTAATGGCAATATGATCAAACTCTCTGCGAAGTCTGTACCTTCGTTATCTGTTCAATGGGAATGTTACAAAAATCAGAGATCTCCTTGGGGGTTCTTCCGATGTTGAGCATGGACAGTATAATTGCAGACTGTCCTTTTTCATATCCCAGGTGGATTTTACTCTCGTACAAGTTGATATTTTTTTCAATCTTGTCCATCAAAAAACACATTTTATGGTTCAAAAGCGCCAGAGATGCTTTTTAACCATAATTTTTCGCCCATTTTTATATGTAAAAGGGTAATTTGTAAAGAAGCAACATATATAATATGTGTTATGTGGGAGAAACTACGGAAAATATAGTGTGAAGGCGTGAGGAAGCCCCAAAAAGTTTGACTTAAAACCATGAAAAGATGTCTTTAGGTCAAAAAAAGCCAATTTTATAACGTTTTGGCCCCTAACCCTGTTCCGAGGGTTCATTCCGATGGTTCACCCCCGTGCGGTCGAGGGGTAAGCAACGCTTGTCCCTCGACATTTTATTTGAATAAGAAACAGCGCTCGGACAGGCACGCAAGTCCGTATCTGCGCTATCCGTTCCAAGCGGTGTTCGGCACGAGACCTTCCGCACGGTAGGGCTTTTTATTACGACGGAATTGTGGTATAATCCTCTGCATGAAAAACATTAAGAACGATATTAAAAATGCAGATTTCAAGAGAGTCTATCTTCTTTTCGGCAAGGAGAACTATTTAAAGCGCCTTTATGCGGATAAACTTAAAAAGGCCGTGGTTCCCGAAGAAGATTCCATGAACTGTACCGTCATACAGGGAGATTCCTTTGATACCAACGCTTTCATCGGCATGTGCGACACCATGCCTTTTTTTGCCGACAGAAGACTGGTGCTGGTGAACCGTTGTGGCAAGTTTAAGGGGAGAAAAAAGGAAACGGAAGAAAAGCCTGAGGAAGAGCAGGAAGAGGCTCCCAAGGACAGTCTTGCGGAGTACATAAAGATGATCCCGGATACAACCGTGGTGGTTTTTGTGGAAGACGAGGCGGACAAGAGAAGCAAGCTTTACAAGGCAGTCAAGGAGCATGGATATGCATGCGAGATGAACCAGCTGGACGAAAAAGACCTGATGCTCTGGATCGGCACGGAATTCAAGGCGCTTGGAAAAAGCATCACTGCTGATACCGCATCCTACCTCATGGGCTGGAGCGGAACCGACATGGGAAACCTTAAGGTGGAGATCGAGAAACTGGGATTCTATGCCATGGACAGAAATTCGGTCGAGAGAGCGGACATAGAAGCCGTGTGTACAAGGCAGCTTTCTTCCGTGGTCTTCGACCTTACGGATGCTCTTGCGGAGGGAAAGCAGGGAAAAGCCTTAAAAGTGTACGAGGAACTCATAAAGACCAGACAGCCTGTTCAACTCATATGGCGTATGCTGCTGAAGCATTTCATGCAGCTTTTGGCAGTGAAGGAACTTAGGAATAAGGGACGTTCCTCGGATGAGATAGCATCCTCCACAGGGATCCATCCCTTTGCTGTGCAGAAGATGGTGCGTCAGATCGGGACATACAAACTTTCACAGATCAGAAAAAAGATCGAGCTGGGAGTGCAGCTTGAGCAGGATCTTAAGAGCGGCAGGATAGACGAAAAGAACTTGGTTGAGCTTTTTATCACCCAGGGGGGCATATAAAAAAGTCTTGCAAAAGAAAAGGGATTATGGTATCTTAATTCGCTGTATGGAAGCGTATCGAAGCGGTCATAACGGCCCTGACTCGAAATCAGGTAGCCCGCAAGGGCTCGTGGGTTCGAATCCCACCGCTTCCGCTAAAAAGTCGTCGAACAGACTTCGGCGACTTCTTTTTTATGACACCGGGGAGAACCGCTGCGAAGCAGGGGAGGGACCCCGGTGTATTTATCTTACATTTGCATAAAACCGTAACAGATAAGGAATTCTCCGAGAATGTAAGCAAACATTTCGAGAAAATGCCGTTTGTAGACCGAGTCACTTTTGTGGAAACGAACACCGAAAAGGAGCACATCGGAATAGAGGAAGAGAAGAGCGCCCAGAGAGACGGTGATGGTTGCGGCACAGGGCTTGGAGAACATCTGCATTATGGCGAAGGTGTTCATGGTGGCGTTGGCCATGAGATAGGCTACCATAGGGATTTTGAGCATCTTGGGAACGTAATCCTTAAGATTTCCCCGGACCATATAGACTATGGCGATAAAAAGGATGAGCAGAGGGGCTATGGTGGCGTAGGGAACGGCTTTGAAATCAATGTTGGTGCAATAAGCGGCAATGAAACAAACGTGACTGAAAAGAAAAGCTATGCCGCCGAGAACGAAGAACTGAGGACCGCGACCAAGAAGAAAAACATCTCCGGCCCAGCTGAAAAAGAAGGCTGCCAGGATGTAGTAATTGGGGTGGGAGACCGCAAAAGTGTAGGCCACCATCATCAGAGGCAGAAGAAGCCATTTGGTCATTTTGCGGATCCGGCGGTTGCATTTGTAGGTTCCGTATAAGTGGATGATACTGACGATGAGAAGCAATATGAGAGATATTACGGTGACGATATTGTTCATGATTACCTGCCTCGCACTTAGATTCTTGCCTCGATTTTACAACACCTGCCCGAAGTTGTAAAGTTTGGGAAGGAAAATAGGCGATAAATACCGAAAGAGAAAAGGCTTTATCGGCAGGCATTGATAAAATAGCAAGAATTGATGACAAAATAGCAATTATTTTTGGTTGCGAAGTTGAGGGTTATATGTTTAAATATTTCTTAACTGTATTTTTGAGGCGGTATGATCGCTTTTTTGAAAGGGGATTTTTTTAATGCCTTTTTTGGTAGAAAAATCAAATTATTTCCGGTACGGGACCGTGGGGGATATATTCCTTACCTTGCTTCTTGTGTTGCTTGGATTTGCGCTTCTTTTGAACATTGTTAAGCGTATTCAGGCCGAGAAAAAAGTCGACAGGGCTGACCGGAAACTCAGGGAAAGCTACAATGACTTGAAAATGGCTTACGATGAGGTTTCAAGTGCAAAGACGGAACTCTACGAAAAATGCGACGAGCTTAGGGAAAACAAAGAAAAGATGAAGGATGTGGCCTATACCGACTATCTGACGAAACTTCCCAACCGTGTGGCTTTCATGGACAAACTGGAAAATGAGGTGAAGAACTCCTATCCGAAAGAGTACTTCACTCTTATCGATCTTGATCTGGATGATTTCAAGGTGATCAACGACACTCAGGGTCATCTGAGCGGCGATGCGGTCATATGTTCCGTTGCAGACAGGCTCAGGGCGGCAGTGGGACCCAATGATTACATAGGACGTGTGGGAGGGGATGAGTTCATCCTCCTCTTTAGCAGACTGAAGAACAGGGAAGAATGCGAAAAGAAAGCCGTTGAGATCATGCATATCTTCAGCGTTGAGCATTTCAAGGCTCTTGATGAGAAGGAACTTTCCGTAAGTGCCAGCATGGGTGTTCTTGTGATCTCCAGGGACAATTGCCCTTCGGTACAGACTCTTACAAGAAATCTGGATACGGCTCTTTTTGTGGCCAAGGATTCCGGGAAAAATACATACAGGATATTTGACAGTTCCCTGGAGCAGATGATGTCCAATCGCGTTAAGCTTCAGGCGGATATGAGGGAAGCTATCTTCAACAATCAGTTCGAACTCTACTATCAGCCCCAGATCAATCTGGACACCAACCGTGTCACCAGTTTTGAGGCTCTCATCAGATGGCATCATCCTCAAAAAGGACTGCTTTTCCCTGATGAGTTCATTCCTGTTGCGGAGGAGTGCGGTCTTATCATAGAAATAGGAAAGATCGTCCTCAACAAGGCATGCAAACAGCTGGCAGAGTGGCATAGAGCGGGGAACAAGGTAATGGTTGCGGTCAACCTTTCCGCAAAGCAGTTCAGAGATCCCTTCCTCATCGACTATGTTATGGATATGATCAATGAATACGGCATAGATCCCCGTTATCTGGAACTGGAGATCACAGAGACCGTTGCCATCGACGATTTTAACTATGCCGTTAGGACCATAGAAAAACTCAAGCAGCACGGCATCCTGTTCTCGCTGGATGATTTCGGAACAGGCTACTCGTCTCTCAATTACCTTAAGCAGCTTCCGGTTGACAATCTGAAGATCGACAAGAGTTTCATGGAAGCGGTTACGGTGGACAATGAAGACAGAAAGATCGTAGAAGCCATCATAAGTCTTGCTCAGGCGCTTAATATGATAGTTGTGGCCGAAGGAGTCGAAGAAAACGCCCAGGAAGAGATGCTGAAACGTATGAACTGCAACAAAGCTCAGGGCTTCCTTTACAGCAGACCCGTTCCCGCCAATGTGGCATCCCTTCTTCTTTCAAGGTGATCCCGTGTCTTTGTGAAATATGCACAAAAAGAACCCTTGATTTTCTACATGTACGATAAAGATCCGGTATTGTGCCGGATCTTTTTTCATGTTACAATGATCGGGCTTCATCCTGTTTTCTTTATGACGGTGAATCGGACGGACCTTTTGCCGCACCGTCGTATCTTACAGATCGATTTGCAGTTTCATGGCAGATTCTGCTTGACATCGGGAGAATTCAATGAAAAACAAAAAACTTAATAAAGACAGACTTTTTATGCGCATGATGAATGGTTCCGTAGGGGATGAGATCAGAGATTCCTACCCCTGTGATGACATCCTGGACCTGACTGTGGGCTACAGATGGCTCAATGTTCAGGAGGACGGAGTGAGGACATCGGAACCTTTAAAGAACGAGGAACTGGAAGAACTGGGCATATGCAGGGACAGCCTTTTCGAACTGGCAAGAAAGAACACGAAGGATCTTTTCAGTACGAGACTGTACAGGCTTGAGGATCTTGTGAGACGCATATGCGAAGGGTCGGAGGCCTGCGACCTTATGGGAAAGGAAGAGCCTCTCAATACGAACGAGATCTATGTCTGCACCAACGATTCGGGAATGTTCGGAGCAGCCGTCATGCTTCTTGAGGATGTGATGAAGGAGATAGCAGATCGTCTCACGGGAAAACTCTACATCCTTCCTTCCAGCATCCATGAAGTGATCCTTGTTCCCGGCATAGAGGCATATGACCTGAATATGCTGAAAGATACGGTGAGATCCGTAAATTCCACGGTAGTGAGCAAGTGCGATTTTCTTTCGGATAACGTTTACAGTTTTGATTCCCACACAGGCAAAGTTGAGATCGTCTTGTAGAGGGGAAAGACATGAAAAAAAGACCGGATCGAGTTCCGGTCTTTTTGTGCGTCACTGATCGGATTCGAACCGACGGCCTTTCACTTCGGAGGCGAACGCTCTGTCCAGCTGGGCTACAGTGACAAAAAATTACCGTGTGATTATACAACAAGTTTATTTAAAAGTAAAGCAAAGTTGGGATAGGACTTGAAAAATAAGCCTTGTTTGGGTTATAATCTTTCTTTATGAAGAATAAAAAGTTTGAGACGCCCGAACTCGAAAACGGGGTAAGAATAAACAAATATCTGAGCGATGCGGGCCTCTGTTCAAGACGAGAGGCTGACGTTTTCGTAGAAAAAGGACAGGTTACCGTGGACGGTGTTGTTGCTCAAAACGGCACAAAGGTGCTTCCGGGACAGGAAGTGGTCTTTTGCGGAAAAACGGTCTCAAGAGATGATAATCAGGTGCTCATAGCCTTTTACAAGCCTGTGGGCATAGTGTGCACCACCGACACGAAGCGGGAACCCGATAATGTCATAGACTTTATCCACTATCCCAAGAGGATCTTCCCCATCGGAAGGCTTGATAAGGATTCCGAGGGACTCTTGCTCCTTACCAATGACGGAGACATTGTAAACAAGATATTGAGAGCCGGAAACAGGCATGAGAAAGAATATGAAGTGACGGTGAACAAGCCCTTGACACCCGAATTCCTTAAGGGCATGGCAAGTGGCGTTCCCATCCTTGACACTGTGACAAAACCCTGCAGGATAGAACCTACGGGAAAGAAGAGTTTTAAGATCATCCTGACTCAGGGACTCAACCGCCAGATCAGACGAATGTGCGAGTACTTTGAGTATAAAGTCGTGAGCCTTAAAAGAGTCAGAGTCATGCATATAACCCTGGGAAACCTTAAGGTGGGAGAGTACAGACATCTGACCACGTCCGAAAGGGAAGAACTCAGGAAGAGCCTTGTGAATTCAAGCAAGCTTCCGGCAAAAGAAAGCCAAAAGCAGACAACGACTCCCAAAAATAACAGATAACGGGGAAGAACGTATCATGGATAACAACCGAAATGACCGTCAAAGGATCGAAGAACTTGTCGAACTGCTGAACAGGGCCAGAATGACCTATGAGCAGAAAGACATAGAGATAATGTCCAACTTTGAGTACGATAAGCTTTATGATGAACTCAAAAGTCTGGAGGACAGAACAGGTTATGTAATGTCTCAGAGCCCCACGGTGAATGTGGGGTATGAGGTGCTTTCGGAGCTGCCCAAGGAGAAACATGCTTCTCCCATGCTTTCGCTGGACAAGACCAAGGAACCGGAAACCCTTAAGGCATTTCTGGGAGACAGGGAAGGTCTTCTTTCCTGGAAGATGGACGGTCTTACAAATGTTCTGACCTACAGGGACGGAGAACTCATAAAAGCCGTTACCCGAGGAAACGGTGAGATCGGGGAGATCATCACCAACAACGCCAGAGTTTACAGGAACATTCCCTTGAAGATCCCTTACAAGGGAGAACTTGTGATCCGCGGAGAGGCCATCATCACCTATTCGGAGTTCGAGCGCATCAACAGCGAGATCCCCGATGCCGATGCAAAATATAAGAATCCCAGGAACCTTTGCAGCGGAAGCGTGCGTCAGCTGAGTAACGCCGTTACCGCGAAGAGAAATGTGAACCTCTATGTCTTCGGGCTTATTTCCACGGATCCCGACATGGGATTCAAAACCCGCCACGAAGGCTTTGAATGGTTGAGCTCCATGGGCTTCACCTGTGTTGAAGAACGACTTGTGCGAAAGGATAATTTTGATGAGGTCTTTTCGTACTTCAAAACTCAGGTAGCAAAGAATGATTTCCCTTCCGACGGACTTGTTCTGAGTTATGACGATCTTGAGTATTCGGCATCTCTGGGAAGAACGGCAAAGTTCCCCAGAGACTCCATTGCTTTCAAATGGCAGGATGAGACGGCTGAAACAACACTTCTTGATATAGAATGGAGTGCATCGAGAACGGGACTCATAAACCCCGTTGCGGTTTTTGAACCCGTGGAACTGGAAGGCACCAATGTGTCCAGGGCCAGCATACACAATGTGTCCATTATGGAAGGACTGAAACTTGGAGTCGGAGACAGGATAGAAGTCTTTAAGGCCAATATGATCATACCGCAGATAGCAAGGAATCTGACGGAGAGTGCTACGGCACAGCCTCCGAAGGCCTGCCCCGTATGCGGGATGCCTACGGAAGTCAGGGAAGATGATGGAGTAAAGGTCCTCATGTGCAACAATCCCGACTGCGCGGCAAAGAAGATCAAAAGCTTTTCCCTTTTTGTCAGCAGGGATGCCATGAACATAGAAGGTATCTCCGAAAATACCATTGAAAAATGGATAAATGAAGGGATCTTAAGAACCACTCCCGATTTTTTCAGACTCGAAAGATTCAGAGATACTATCGTGGAACTTGAAGGTTTCGGCGAAAAATCCTTTGATAATGCCCTTAAGGCCGTCGAAAAAGCCAGAAAAACCTCTGCAGCCCGTGTACTTTACGGAATGGGAGTACCCAACATCGGTGTAGCCACCGCAAAACTCATATGCAGACATTTTTCCGACGATATGGACAGGATACGAAAGGCAAGTTATGAGGAACTGGTGGAGATAGAAGGCATAGGCGATGTTATTGCGAGAGAATATGCCGAATACTTCAAAAAACCGGAAGTAAACGCCGTTCTGGACGACCTTCTGGGACAGGTGGAGATCGCAAAGGCAGCGGAGAGTACCGCAGAACTCAAATTCCAAGGCATGACCTTTGTGGTCACCGGCAGCGTGGAAAAATTCAAGAACAGAAACGAACTTAAAGCATACATCGAGGAAAGAGGAGGAAAAGTCGCAGGTTCCGTAAGTTCCAAGACCGATTACCTGATCAATAACGACATCACATCCGATTCCTCAAAAAATAAGGAAGCAAGAAAACTTAACATCAGGATCATCAGCGAAGATGAATTTCTGGGATTGTAGATTGGAGACATGAAATGCCCATTAAGGTACAGAACGACCTTCCGGCCAAGAAGGTGCTTGAAAAGGAAAATATATTCGTAATGGATGAAAAAAGGGCTCTGACCCAGGACATCCGACCTCTTAAGATCGCTGTTCTGAACCTGATGCCCCTTAAGGAAGATACGGAAGTGATGCTGATGCGCAGCCTTTCCAACACGCCGCTTCAGATCGATCTCACGTTCCTGACCACAGCCAGTTATGTGGGACACAACACTGCCACAAGCCATCTCGATACCTTCTATATGACCTTTGAGGAGGTTAAAAACCAAAAGTTCGACGGAATGATCATCACAGGAGCTCCGGTGGAGCAGATGCCTTTTGAGGAGGTGGCTTACTGGGATGAACTCAAGCAGATCATGGCATGGTCGGAAAAGAACGTAACATCCACTCTTCACATATGCTGGGGAGCTCAGGCAGGGCTTTACTATCATTACGGCATTCCGAAGATCGATCTGAAAAAGAAACTTTCGGGCATTTACGAACACCATGTCATGAACCGCAAAGAGCCTTTGGTGCGCGGGTTTGATGATGTATTCAAGATCCCTCATTCCAGATACACCGAATCGGACAACGAGGCCATCAGAAACGACAAACGCCTCATGATCATGGCTGAATCCGAAGAGGCGGGGATTTTCTTATGCATGGACAGAAAGAAGCGAAGGATATTTGTCATGGGACATCCGGAGTACGACAGGATCACTCTGGACAAGGAATACAAGAGAGATCTGGCAAAGGGCATAGATCCCGATATCCCCAAGAACTACTATCCCGATAACGATCCCAAGAAGGAACCCGTTCTTTCATGGAGAGGTCATGCCAATACCCTCTACACCAACTGGGTCAATTATTACGTTTATCAGGTTACACCTTACGAATTATGATCTATCTGGACAATGCGGCTACCACAAAACTGAAAAAAAGTGCGCTTGAGGCCATGCTTCCCGTAATGACGGAAAACTTTGCCAATCCTTCCGCCGTCTATCTTGCGGCGGGGAAAGCCAGAAGAGTCATGGAAGAGGCGAGAGATGTGCTGGCAGAGGGCATTAATGCCGACAGAAATGAGATCTTCTTCACATCCGGAGGTACAGAGAGTGACAACTGGGCCCTTTTGGGCGTGGCAGAAAGCCTGAGGGACAAAGGCCGTCATGTGATCACACAAAAGACAGAGCATCATGCGGTTTTGAATGCATGTAAAAACCTTGAGAGAAGAGGTTTTGAAGTCACTTATCTTGATGTTGACGAGAATGGGATCCTGGATCCAAAAGATCTTGAAAAGGCTGTCAGAAAGGACACCGTCCTTGTATCGGTAATGGCTGCAAACAATGAGACGGGAGTGCTTCAAAGGATAGGAGAGATAGGGAGCATCACAAGAAAAAAACGGATCCTTTTTCACACCGACGGTGTTCAGGCTTTCGGGCACATTCCCATCGATGTGAAGAAGATGAACATAGATCTGTTGAGTGCTTCCGCTCATAAGATCGGAGGACCCAAAGGCGTGGGCCTGCTGTTTAAGGATACGGAAGCGGAGCTTCCGCCTCTCATCTTCGGAGGAGGGCAGGAAAGAGGATTGAGATCCGGAACGGAAAATGTGCCCGGTATCGCAGGCTTTGCGGCGGCCTTTAAGGACAGGGACGATGCAAAAAGAGTGAAAGAACTCAGGGATTTCCTGGAAACTGTTATTCTTAAAGAGATAAAGGGAGTTTTTGTCAACGGGAACACCGATGAACGGTTGCCGGGGATCCTCAATGTGAGTATCAACGGAGTAAAGGGAGAGAGCGTGCTGATGCGGCTTTCGTCTCTGGGGATCTGTGCATCGACGGGTTCCGCCTGCACCGCAGGCAGCGGAAAGCCTTCGCATGTGCTTAAAGCCATGGGCTTTTCCAATGAGAGATGCAACTCATCCTTAAGGTTTTCTCTGAACGGAGAGAACACAAAAGAGGAGATGCTGGAGACCGTGAAAGCCCTGAAAGATATAGTGGAAGATTTCAGAAAGATCCTTGCATAAAAGGATCGGACGATGCGATCAACAGGAGGAAATGATATGAGGAAAATGGTTCTGTCTATATTTGTGGACAACACTTTCGGAGTTTTGAGCCGTGTTGCCGGTCTGTTCTCCAGAAGAGGCTACAACATCGACAGTCTCACGGTGGGAGAAACGGAAAATCCCGAATATTCCAGAATGACTGTTGTGGTCACGGGAGATGAGCAGATCCTGGATCAGATAAAGAAACAGGTGGAAAAACTGGAAGATGTAAAGGAAGTCAAGGAACTCAGCCCCGATTCGTCCGTATACAGGGAACTGATCCTGGTAAAGATCGCAGCTACAAAAGAAGCAAGACAGGGAGTAATTTCCATTGCTGAGATCTTCAGGGCCAAGGTTGTGGATGTGACTCCGGATTCTCTTACGGCAGAACTTACGGGAGACCAGTCAAAGCTGGAAGCTTTCCTGAAACTCCTTTCCGACTACAAGATCCTGGAAATTGCCAGAACTGGTATCACGGGACTCAGCAGAGGCGTATGATTAAAAAAGTGTAACCTATTTGCTTTGGTTATTGTATTTTTTGGGTATAAAGTTTATAATTTTTAGTGTATTGTCTCATTGGATTTGCTGCTTTTCTGAAAACTCGGAGGAAAAAATGAGTATACTGTCACAATGCTGTGGACTTACACTGCTGGCGACAATAGTATATTTTTATTCGTTCAGAAGAAAGATCATGATCAAGACAGGTCAGAACTATATCGAGTTGGTTTTTGCAACTGTGATCTGTACTGTTTTTGATATGCTTTCTATTTTTTGCATCAATCATGAGAACACGCTGCCCTCGATCTTTGTGGAGATAATCTGCAAGACTTACATCGTTTCGCTGGTGTCTGTCAGCATATTCGGACTGCGCTATCTCTGCGCGGACGTTTACAAGTCCAACAAAGAGTATAAACAGGCCATGTGGAGAGTCTATACGACCTGGTGTCTGATGGCTGCGGTGATCTATGCACTTCCGATCTATGTGGCCTATGATGAAGAAGGGGTTGCGCTTTATACCGAAGGCCCCTCCACCATCGCGACCTACATCTGTGTTGCCCTTGTGATCCTGATGATCGTGGTCACTACGGAAAAGAACAGAAGGGTAGTCAACATCAACCGTCGCAAAGTTGTTTACATCTGGATCGCAGCCTGGACCGTTGCCGCAGTGATCCAGTTCCTACGCAATGAACTCTTGATAGTAAGTTTCGGTGCTGCACTGGGTGTTGCCATCATCTATTTTGCACTGGAAAACCCGGAGTCCAATCTGGACAGGAACACGGGCTTTTTTAATGAAAATGCGCTGGGACTGTATGCCAACCAGCATTTTAATACCGGAAAGAAGTTTTCCCTTGTCTTTCTTGAAATCTCCCCTTACAGGAACGTGGGTAAGAAACTGAGCCTTGAGGCAGACATTCAGGAAGAGATCAATCGTTACATCATGAGTTTCGAAAAAGGAGACATATTCATTGTCAGCGACAGCGAGTACTGTATGGCTTTCGAGAGCAAAGAAAATGCCAATGATGCCCTTGAACTCATCAGAGAACGTTTTAATTACGGCTGGGGCTTGAAGAAGAATGTCATCCTTCCCACGAGATATATGTATGTTCCCGATTCGATGGAGTTCGACGGCTGGGAATCCTTGTCCCAGGCCATTCGTTTCATAGGATATTCGGGAACCAATGTGAACGAGGTTAATGTTGTTACCCCCGCATCTTTGACAGATCTTGTGAAGGAAAGAGAGATCGAAGAGATCATTCGAGACGCTATTGACAATGACAGGATTGAGGCTTTTTATCAACCCATCTATTCCGTCAGGGAAAAGCGGTTCGTTTCCGCTGAGGCCTTGGCTCGCATCAGGAGAGAGGACGGTTCAATCGTTCCGCCTTATCTCTTTATCCCCGTTGCGGAGAAGAACGGCACCATCATCAAGATCGGTGAGATAGTGTTTGAGAAGACATGTCAGCTGCTTTCGAGAGAAATGCTCAATGAAAGATTCGACATCGATTACATCGAGGTCAATCTCTCCACTGTGCAGTGTTCCTATGAATGCCTGGCAGATTCTTTTGTTTCGATCATGAACAAGAATCATGTGGATCCTGCCTGGATCAATCTTGAGATCACAGAGACAGGTTCTTTGGCCGAGAAGAACATCTTGCTCAAAAACATGAACGAACTCATGATCTACGGCGTTACTTTCTCGCTGGATGATTTCGGAACAGGTAACTCAAACCTGAACTACATCATGGATATGCCCGTCAAGATAGTCAAGTTCGACAGGGAACTTATCAGTGCCTACTTTGAGAACGACAAGGCAAGGCATATCATGACTTCCATCATTAAGATGCTCAAGGATATGGAATTTGAGATCGTGGCAGAGGGAGTCGAGACGAAAGAACAGGCTGAAGAAATGATGAAACTGGGTGTATCTTACATTCAGGGATATTATTATTCGAAACCTCTCACAAGAGGAGATTACATCAATTTCCTGGAAACGGGAAGTAATATGGCAGACGCGTGATCTGCCGACTTGCGGATATGGTGGAATTGGCAGACACGCCAGATTTAGGTTCTGGTGCTTACGCGTGCAGGTTCAAGTCCTGTTATCCGCATTTTCCCCCTCCCCATATGAAAGAAGGGATATATAATGAAAAAGAATGACCCCAAAACGAAAAGATCAGTATATACGCAGGCTGTAAGTTCGATGGTTACTCTGATTATCGGACTTATATTTGCATTGATCTTTACTCATGTTGCGGTTAAAGTTACGGAAGCTTACCCCGACGCCAATATCGTTATGAACGGATGGTTCCAGATGACGGCGGTGGTGGCTTTTCTTTTGTCTGTGGGGGCGGGTGGTATCGTCTATTGCGCCATCACCTACAATTCCAACAGGGAACTGGCAGAGGGCATGCAGAAACTTTCCACCAACGCCCGTTCCATCGAGAACCAGAGCCTCATCATCAATTCCTTCAGTTCCATCTTTTATTACGCATGTTTCATAGATGTCAAGGAAGATTCTTTTTATGAGATCATCCCCCAGGATTTCATCACCTTTATCCTGGGCGAAAAAGGACGCTTTTCCGGAGCATACAAGAGGTTCGTGGATGAGACCGTGGCTTTTGAATATCAGGACGATGTGAGAGAGTTCTGCGACATTTTCACCCTTGACAGAAGGCTGGGAGATCAGAAGAATGCCACAACGGAGTTTGTCAGCAACTATGTGGGCTGGACAAGAACCTATCTCATTGTTCTGGAAAGAGATCAAAAGAAGAAGGTTTCAAAAGTCCTTTTGGGCTTCCAGAAGATCGATTCCCAGAAGAGGAAAGAGCTGCAGATGCAGGAAGCGCTGAAGGGGGCATTGGAAGTAGCAAACAGCGCAAACAACGCAAAATCCGAT
Source organism: Lachnospiraceae bacterium (assembly GCA_024698485.1). Lineage (GTDB taxonomy): Bacteria > Bacillota > Clostridia > Lachnospirales > Lachnospiraceae > RGIG3528. The sequence continues at coordinate 24,837 of JAILRC010000036.1, read as the reverse complement.
TTCCTTTCCCGGATGAGCCATGACATCCGTACTCCCATGAACGGTATCGTGGGAATGACGGCTTTGGCCATTACGAGACTTGACGATAAGGAAAGAGTGGCATATTGTCTTGAAAAAATCTCCGATTCCAGTAAGCATTTGCTCATGCTCATAAACGACGTTCTGGATATGTCCAGGATCGACACCGGCCGCCTGGAACTTTCCGAAGAGAATTTCTCCCTTTCGGATCTCATGGACAATCTTGTGACCATGATCCATCCCCAGACGGATGACAAGCATCAGGATTTCATCTGCAACGTAATGAACGTAGAGCATGAGAAGGTCATCGGCGATGCCACGAGACTTGAAGAAGTCTTCATGAACCTTACGGGAAATGCGGTGAAATACACGCCCGAACGCGGTAAGATCAAGATCTCCATCTTTGAAAAATACATTAAGAACGGTATGGGTTGCTATGAATTCGTTATCGAAGATAACGGTGTGGGAATGTCGGAAGAATTTATGAGACATCTCTTTGAGCCCTTCTCCCGCGAATACAACGAAAAGACCAAGAACATACAGGGAACGGGACTTGGTCTCGCCATTGCAAAGAACATCATCAACATGATGAACGGCGAGATGAAAGTTGAAAGTGCTCTGGGAAAAGGCTCGAAGTTCTCTGCCACCTTCTGGCTCAAGATCCAGGACGGCGAAGAAGAAAAGAACAACAGTTTTACGGACATACACATCCTTGTTGTGGACGACAACAGGGTTTCATGCGAGACCAACTGCACCATGCTCACCAATCTGGGCATGAGAGCGGAAAAAGCTTTCGGCGGCCGTGAAGCCATCAATGCGGCTCTGGATGCGGCCAAGAAGGGCGATCCTTTCACTCTGGCTCTTGTGGATTGGAAGATGCCTGAGATCGACGGTCTCAAGGCCATCAAAGCCATTAACGGAAGTCTTGGGAACAATGCCCCCACTTTCGCAGTTTTTGCATATGACTGGACGGATATAGAGATCGAGGCCAGAAGACTGGGAGTCAAGGCGTTCATTTCAAAGCCTTTGTTCAAATCCAGAGTTGTGAGTGCTCTTCATCAGATGCTGGGCGATGAAAAGGTTGAGATGAAGGAGCAGGAGATCAGACAGTTCAAGGAAAACGATTTTACGGGCAGAAGAGCCCTTCTGGTAGAAGATAATGAGCTGAACACGGAGATCGCCAAGGAACTTCTGGAAATGACGGGCATACACGTGGAATGTGCGGCGAACGGAGCGGAGGCTGTGGAACTCTTCTCCGAAAGAGGGGCAGAGTACTTTGATATCATCTTCATGGATATCCAGATGCCAATTATGAACGGCTATGATGCGGCAAAGGCCATACGTGCCCTTCCGTTGTCGGATGCCAAGACCATACCCATCATCGCCATGACGGCAAATGCTTTCATGACGGATGTTCAGGAAGCAAAGAACTCCGGAATGAACGAACATGTGGCAAAGCCGGTGGATCTGAACAGACTGAGGGATGTAATGACCAAGTGGCTGGGATAAAAAAATATTGGGACGTGATAAACGTCACGTCCCGTTTTTTGTGCGATAAGCGAATGCCCTCGGCAGCAAGCTCGCTTGCTGGACGAGGGCTGAGTGAACGGTCATTGAGCGGACTTCGTACGCGAGATGACCCGTCGAATCGAGTAGGAGTCAGCCTACTCGATTTTTGGATCATGCCAGTCTGCAAAGTTCCGCAGCGGTGAGAGCGGCAAGTTTTGCGTTGTTGTACACCAGCTGGATGTTGGATGCCAGAGAGTCGCCTCCGGTGATATCCTTTATCTTTGCGAGAAGGAAAGGAGTAGTCTCTTTTCCCTTGATGCCGAGATCGTTGCATTCCTTAACGGCCTTGTCTATGGCGGTGTTGATCACGTCGGGATCCATGGAGTACTGCTCGGGAATGGGATTTGTGACCAGCATGCCACCCTTAAGATCCAGATCCTCCTTGACTTTGAAGACTTTAGCAAGATCTTCGGGGCTGTCTATACGGTAATCCACACCGAATCCGCTCCTTCTTGTATAGAAGGCGGGAAGCTCGGCTGTCTTGTAGCCGATGACGGTGACACCCTTGGTCTCAAGATATTCCAGTGTGAGCCCCAGATCCAGAATGGATTTTGCTCCTGCACAGATGACCATTACACGTGTCATGGAAAGCTCTTCCAGATCTGCGGAAATGTCCATGGTCTTTTCTGCTCCGCGATGAACTCCGCCGATACCTCCGGTGGCGAAGATCTTAACTCCCGCAAGAGATGCGATCATCATTGTGGTGGTTACGGTGGTGGCTCCGTTGGAGCCTTTTGCAAGGAGAACCGGGAGATCACGTCTGGAAGCCTTGGGGATAGCGCTTCCGCCTTTACCCAGGATCTCGATCTCGTCTTTTGAAAGACCTGCTTTCAGTTTTCCGCCTATGATGGCACAGGTGCAGGGAACTGCGCCGTTGTCACGGATGATCTGCTCCACGTTCAGGGCTGTCTCCACGTTCTGGGGATAGGGCATGCCGTGAGAGATGATGGTGGATTCCAGAGCCACCACGGGACGGTTGTTTTTTAGCGCCTCTTTTACTTCAGGGGCGATCTCAAGATATTTTTCGATGTTCATTCTCTTCTCCGTTTTGTTGATGATGGGTCTGTCCGGCTGTCCGACGGACACAGACCGTAAAGGAAATTATATAATATTTTTTTGCAAAAAGCCACTAAAAATCGTTTCTGTGTCTTTTTGGCCTCAGTGCACCCACAGTTGCGGCTTTACAAAAAGATGGGATAATCGTATAATTGTGCCCATGAGTAAACTTATGCGATTTTTTAAACCTTATATAAAAGTAGCTGTTCCGGCACCGCTTTTCAAAATGTTTGAAGCGATACTGGAACTTTTTGTGCCTCTTGTAATGGCAGACATCATCAACGTGGGGATCAAAAACGGAGACAAGACGTACATATGGCAGCATGGCCTCATCCTTGTGGGGCTCGGTGCTGCGGGGCTTATCATGTCCCTTACCGCTCAGTTCTTTGCGGCCAAGACTGCGGTGGGTTTTTCGAAAGACCTTAAATCGGAACTGTTCCGGCACATCCAGACCCTTAGTTTTTCGGAACTTGACACTGTGGGAAATGCCACATTGATAAACCGTATGACTGCCGATGCCGACAAACTCCAGACGGGCATAAATATGACACTTAGGCTCTTTTTGAGATCTCCTTTCATAGTTTTCGGAGCTGCTATAATGGCCTATACCATCGATCCCAAGAGTGCCTTGTACTTTGTGGTGGCCATTCCCGTTCTTTCTGTCATAGTCTTTGGCATCATGCTTGGTACGGTGCCTTTATATGCCAAAGTGCAAAAAGCACTGGACAAGAGCCTTCTGACGGCGGGAGAGAACCTTGACGGTCTCAGGGTCATACGTGCCTTCAATATGCAGAAAAAAGAAGAAAAGAGATTTCGTGAGGAAACGGAGAACTATGCTTCAAGAGCCGTTTCTTCCTCGAAGATCTCTTCCCTTTTAAATCCCATCACCTTTGTCATTGTCAATGCGACCCTCATAGCCATCCTTTACAACGGTTCCGTGGAGGTGAACCTGGGAGCCCTCGAAAAGGGGAATCTCATTGCCATTGTCAATTATCTTTCCCAGATACTGGTGGAACTCATCAAGCTAGCCGATCTGGTCATACTTTTGACGAAAGCGCTGGCTTCCGCAAAGAGAATACGGGAGGTGTTTGAGATCGGTGAAAAGCGTTGAAATTAAAAATGTAGATATGAAATATGCCGGAGCGGGAGATTACTCGCTGGAAGACATTTCTTTCACCGCGGAAAAAGGCGAGACCGTGGGCATCATCGGAAGTACCGGCTGCGGAAAGACCACGCTTGTGAGCCTGATCCCCGGTTTCTATCCCACGGCCCGGGGCGAAGTGCTGGTTGACGGAAAAAACGTTGCAGACTACGATCCCGACGAACTGAAGAAAAAGGTGGGCTTTTGCTTCCAGCACTATTATATGTTCAAGGGGACCATCAGGGACAATGTTGCTTTCGGAAAGCCCGATGCTACGGATGATGAGATAAAGGAAGCACTACGGATCGCTCAGGGACTGGATTTTGTAATGGACAAGCCCGCAGGTCTTGATGAGAAGGTTTCTGAAAAGGGCACCAATCTTTCCGGAGGACAGAAGCAAAGACTGATGATTGCAAGAGCCCTTGTGAGACGTCCGGAGATCCTGGTGCTGGACGATTCGTCTTCGGCACTGGACTATGCCACGGACAGACGCCTTCGTGAAGCAGTGGGGAAACTTGGAGATATGACGGTGTTCATTGTTTCTCAGCGCACCGCCTCCGTGCTCCATGCGGACAAGATCATAGTTCTGGAAGACGGCCGCGTCGCAGGCATAGGAAAACACGAGGAACTTTTGGAAACAAATTCTGTTTACAGGGAAATATATGAAAGCTGTACAAAAGAACAATAGATATACAACAAAAAAACTCTATCATTACATCGGGCGACATATCTTCTTCGTGGCACTCTCTGTTTTGCTGGCTGCGGCATATGTGGTGCTTACCCTCTACATCCCCGTTCTTACCGGAGATGTGATCGACCTTTGTTTTGAAAACGGCCTCACGGATTTGGGTGCCGTGACGGCGGTCCTTGTGAAACTGGGCATATGCGTGGCTGTTGCTGCGTCTTCGCAGTGGCTGCTCAGCGTTTGCAACAACCGTACTGCCTATAAAGTGGGACTGGACATCAGAAATGATGCTTTCAGAAAGATGAACCGTCTTCCCGTGAGTTATTTTGATTCTCATGCCCACGGAGACATCCTGAGCAGGATCACCAATGACATAGAACAGGTTTCCGACGGTCTTCTCATGGGCTTCACAAACCTCTTTACGGGAGTGCTGACCATTCTCATGACCCTGGTGTTCATGCTGAGACTGAATCCCCTGATCACTGCGGTGGTAGTGGTGGTGACGCCTCTTTCCCTTTTTGTGTCCGCATTCATAGCAAAGCACAGTTACTCCATGTTCCAAAAACAGTCCGGAACAAGAGGAGAGCAGACTGCTTTTATCAATGAGAACATTGAAAACCAGAAGGCCATAAATGCCTACGGAATGTCGGAGGCTGTTCAGGAAAAGTTTGATGAGATCAACGGCCGCATGGCAAAGTACTCCTTAAGGGCTATCTTTTACTCATCCCTTGTGAATCCCTGCACCAGATTTGTAAACAGTCTGGTCTATGCGGGAGTGGGCGTGTTCGGCGCGATCTCCGCAGTGAACGGCGGTATTTCCATAGGCGGATTGTCCGCATTTCTTGCATATGCCGGAAAGTACACCAAGCCCTTTAACGAGATCTCGGGAGTCATTACGGAATTCCAGAATGCCTTTGCATGCGCAACCCGCGTGTTTGAATTCCTTGACGAAAAGGAACTGGAAGATAAAGAAAGCGTTGAACTTAAGGAAGACGAAAACACGGAATATGTGGTGGACATCGATCATGTAAGCTTTTCCTATGTACCGGAAAAGCCCCTGATCACCGATTTTAATCTCAAGGTGAAAGAGGGACAGAAGATAGCCATAGTGGGCCCCACAGGCTGCGGAAAGACCACGCTCATAAATCTTCTTATGAGATTTTATGATGTGAAGGCCGGAAGCATCAAGCTCAGGGGAAATGATATACGTGAAATGTCAAGAGAACAGCTGAGAAAGAATGTGGCAATGGTGCTGCAGGACACCTGGCTGAGACACGGAACGGTGAGAGAGAACATAGCACTCAATTCTCCCGATGCGACGGATGCTGAGATAGAAGAAGCGGCAAGAAAGGCTCATGCCTTGAGTTTCATAAAAAGACTGCCCGCAGGCTTCGATACCGTTTTGAGTGAAAACGGCGACGAACTCTCCCAGGGGCAGAAGCAGCTCATATGTATTGCAAGAGTGATGCTCAAGACTCCGCCCATATTGATACTGGACGAAGCAACCTCTTCCATAGACACCAGAACCGAGATAAGGATACAGAAGGCTTTCAATGCTATGATGGAAGGCAGGACCAGCTTTGTGGTGGCTCACAGACTTTCTACCATTCAAAGTGCCGATGTGATCCTTGTAATGAAGAGCGGTAATGTTGTTGAAATGGGTAACCATGTGGAACTCATGGCTAAAAAGGGCTTCTACAGCGAATTGTATTACAGTCAGTTCTGACGCTTTCCGCCGGTAAAGGTTCCGAGACCGAACTTCTTCTTTTGCTTGTCTCTCTGAATCTGCATAAGGAAATTGGAAAGCTTCTGGTTCTTATCGGAAAAACGGCAGCCGTAGATCTTCTCGGAGGGTCTGGCGCCGGGCTGACTTCTTACGATCTTGGCACTGAGGCCCAGAGGCGTTTTGTCGGGAAGAACGATGTTGAGACGCACCATTCTGCCGATGTCAAATTCTTCTTTGGAAATGAAGGCAAAACCCGTGACGCTGATGTCCTTGATAAGAGCACGATGGGGTCTGGGACCTTCCTCGGTGAAATAGACCACCGACATTTCTTCTCCGATGGGAACGCGGAAATTGTTCCTGCGGTTCTTTGATTCGGCTTCACCGAAAAGCTCGATGGCATGAAAATGGCGGCCTTTGAAAGATATGGCCTGAACTTTGATGTCATCCCAAACGTAGCAGACATCTTTTACGATCACCGTAAGAGTGGCGGTGTAATCCTGAGGAAATCCCACCAGTCTTCCGTCTACCACTATGGGCTCCAAAAGCAGAATGTTCTTGTAGGTCAATGCAACGGTCGCATCGAAGCTTCCTTTGGTATTATTGGCACGAATATCAAGTTTTACCTGCTGTCCGGGTGTAAAATCCGATATTTCCATGTCTCCCTCCCTATCAGTTTTCACTGATTATCAACCACCTAATTTTACAATAATTCCGTGAATAACACAACTTTTTTATATTTTTGTTATTGAGAAGCTGACTTTATTATGCTAAAATGCCCGTATGGTCGGGTATGGAAAGCAGATGACCTTTTTTAGTTTCATTCTTTTAAGTTTTCCGCCCCAAGAGATGTTTTAACAAAGAAAGGCAACAGATATGCGCAGACACTATGAGTTACTTTTAAAGGATGCGGAGAGAAGAGCGAAGAAGTCCTTACGGTTCCAGATCAAGGACAAGTCATCCGTAAAATATGGCGGTTTTCCCGACGGAAGAAATGTCATTCAGCCCAAGTTTTCCATTTACAGGGTTGTGAACATGGCCGCAGTATACATGAACAAGGATTCGACTCTTTACAAGGATCCGGCTCTTTTTGAAGCCATCACCGTCGGTCTTGATTACATCAAAAGAGAGCAGAGACCCAACGGAACTTTCGATCTTGTGGACTGCAATTTCTTTTCCGGTCCAGATACGGCTTTTTGTGTAAAGAGACTCCTGCCGTTTTACAAATATGTTTTGAAAAATCCGGATGCTCCCGCCGCAGATGTGTTTAATGAGAAGCTCCGTGAGATCATATATGCAGCGGCCAACGGTATGGTGGAGGGCGGTTTCCACACTCCAAACCACAGATGGGCCATTGCTTCCAATCTGCTTGAATGCTGGAAACTCTTCGGAGAAGAGAAGTTTAAGAACCGGGCAGAAAAGTATCTGGCTGAGGGCATCGACTGTACGGAAGACGGCGAATATGCCGAGCGTTCCGCAGGAAATTACAACAGGATCAACAACGATGCCATGATCACCATCGGAGACATCCTTGGGGACGAAAAGTACATCGACTGTGCCGAGAGAAATCTCAACATGATGCTGACCTATCTTGAGCCCGACGATTCCATTTTCACCAACAATTCGACCCGTCAGGACAGAGGTGTTAAGATCTATCCCAGAGATTACTACTTTGAGTATCTCTATATGGGTAAAAGAAGAAAAAGCGAGAAGTTCCTTAGAGCAGCCAATTACATCATGGCTCTTAACGACAGGATGCAGCATTATCCCGAATTTCTTATCAATTTCATGCTGAATCCCGACCTCATCGATCTGGAATTTGATGAGTGCGGTTATCCTACGGAATATGACGCATTTTACAAGGAATCGGGTATTGTAAGAAGAAGAAAAGACAACTGGTCCTACACCATCATCAACAATGCCACCAATTTTGTATGGTTCCAGAACGGAGATCTGTGTCTGAGCCTTAAGATCGGAGCAAGCCTTTGCGAGCACAGAGCGTTCAAGAGCGCAAGTCTTGTAAAGAACGGCGATACCTATGAGATGCAGCAGACCATGCAGGGCTGGTACTATCTTCCCTTCGGAGAGTACAGAGGCACCACGGACTGGTGGAAGATGGACAACCCCAATACGAGAGATAAGATCTACACACCCGGCATAGATTTCAATGTTAAGGTGAAGGAGATCGAAGACGGTCTGGAAGTGAAGATCGCAGCCAAGGGCGTGGACCGTGCGCCTTTGCGCCTTGAACTGGCTTTTGATGCAGGTGCTGCCATACTTAACGATCACTTCAACATCGAAGGTCTTGCAGGGGAATGCATGATCGCCAAGGACGGTATGATCACCGCCACAAGAGGTGATCATGCCATCGAAGTGGGACCTGCATTCTACGATCATGATTTTGTTGCGGGCAAGTTTGGAAGCGAGGGAAGAAGTCCCCAGTGTTTCACCGTTTACTTTACCGCATCCACCGAATTTGAAAGAACTGTCACCATTAAAGCAAAAGAAGGAGTTTTATACTGATCAAGGAGGGAACACATGTCCGTTACAGAAAGTTTTAAGGGGAGATCTTTTCTCAAGCTGATGGATTTTTCGGCTGAGGAGATCCTTGCACTCATTAATCTTGCAGCTGATTACAAAGAAAAAAAGAAAAAGGGTATTCCTCATGACACTCTGAGAGGAAAGAATGTTGCCCTCATCTTTGAAAAGACCTCAACAAGAACACGCTGTGCTTTTGAAGTGGCTGCCCATGACCTGGGCATGAACGCCACCTATCTGGATCCCAAAAGTTCCCAGATCGGAAAGAAGGAAAGCATTGCCGACACCGCCCGGGTTTTGGGCAGAATGTTCGACGGCATAGAATACCGCGGTTTCGGTCAGGAAGTGGTTGAGGAACTGGCAAGATATGCAGGTGTACCTGTCTGGAACGGACTTACCAATGAGTTCCATCCCACCCAGATGCTGGCGGATATGCTGACCGTCAGAGAGCATCTCGGTTCCCTTAAAGGAAAGAAACTGGTCTATATGGGCGATGCCCGCTATAATGAAGGCAATTCCCTCATGGTGGTATGCTCAAAACTGGGCCTTGATTTTGTGGCCTGCGCTCCCAAAAAGTATTTCCCCGATGCGGCACTGGTGGAAAAGTGCAGGGAGTTCGCCAAGGCAAGCGGCAGCAGCATCACTCTTTCCGAAAATGTGGAAGAGGCTACCAAAAATGCGGACATCATCTATACGGATGTCTGGGTATCCATGGGAGAGCCTTTTGAGATCTGGGAAGAGAGGATAAAGGATCTCTCTCCTTACAAGGTTACAAAGCAGGTGATGAAAAATGCGGGCTCCAATGCCATATTCATGCATTGCCTTCCCGCTTTCCACGACCTTAAGACAGAGATCGGCCGTGAGATGGGAGAAAAGTTCAACTTCACGGAACTTGAAGTGGAAGATGATGTTTTCGAGTCTTCTCAGTCCGTTGTATTTGACGAAGCAGAAAACAGGATGCACACCATCAAGGCTGTAATGGCTGCGACTCTGGGAGCATGAGATGTTAAAAAGATTTAAAAGATTCATACAGGACAAGGGTCTTGTTAAAGAGACGGTAAATATCATTATGGGCATCCTTATGGCGGTTGCCCTTTTGGTTTTTTCGTTCACAAGAAGCATATGGAGCATATGCGTTGTCATAATTCTGGGAGCACTCATGAATGTGATGAACGGATTGTCCATGCTCCGTAAAAAAGAAAGGAAGACCATGGGCATGTCCATGATCTTTCTCGGGATAATAGTTGTTTTTGTATTTATAGTATATTTTGCCAACGGATATATCTGACCGGAGCAAACAGGGGGGAAATATGTTATTTGCAGTTGATGTTGGAAACACAAACATTACATGCGCACTGATGGACGGGATGGAGGTTAAACATTCCCTGAGGATCACCACGGGAATGAGGAGAACGTCCGACGAATACGGACTATTGATCTGTAATTTCCTTGATCATCGTGATGTCAGGATCTCGGATATCGAGGATGTGATCGTGGCTTCGGTGGTTCCTGCGGTGATGCATTCATTGATAAACGGGATAGTAAAGTATCTGAACAAAAAGCCCATTATAGTAGGAGACGGCACCAAGACGGGACTAATGATAAGGACTGCCAATCCCAAAGAGATAGGGGCTGATCGTATCGTGGATGCGGTAGCGGGCTATGAACTCTACGGAGGACCTGTCATAGTGTGTGATTTCGGAACGGCCACCACCTATGACCTGGTGTCCGACGACGGAGCTTTCCTGGCGGGTATCACCAGTCCCGGACTCAGGATCAGTGCAAATGCACTGTGGAATGACACGGCAAAGCTTCCGGAGATCGAGATAGAGATGCCCTCATCCATACTTGCAAAAAACACTGTCACCAGCATGCAGGCCGGTCTTGTGTACGGCTGTATCGGTCAGACGGAGTACATTATCAGAAAGGTTATAGAAGAATCGGGCTATAAGAATGTCAAGGTGGTGGCCACAGGCGGTCTGGGAAGGCTCATTTCCGACAACTGCGATGCTATCGACACCTATGACAGGGACCTTACAATGAAAGGTCTTTGGCTGATCTATTTAAAAACAAAGAAATGATCGAGATCGGAAATCTAAAAGTGAATGGTGTGGTTCTGGGACCCATGGCGGGAGTTACGGATCTGGTGTTCAGGCTCCTGTGCAGGGAATACGGCGCAGATATCGTTTACACCGAGATGGTGAGTGCCAAGGCAATAACATATAAAAACAAGAACACGGAAGACCTTCTTCTGGTGTCGGAACATGAACGGCCTGTTTCGCTCCAGCTATTCGGAAAAGAGCCTGAGGTGATGGCGGAAGCAGCGGATATGATAAAGGACAGGAATTTTGACATCCTTGACATCAATATGGGCTGTCCCGTTCCCAAGGTCGTGAACAACGGTGAAGGAGCGGCTCTTATGAAAGATCCCGCCCTCATTGAACGTATCGTTGCGGCAACGGTGAAAGCTGCCCACAAACCGGTGAGTGTCAAGATCCGAAAGGGCTTTGACGAGGACAACGAGAACGGAGTGGAGTGCGCACTGGCGGCGGAGGCAGGCGGAGCAAGCCTCATTGCGGTTCACGGACGTACAAGAGAAGATTATTACTTCGGAAAAGCGGACTGGGATTCCATCGCGAAAGTCAAGGCAGCGGTGAAGATCCCCGTAATAGGTAACGGAGATATATACACACCCGAGGATGCAAAAAGGATGATAGATGAAACCGGGGTTGACGGCGTAATGATCGCCAGAGGCGCTCAGGGTAATCCCTGGATCTTCAACAGGGTCAGCACTTACCTTCAAAAGGGAAAACTTCTTCCTGAGCCCACCATCTCCGAAAGGATCGAAATGGCTTTGCGACATGCAAGAATGGAGATCGAATTAAAGGGGGAGTACACGGGAATACGTGAGATGCGAAAGCACGTGGCATGGTATATGGCGGGCTTCCCGGGGGCTTCCAAAGTCAGGGATAAGGTGAATCTGACGGAAAGCTACGAAGATCTTGAAAAATTATTGAATTTGTACTTGCATTGATCTATATGTTGTGGTACAATGTCACGCATTAATACGATAAAGCGACAAATAAAGTTGTTGCAATGTGCCGGATCTGCAGCACAAAAGACTTGATATCATTTATACAAAGGAGATCGCTATGGAAAAGTTTAAAGTCGGTATTCTCGGCGGAACGGGAATGGTTGGACAGAGATTCATCTCTTTGCTGGAGAATCATCCCTGGTTTGAAGTGGTTGCTGTTGCGGCAAGCCCCAGAAGCGCAGGAAAGACCTATGAAGAGGCTGTAGGTGATCGTTGGAAGATGACCACCCCCATGCCCGAGAGCGTTAAGAAACTCATCGTTCTTAACGTAAATGAGGTGGAAAAAGTTGCATCACTCGTTGATTTCGTCTTCAGCGCTGTTGATATGACAAAGGAAGAGATCAAAGCCATCGAAGAAGCTTATGCCAAGACCGAAACTCCCGTGGTTTCCAACAACTCGGCTCATCGTTGGACTCCCGATGTTCCTATGGTGGTTCCGGAACTGAATCCCGAGCATTTTGCGGTTATAGAAGATCAGAAGAAGAGACTTGGAACCAAGAAGGGCTTCATTGTTGTTAAGCCCAACTGTTCCATCCAGAGCTATACACCAATGCTTCATGCACTTAAGGAGTTTGAGCCTACGGTGGTGGTTGCCACAACCTATCAGGCTATTTCAGGTGCAGGAAAGACCTTCAAGGACTGGCCGGAGATGGTGGACAATGTGATCCCTTACATCGGAGGCGAAGAAGAGAAGAGTGAACAGGAGCCTTTAAGGATCTGGGGTAAGATCGAGAATGGCCGGATCGTTAAGGCAGAGACGCCCATCATCACCACTCAGTGCATCCGTGTTCCCGTTTCCGACGGACACACAGCAGCTGTGTTTGTAAGCTTCAAGAAGAAGCCCACCAAGGAGCAGATCCTTGAAAGATGGAAGAACTTTAAGGGACTTCCTCAGGAGTTGGATCTTCCTTCCGCACCCAAGCAGTTCATCACTTACTTTGAAGAGGACAACCGTCCTCAGGCAAAGCTTGACCGCGACCTTGAAAAGGGTATGGGAGTTTTTGCGGGACGTCTTCGTGAGGACAAGGTTTACGACTGGAAGTTTGTGGGCCTTTCACACAACACCAAGAGAGGTGCCGCAGGCGGTGCCATTCTTTCCGCAGAACTTCTTGTGGCTCAGAAGTATATTGAAAAGAAGAATTAGTTCTTACATCGGCCGGTGATCTTCACCGGCTGTTTTTTTTACCTTGGAGGTCACAGGCTTTAACAACTTTTTGATAAAAATTTATAGAAAAATAAGAAATTTCGCTAAATTATTTATAATTTGTTCAATCTTTCGGCAATATTCAAAAAAAGTATTGTATTTAGCGACTTTTTGGGGTAAAATCATCCTAACTGTTGGGAGGAAGCAATGAAAAATTTCAGGAAAGAAAACGAAGAACTGAATGCTTTGATTGATTCTCTTCTTGAGAATTCCAAGGACTATGTGTTTGTGAAGGATGAGAACTCGGTCTATGTTGCGGCTTCTGACAGCTTTGCGAAGCTGTTCGGATATGAACACGGGGAAGAGATAGTGGGGCTTGACGCCGTGGAACTGACCAGAAACGAGAATATCGGGAATGCGTTAAGGGAAGGTGACTACAAAGTCCTTACCACAGGAGAACCAATACGTGATTCCCTTGAAGAGGGCAGGATCACGGGACGGAGTATGAGATGCACTCTTTCCACGTCGAAGTATCCCATCTATGACAAGAACAAGAACATTATAGGTATCCTCGGTATAGCCAGGGACATCACTTCCGAGAAGAAATCCAAGAAGATGATGGAAGATTACAGGGAATCCTATGAAAGTGCCATCAAGACCAATGTGGCAAAGTCGGCTTTCCTTTCCGGAATGTGCCATGACATCAGGACGCCCATGAATTCCATTTTGGGTCTGGTTTCTCTTTCGGAGTGCAATCTCGATGACAAGGAAAAACTGCTCCATAATTTCGATAAGATCAAGGAAGCGGGCAAATATATTTCTTCAATTATCAACGAAGTCCTTGATATCGAGAAGATCGAAGAGGGCAAGGCAGAACTCAATGTATGTGATTTTGACCTCAATGCCTTCCTTGAAAATTTTGCGGCTCTGACTCAGGATTCTGTAAAGAGCAAAGGCATTCATTTTGATCTGTACAACAATTTAAAGACTGTTTCGCATATAATCGGCGATCCCACAAGGATCGAGCAGATACTCACTAATCTTGTTTCGAACTCCATCAAGTTCACGCCCTTGGACGGAGAGGTTTCGGTCACCGTCAACGAAAAGGAAAACGTGAACGGCATTGCAAGACTTGAGATCATCATCAAGGACAACGGCGGCGGTATAGAAGACGAGATCATGGAACACATCTTCGAGCCTTTTGCGGTTAAGAAAGTCCTGAAACGTGCGGTGGACAACGGTGTGGGTCTCGGACTGGTGATCACCAGAAATCTTGTGAAGATGATGGGCGGAGACATATTTGTTGACTCCAAACCGGGTGAAGGCACAAAGGTTACCCTCCGTATGAACTTTGTGATCTCCGACGGAAGCGACAAGGAAGACGACAAGGCTGCGGAAGAGGATTTCAAAGAAGATTTCAAGGGCAAGAGAGCCCTTCTGGTGGAAGACAACGACCTCAATGCCGAGATCGCCACGGAAGTTATAGAAATGACCAGAATGGAAGTGGAAAGAGCCTTTGACGGAAGAGGCGCCGTGGACATGTTTGCGGCCTCGGACAAGGATTACTACGATGTAATCTTTATGGACATTCAGATGCCCATTATGGGCGGCTACGAAGCCACCAGACTCATCAGAAAGATGCGCCGCAAAGAAGCCAAAACCATTCCCATTATAGCTCTTACGGCAAATGCCTTTGTTTCGGACATCAATGAAGCCAAGGATGCTGGAATGAATGAGCATCTTGCAAAGCCTGTGGATTTTGAAAAACTCTGCATTACGTTGTCTAAATTTCTTTGAGAAGGTAAAAATATAGTCCCGGCGGTCAGACCGTCGGGACATTTTTTGTCTTTATCCGGTTTATTTCTCAAAAATCTTGATCTCTTCACTTTCATCAATGATCCTGCATCCGTAGTAACCTGATTCTTCAAGCTTTCCGAAGAGTTTGCCCAGCTTCTTGATCTTTTCGAAGAGGGTAACGTCATATTCTTTACGATACTCATCAGCGATCCTGATGGCATTTACAACATCATCTGCGGGATAGATCACAGCAAGTTTCTTTTTGGAATCCGGGATGCGGAAATTGTTGTCGTTCAAGATGCAGACGATACGCTCGAAGCCGATGGAGAAACCAACGGCGGGAACATTTTCACCTATGAACTTACCGATGAGATTGTCGTAGCGGCCGCCGCCACCCACGGAACCGCCGAATTCCAGAGATTCGATCTCGAAAACGGTGCCGGTGTAATAGCCCTGACCGCGTACGAGAGAGCAGTCATATTCGATGGCGTATTTTCCGTCGTTCAGCGCTTCGATCTGACGGATGATGTAGGAAACGGAGTCCACGGGCTCCTTATCATCTAGGTAGGCAGCAGCATCTTCGAGAGTGAAGGGCTTCTTTGACATCATGTCGCAGAACTTGTTGCAGGCATCGGTTGAGAAACCTTTGTCCAGAAGTTCGGCCTTTACACCTTCCATGCCGATCTTGTCGGCTTTGTCGAAGGATATGCAAACGGAATCGCAGTCCTTTTCCTCAAAACCTGCTGCCAGGATGAGGTTTCTGAGAATGCGTCTGTCGTTGATGCGAATCTTGAAGTTTGAGATCCCCACGTTCAAAAGTGCCTTGGCAGTGGTGTCGATGAGCTCCACTTCACAGTTCTTGGAAGTGCTGCCGAGAATATCGATGTCGCACTGGATGAATTCGCGGAGACGGCCTCTCTGAGGGCGCTCTGCTCTGAAGGAACGATCGATCTGGATCACCTTGAAGGGAGAAGAAAGATTGTTCCTGTTGTTTGCGTAGAAACGGGTGAGGGGGAGAGTGAGGTCATAGCGAAGACCCAGATCCGCAAGATCTTCCTTACCGGAAGTCTTGTATTCGTCAAGGGCTTCGGTGAGCTTGTCACCGCGCTTCATGATCTTGAACATGAGATTCAGATTGTCGCCGCCTTCACTCTTGTTCAGGTTTTCCATATCCTCGATAACGGGAGTGGTGATGCGTTCAAAACCGCAGGATTCATATATTTCCAAGATCTTTCTCTGTACATAGTCCCTGAGCTTCGTCTGGGAAGGCAGATAGTCGTTTGTTCCTTTAACGGGTGTGGTTTTCATGGGTTCATCCTTCCTTCTTGTGTTTGGTCATGCCGGACACTTTCGTTCACTAAAGCATGAGATTAAAGAAAAAGGACCGCATACCATGCGGCCCTTAAAAAGTGCTTGATTAAGCGATTGCATTAACAGCCTTGGTAAGTCTGGAAACTTTTCTTGCAGCTGTGTTCTTGTGGAAGATTCCCTTAGAAGTAGCCTTGTCGATCTCGGCAACAGCTTCTGTAAGAGCAGCGGTAGCAGCAGCCTTATCATTAGCTGCAACAGCGGCATCTACTTTCTTAACAAGGGTCTTAACCTTGGACTTGATCATCTTATTTCTTAATGTCTTTGTCTCGATGACTTCGATTCTCTTCTTTGCTGACTTAATGTTTGCCATTTCTGAAACACCTCCGATATAATGAATTCTTCATTTCGTTCTGCATGACGGCTTTAGAAGAGTCGGACACGGACGTTCCTCTAAAACATACTCGAGAATAATAACGCAGAAGTATGATAATGTCAAGATTTTTTTTCGCCTGCGGGCATATCTTTTTTACTTTCGGTCTTCCTTAAGAAAAGCACCTTTGCCACTGAAGGCAGGAAATGCGAAATGAGCACCGTGATGCCCCAGGAACTCAAAAAGATCACCGCAAAGAGCACCGATATGGCCAAAGGCTTCGGAAACTCGAACAGAGTCATGGGACCAAGAGGCCTTCCTTTCTTTTTGAGCAGCTGATACAGGTTCAAAAGCACCAGCAGGATGGGATAGTGGATGAAATACATGCCGAAGGAAGCTTTGGACACGGATTCCCATACCTTTCCCAGGGGAATGCGGTCTCCCGTAAGGACAGCAAGGGAAAACACCGACACACCGAAGAAGGGCAGCATCACAAAGTTGTAAGGAACGGTGGTGGCATATCCCACCTTGTAGCAGAAGCACATCATGAGCCCGGTGAGAAGTACGGAGATCAGCGCTCCGACAGCGGAAAGGGCAATGACGGTATTCCGCTTTTTTGAACTTCGAAGGACGGGCTCAAGGCAGGTTTTAAAGAAATAGCCGAAAAGCACATAGAGTCCGCTGTGTGTGCCCACAAAGGCAAAGTCGATCCTGGCGCTTACCGTGGAATGAACGGTGGCATCAAAAAATATGTTGGCAGTGGGCACTATAAAGAAATAGAAGCAGCCCACCAGCAGAGGGAAAATGTGCACTTTGGCGGGAAGCTTGTGCAAAAGCACCGAGAAGAAAGGCAGGACTATGTATATGCCTATGATCACGGGAAGATACCACATATGCCTGAATATGTCGAAATGGGCCAGCATCAGCATGTGAGCAGCCAGAGATACCAACGAACGGGGATCTTTTACGGAAGATGTGAACATGACGGAAAGAGGAGCACCGTCTATGATCACCGACTGAAGGAGATACATGAGCCAATAGGCCACGGTCCATATCTCAAAGCATATCACAAGGGGAAGGAGTTTCTTTTTCCAGAAAGAAAAGATCTCCTTGGGAGTGTTGTATTCGCGGGACAGGAGAAGATAGCCCGTCAGCATGAAAAACAGAGGCACACCCATTTGACCCAGGGCGTGGGTCATATTCCCAAAAACAAAAGAGGGGGCGGAAAGTCCGCTCATACCCTTAAGGGTGAAGGTGTAGATCCTGTTTACGGCGTGGACGAAGCACACAAGGATGATGGCAAGGCTTCGTATAAGGTCAAGGGACCGGTCTCTTGTCGGGGTGTTGTTCATGGTGGCCTCCGGATGTTGTAAGATTCACCGCTTCAGCATATCATATTTTGTCTGCATTGATAAGACAATATTTGAATTTTCCTGTTGCGTATTGCGTTTTTTTCATTTAAAATACTCTCTGCGGACAGATGTGCGGACGGGAAGGTCGTTTGGTACATTGAAAAAGAAGATATTTATAGTTCTGATCATTGTTTTTGCAATTCTTTCAGGTCTTTGGTACGCATTTTTTTATAAGGGAGACAGCGAAGAAAAGGCATATACTTCGGCAGCTCCCGAAACATGTGTGCCTTCACCTTTACCCACTGTTACTCCAAAACTTTATATCATGGTCCATGTATGCGGAAGCGTGGTCTCTCCGGGTGTTTTTCGTATAGAAAAGGGCAGCAGGCTCATCGCCGCCGTGGAAGCAGCGGGAGGCTTCGACATCGATGCGGACAGGGATTTTTTGAACCTTGCAAAGGTCGTGAATGACGGTGAAAAGATCTATGTACCGTCGTATGAAGAAACGGAAAGTTATGGCCTCTCCGAAAGAACGGAAGGAAAATGGCCTGTTGAAAACGGCGAAAAAGGTACAAGGATCATCAACATCAATACGGCTACGGCAGAGGAACTCACAGCCTTGCCCGGGATCGGCGAAAGCAGGGCGAAGGACATAGTCGCCTACAGAGCTCGTGTGGGGCTGTTTGAAAAGAAAGAAGACATTAAAAACATCAGTGGCATCGGTGATTCGCTGTATTTAAGGATAGCCGATCAAATATGCACGGAATGAGGGAAACCATATGGGAAGAAAAATACTGGTAGTGGATGATGAAAAACTCATAGTAAAGGGGATCAAGTTCTCCCTTGAACAGGATGAATATGAAGTGGACTGCGCCTATGACGGCGAAGAAGCTCTGGAAAAGGTCAGGAACAACGGATATGACCTGGTGATCCTTGACCTTATGCTGCCTAAGATGAACGGATATGATGTATGCCGCGAACTCAGGGAGTTTTCGGACGTTCCCGTTATCATGCTCACAGCAAAGGATCAGGATATGGACAAGATCATGGGACTTGAATACGGAGCGGACGATTACGTTACCAAGCCTTTCAACATTGTGGAAGTGAAAGCCAGGATCAAGGCCATCCTTCGCCGGGTGGGAAGAAAAGAAGAAAAGGAACAGACGGTGACCGTTTTCGGAGAACTCACGGTGGATCCGGAAAATCGCCGTGCGCTGGTCAATGGTGCGGATGCGGGGCTCACGGCAAAGGAATTCGAGATCCTGCAGTTGCTCTCATCAAATCCCGACAAGATCTATGACAGGGACAAGCTTCTCACGGCCATATGGGGTGAAGACTTCTACGGCGATGCAAGAACGGTGGACGTTCACATCCGTCGTTTAAGGGAAAAGATCGAAAAGGATCCGGGAAACCCGATCTACATTCACACCAAATGGGGAATAGGATACTACTTTGAAGCTCAATAGATTTTTGAAAAAAATAAACAGCATACAGTTTAAGATGCTCATTTCACTGATACTTTTCGGCATCGTTCCCACAGTTATCACGGCTTCCGCAGCCATAGGCTTTGCGGTTTCAGCCATCAGTTCGGGGGCGGACACCGAGACTCTTGCGGAGAACTTTTACGGGACACTGCCGGTGATACTTCTTCCCGTGGTGCTTTCCATCATCGGCCTTGCCATCCTCATATCCGCACGGCTTTCTTTCCCTTTAAAAAAACTGGCGGATGATGTCAGCAGCTTTTCGGAAGGACATCACGACAAGAAACTGGCCATAAACGGATCTTCGGAGGTTTGGGACATTCAGGATGCCATCAACGATATGCTGGAGGAAATGGCTCAGACCGACGCCAGAAGAGACGAGTTCGTTTCCAACGTTTCCCATGAACTGAAGACACCGCTGGCTTCCATGAAGGTTCTTTCGGATTCCCTTCTTTCTTCGGAAGACGCTCCGAAGGAGATGTATATCGAATTTCTTAATGACATAAATTCACAAATAGATCGTGAAAATAAAATTATTTCGAATTTATTGACTCTTGTAAAAATTACAAAAAAAGAAGAGGCTGTCTCCCTGAGCCCCATTTCCGTGAACGAACTGGTGGAAAACTGTATGAGACAGTTGAAGCCTCTTGCACTTAACAGAAACATTGAAATGACCTTTGAAAGCTTCCGAAATGTCATCGCGGAAGTTGATGAAGTGAAGTTTTCTCTTGTGGTCACAAATCTGGTTGAAAACGCCATAAAATATAACAAGGACAACGGTGCCGTTAAATGTTCCGTGAATGCGGATCATCGATTTTTTGTGCTGAAGGTGGAGGATTCCGGCGTAGGGATACCTGCAGATGCCAAAAAGCGTATCTTTGACCGCTTTTATCGTGTGGACAAGGCACGTTCCCGTGAGACCGGAGGAACGGGTCTGGGACTCTCCATCGTTAAGGAAGTGGTGCTTATGCACCACGGAAGCATCAAGGTTACGGACTCAACGCTTGGAGGCTCGCTGTTTACCGTTAAACTGCCCTTGGTATACAGAGCAAAAGGAGCAAAATGATAAAAAGACCGATGTTGGCCCTCTTTGGGGCGGTGGTTCTGGGGATCCTTCTGAAGGATCACGGACTCCTCGCCCTTGGAGGGGTTCTTGGGGCATATGCCATTTTTACTTTTCTTTTCTTTTTCTTCTCGGATCGTTTCAAAGATATGATCGACAAAGTCATACTCCCTGTGTGTTATCCGAATTTAATGATCTTTTTGGGGCTTTTGCCTCTGCTTTTTGTGCTTTCTTTTTGGAATTCGGGAAGGAGCGGAAAGAGAGCGGAAGAGCGGAGGGAAGCCTACAGCCTGATCTATGAGGCGGGGGAAAAAGAGTGTGTTGTCTTGGGGATCGTGAGATCCAAGGACATCAGGAAAGATCAGATCGCCCTTACCCTTGAAAAATGCAGGGTAAAAGGATATTACGAAAACATTGAAAGAAGCGGCGGTGGCTGCAGGGTCTTTCTTTCGGAGGGAGAAGTGCCGGAATGCGGGGATGAAGTGAAGGTCTACGGGGCATTCTATTTTATCAACGATCCCATGAATCCCGGGGAATACAATACTGTCCCCAAAAGCCACAGCGAGAATGTATATGCAAGGATCTACGGGAAAAAGATCTTTGTCGAAAAGAGAAAAAAGACTGCTTTGGATCTTGCGAGAGAAGGATTGGCGCGGCTTCGGATCTCTTTTGAAGAAAGTATTTCCGAGACTTTTGATGATAAAGACGGAGGGCTTCTGATCGCCATGATCACGGGAAACAGGGACTTCGAAGAGGAAGAGGTCGTGAACCTATACAGGAGGGCGGGAATCAGTCACATCCTCGCTATCTCGGGGCTTCATGTGTCCCTGCTCTGTCTGGGGCTTTGGCGGTTGCTGAAAAAACTTACGGTGGGTAAATGGACCCGTTCCTTTTTGACTTTGGGACTGTTGGGGTTCATTATCCTATTTACGGGAGGGTCGGTATCGACCTTAAGAGCCGGGGGAATGTGTGTTATTTTTCTTTTGGGGCGACTTTTACGCAGGCATTACGATCTTTTGTCGGCGTTGTTTATGACTGCTTCTTTGATACTGATCTTTCGCCCTTGGGAGCTAAACGATCCTTCCTTTATCCTTTCTGTTTCTGCCATCTCGGCGGTTCATTTTGCACGGGAGATACAGGCGGGACCTTTCTTCGGATTTGTTCTCACGGTCTTCATGCTGCCGGTCACGGCTCTCTATTTCTACGAGATTCCCACCTATGCTTTTATCTCAAACCTTATAGTGATCCCTCTCACGGGATTTATGCTGATCTTCGGCATTCTATCGGGAAGCTTCGGGATCTTTTGCCCTTTGCTTGGGAAGACCTTTGGGGGAGGAGCGTTTCTGCTTTTGCGTTTGTTTGAAGCGGTTTCGGGCTTTGTTTCGGGCCTGCCGTTTTCATTCCTTTTGACGGGGACACCGAGGGTTTCGGAGATGGTGTTGTTCTTTTGCCTGATGTTCGTGACTTTAAAGATAGCGGAAAAACTGAGAGAGAAGAATGAATCGGGGAATAAAGCAGGAAGAAGGACGGGCAAAGGACCGGGTGTGGGAAAAGCGGCAGGAATCGGAAAAGATACATACAACGGGAAAATGAAGGAAGAACTCAAAGGGTTCAGATATTTGGGGACATGGTGGCTGCCTGCTTTGATTTTGAGCTTGCTGCTTGTGGGGGTTCATTTCTTGCCAAAGGGGGCTAAACTAACGTTTCTATATGTGGGGCAGGGGGATTGCAGCGTTTTTGTTTCGGGGAAAAAGGATACTGTGCTTTTTGATTGCGGAAGTACAAGCAATGCGGGGGTGGGAAAACGTGTGCTTTCGCCTTTTCTAAAGAGTTCCGGGATCATGCTGCTGGATACGGTGACTGTTTCCCATACCGACGAGGATCATATAAACGGAATTACGGAAATCCTGGAAAACATGAGAGTTTACAGGAATGATGCGGATTACCGCATGCGTTATGACGGAAACATCGGCATCAAAACTCTTGTGATGCCTGAAGTCAGAAGCAGAGGAGAAAACTATCTGAAACTTCTTAAACTCGCCGGTGAAAAGAATGTCAGGGTGATCTTTCTTGATGCGGGAGATGAACTTGAATTAAGGGACTCGTCCTGCAGGCTTCTTTGCCTCTCGCCTTATGAAGCGGAAACATCGGAAAATGAAACTTCTCTGGTGTTCCGTCTGGACACCCCGGAATTTACAGCTTTTATGATGGGGGATGCGGGAGCCGAAGCAGAAAAGAAGATAGCGGATGATATATGGGAAATAGCAGGGAAAAGGATGACGGATGGAATGGGGGAAAAAGAAGGAAAAAGGATTACGGATGGAATGGGGGAGAAAGAAGGAAAAAGGATGACGGATGGAATGGGGGAGAAAGAAGGAAAAAGGATTACGGATGGAATGGGGGAAAAAGAAGGTGAGGGAATGACGGATGTTATACAGGAATTGGCAGGACGTTTCGGATTTCAAAAGAAGGATCCGTCTAAGAAAGTTGTGTTGAAAGTGGGACATCACGGATCCCGAACAGCAACTTCCGAGGCATTTGTGGAAATGATCCGCCCATCCTATGCCGTGATCTCCTGCGGACGAGGTAACACATATGGCCATCCGCATCGGGAGGTGCTTGACATCCTTGAAGCTGCAGGGGTAGTGATCCACCGCACAGACAGAGAGGGTGCGGTGGTGATCGGGAAGTGAGGAAAAGTCGTAGGGGCGGCAAGGGTGTAGAGGCCATGCAAGCCCCTCGCAAAGGGCACGGCGTCAGCACAGGCTCTTGTCATGGCTGCATCAGGGACTTTTATGACCTAAACACATGAGGAAACGTTTTCAAGTCAAAGATATTTCGGACGCACAAAGACCCTTGAATGAGGCTTTTTGGCTTGAAACGGCAAAAGCTCATTTCAAGTCAAAGAATTCTTCGACAAGCGAGGCGAGCGGAACGCAAACTTTTGGTTTAAATGCGCAAAACTTCATTTCAAGTCAAAGAATTCTTCGGCAAGCGAGGCGAGCGGAACGCAATCTTTTGGTTTAAATGTGCAAAACTTCATTTCAAGTCAAAGTAACCTTGAGCGGACAAAGTAAACATAAGGGAGACTGTGTGACTTAAACGAAGAATTATTCTGTTTAGATCATAAATCTTCCGGATACGTAGCCGAGAAGGGGCGGAAAACTTTGACTTAAATACGGCAAAGTGATTGGCTGAACCATAAAAGTGCCTGTGAACTTGGAACGGGCGCAAAAAAAACAAGAGCGCAGAGAGTAAAAAGAAGCCAAAGAAAACAAAGAGGAAAAAAGAAAACCAAGAAGACAAAGAAAACAATGAAAACAATGAAAACAATGAAAACAAATCAGAGAGAGGTTTAATCATGAAACAGATCATCAGACTAATGAAAGCAAGAGAGGCTGAACTTAAGCGTGCAATCAGGGCAGCAGAGAATGATGCCAAAAAGAAAGATTTCCCGGAGGGACATCTTCGGATCTCACGGAGCGGGGCATATCCCCGTTATTATCATGTGACCGATCCCGGGCAACCCATCGGAAACTATATACCCAAAAAGGAAGGGGCATTCGTAAAGAAACTTGCCGAGAAGGACTATATCGAAACATTCCTTGCTTATGCGAAAAAGGAATTGAGCGAGCTTGAAAGGTTGGAAGCAAGTCTGACAAAAAGAAATGCAGACGCGGCATTTGAAAAAATGTCAGGGTACAGGAAGGAAGTTGTAAAACCTTACTTACTGACCGACTCAATGTACGCCGAAGAATGGGCCTATAAAGAATACAAAACAAATCAATACATACCGGAAAGAAAGATCTATGATACAAAGAAAGGTGATAAGGTGAGGTCCAAGTCTGAGGCGATCCTTGCGGATATGTTCTATGATCTGGGAATCCCGTACAGATATGAAGCAGAACTTAAGTTTAAAAACGGAGCTGTACGGTACCCCGATTTCACGCTTCTCAAGATCGGTACGAGGGAAGAAATATACTTTGAACATTTTGGGTTATTGGATGACGAGGAGTACAGAACAGGCTGCCTCAAGAAAATGGATGAATACAGGGAAAACGGGATCTATCCCGGCAAGAATCTGCTCTTTTCTTATGAAACGGAGGAGAGCCCGCTGGATATCAAAGGGATAGGAAGGATGTTAAAAGAGATCTTCAAAGAATGACACTATGTGACTTAGAGTTTGAACAGCAACTGGTACATCGGTTATTAACTAACTGGACCCAATGCTTGCCTGTTTACCCGACTGCCCGTACATGAAAGCCTCGGAGTAGCCCGCTACACCTGCGTTTTCAAGCACGTGCATTCGAGCAAACATTCTGCGCATTAGTCCATTTATTTTAAAACCGCTGTACTAGAACGGAAAACCGCCCTTTTTGCCGAAACCGCCGGGCATCATAGGCATTTTGCCGTGCTTATTGCCCATCATTCCTTTAAGCTGTTTCATCATCTGCTTCTGTCCTTCAACCTGTTTTACAAGTCTGTTGACTTCGGC
>JAILRC010000002.1 GCA_024698485.1 Lachnospiraceae bacterium | reverse complement strand
CACGATTGTTAGCACTCGTCAAGAGTGAGTGCTAACAATTTTTATAAAATAAATATAAACTGCCCGAAAGCCGCCAAATACAATGAAAGAAGGCACCTGTCACTTTCATGACAAGTGCCTACCTTCAATAAAAGGAAAAATCTTGAAAAAAGCAAGACCTTGTTGGTTTTTTAAATGGTGAACCTTGCAATGGCACTGTTCAGGCTCTCCGCTCCCTCATTAAGCTCTCCCGCCTTGGTGGACAGCTGAGCGATGATCTCAGCCTGCTGGGTGAGGGTAGCCGTCACTTCTTCGCCAGAGGCAGCAACCTCCTGAGAAACGGTGGAAATGTTCTGCAACGAGTTCTGAACCTCGTTCTTTTCTCCGTCTACCTTTTGAAGCATAACAAGTGTCTCTCTCAGATCCTTTACCAGCGACTCGACGCTCTCATTGATCTTAGCAAACACTTTAAAGGTCTCATCCAGGGACTGAGCCTGTTCAAGGATCATCTGCTCTGTCCTTGCGGCGGATTCCGATGTCTTCTTGGTGGTCTCTTCGATGATGGCCGCAAAACGGTTGATGTTGTTACCGCTTTCCATGGACTGATCCGCCAGTTTTCTGATCTCATCCGCAACGACGGAGAAGCCTCTGCCCGCATCCCCCGCTCTTGCGGCTTCGATGGACGCATTTAAAGAAAGAAGGTTCGTTTCTTCGGAAATATCGCTGATAACATTAACAAAATTCTGGATCTCAAGAGAATTTCTCTCAACTTCTTTGATATCGTTCAAAAGCTCGTTTGTAAGTTTCACCGTCTCATCCGACTGTTTGCTCAGGGCATTCATTATGGTCCTTCCCCTGCCCACTGCTCCGATGACCTCGTCAGCAGCGGTTCCCATAAGTGTGGTCCTGTCGGTGACTTCCGCAATATTTTCCGAAAAGCTGATCATGAGACGATTGCTGTTTTCCGTGTTTTCAGCCTGTTCCAGAATGCCTCGTGCCACTTCCTCCATGACCTTGGTGGTGTTGTGTGCGGCATCGCTGATGCTCACGGAATCCACGGAAACATCATTGGACAGTTCAGTCACCTGCAGACTGAATTCCTTCATGTTGGAAAGAACCTCTTTTATGCCGGTCAGCATTACATTCAGGCTCTCCGTCAGATTCTTAAATTCATCTTTTCGTTTGGTGCGGAAAGTTTTTGTCAGATCACCGGCCGCAGCCTCTTCAAGTCCTCTCGACATGTTCTTCATGGCTTTCGAGATCCCGGTGGAGATCATATATCCTATGCCGAGAGCGATGACGACGGCGGCAATTACCAAACCCACGGTGATGAGCCTTATGTTCTTCACCTGACCCACTGCATTGGCTTCGGGGATCAGGGCATATATGATCATTCCCGTGTTTCCTACGTGATCGGCCACGAGAATATGATCTTTACCGTTATACTTAACGGTTCCTATGTACATTTCTTCAATATCTTTTATATCTGCATAGAATTCAGCTCCGAGGACGTAGCTCTCACCCTCTTCAAATGTGGTGAGTCCCTCTTCTCCGCAGGCCATGGCAACTTCCCGGCCGTCCTTGGTAACTATGCCCACGTAACTGTTTTTGCCGAAATCCATGTTTTTAAGCATCTTGGTAACGATGTCGGGTTTCATGTCAAGAATGAGATAGTTGTCCCCGCGGCTGAGGCGCTGTACATAAGCAAAGACATATTTTCCCTCTTCCAGTTCCGTAGCCGTATCTATGTAAGAATGACGGCCGAACCAGCCGTTTCTGGAAACGCTGTTGCTCACAAAGAACTGCCCTTCGGGACTGTTCTTGAATCCAGCATACTGATCCCCCGCCTCCAGTTTGAACGTGAGGGAAGAGAGGCCTACTCCGTTGTCGGCTATGATGGAATAGGAAAAGATGTTATCATTGGTGGAAAGAGCATTCTGCAGCTCTTTTCTCGCAGCGGAGAGCTGAGATGCAAACCCGTCCATGGTCTTATCTTTGTAATACATGGAGTAGAACGTGGCTGTCTCGGAGGAAAGGACCAGTTCCAGAGCCTTTTTTGACACGGAACCGCAAACCAGTTCAAAATAGTCCCTTTCGGCTGCCACGGTAGATTGTGCAGTTTCTTTGTAGGTGGAGATTATGCTGTCGGATGCCACATTGTAGGATACGACTCCCAGAGCAACGGTCAAAAGAACAGGCACTAAAAAAGCGACAGAGAGCGTGCGAAGAAGAGACGGCTTCTTCACATCAAAAGAAAACCCGGTACTTATCTTTTTCATAAGATTACCCCCTTACACGAAAATCTCCGCCACCTTCTCCTATAGCGACGGAAACAGTTTTTTCCCATGTTTAAATCTATATCACAAAAAATTTTCAGACTCTACTCATTTTATCTCTAATTATTCTCATATTAATCCCATAAAAAAAGGACAGTTTCACTGTCCTTTTTGCTCATTTACATGAAAAAGGACAGCTCACTGTCCCTTTTGCTCATTTACATGAAAAAGGACAGCTCACTGTCCTTTTTGCGATAAAACGTACTCTGAATAACTCATTCCCGTGTATTTCTTGAAACATTTTCCGAAGTACGCAGTGTCCGGGATCCCCACTTCATTGGAAGTGGAAAACATCTTGTAATTGCCACGCGCCAGCATCATTGCCCGCTCCATCCTGCATTCTGTAAGGTATTCTATGAAATTCTTCCCCGTTTCCTGTTTGAAACGCCTGCTGAGGTAGCTGGAACTGAATCCGAACCGCTGTGCCACTGAGGTGAGATTGATCTTTGAATCCTTATAATTCTTTTCGATATAGGATTTGATCTTGTCGATCATGCTGCGGTCCATGTCGGGCTCATTGGCCTCATCCTTATTGTTCCATCCCAGCTCGGCTCTTCTCTTGTCCAGTTTGTCCTTAAGCTTCTTGAGCGTGGCCGTGACATCGGCCCTTACAATGGGCTTCAGCATATATTCAAAAACCGGAAGGCTCACGCACTTCCTTGCATATTCAAAATCATCCATGGCAGTCATGATGATGATTGCCAGTTCGGGATAGGTTTTGGAAGCCATCTCCGTAAATTCGATGCCGTTCATAAAAGGCATTGATATGTCCACTATGGCGATGTCCGGTTTTACTTCGTCAATAATATTGATCGCCTCGATACCGCTGCCGGCTTCTCCCACCACCTGCATTCCCAAGGAATCCCAGTCCACGGAGACTTTCATAAGATTTCTTGCGGATATCTCATCGTCAATTATCATTACCCTATACATTTCATTCTCCCTGTTGCTTAGTATTTATCCGTAATACGATCTTGGTGTATTCCCCTTCTTCACTGAAGATCTCGATCGCATTCTTATCTTTGCAAAAATATCTGATACGTTTAATGGTCCCCTTAAGTCCAAAGCCCGAAAGCGCCGGATTCTCATCCTCATCGTCATCTTTTTCTTCCAGAATGAGTCCGATCTGTTCTTCCGACATTCCTATACCACTATCATATACTATTACGTTCAAAATGTCTCCATCTAAATTTGCGGAAATTTTAATAACCCCGGGTTCACCTTTGGGACGTATGCCGTGATATATGCTGTTTTCAACCAGAGGCTGCAGTATAAGTTTCGGGATCATCAGCTCGTTTGCGGCTTCATCCACGTCGTATTCGTCACTTAAAATGTCTCCGTATCTCAGTTTTTGTATGGAAAGATAGTCTTTTATGATCTGGATCTCTCTTTTTAAGGGGATCTCCCTGTTTCCTTTGCTTAAGAAATTCCTGTAAAAATTCCCAAGGGTCTCCAGCGCCTCAAAAGCCTTCGTAGCTCCGGCTTCATAAGCCATATAGCTTATGGTTTCCAGCGAATTGTACAGGAAATGAGGTTTTATCTGCTCCTGAAGCACTCTCATCTCAACCCCTCGGACGGTCTTTTCCTGTTCGATGAGACGGGTGAGGATCTCGTTCAGATACTCGTTCATACTGTTGTAGGAAACCGCCAGCTGTCCGATCTCATTGTCCGGCATCCTGACTTCGATCTTTTTGAGCCACCCCGACTTTTTGGTGTCTTCCATAGCTTCCGAAAGGTCCAGGATGGGGCGGTTGATGTCCTTGGAAATGTACGATGCCAGAAGCACGATGGAAATAGCGAAGACCACAGCCAGAAGAGTCAGCACCACAAGCACCGCAGCCGGAACGGATGTTCCCGCAGGTGTCACTCTGCACATGATGACAATGGGAAGTTCATCCGGTTTGTATCCCGAGATCATATGAAATCTTTTATCTCCGTTATCTTTGTGGATCATCTCCCCCGAACGGAATTCTTCCGTAAAGAAACCGGCCAGTTCCTCATCTCCCGCCAGATAATCTCCGTTTTCGCTGACAATGCATATGCCGGCGTTTTCGTTCTCGCCTATGGCGGTTTCCAGAAGATGCATGGATATGTTCATAAGAAGTATACCCGTTTTTTTCTGGCTGTAAATGTCATAGACGGTTCTGGCAACAGTGATGAACTGATTTCCGTTCCTTCTGAAAATGGCACCGTTTCCGTTCATTCGTATGATGGCTCCGCCCCGCTTCTCGTTGATCTGGTCCAGCCACTCGGGACGGTTCATCATCTCCCTGTCTATGAAGTACTCGCCTCGGCCCGTGCTCACATAGTCTCCGTCGTTACGGAATATGAAAAAAGAATCCACGTTGTTGCAGACAATGAGGATGTCGTTTATGGCATATATGGAATCGTTCTTTAGACCGCTGTCCACATTCTCCGCCCTGAGAAACTCCATAATGGTCTCATTGATCATTACCAGTCGGGAAAGATCTTTGTAGTTGTCGATGTTGCCCCTCAGGGTGGAAGTGATACCGTTGATGATGGTTTCGCTTTCACGCACCGAGTTCTCTTTTCGGGTGTTCAGAGTGACCATGACTATGGCGATGATGAGAGCTGCCGTCAGCATCGTAAAGATGAGGGCTATAATGTTCCAAAGGCGCACAGCAATAGATTCGTGTGCGCCTGATACATTTTGTCTGTTTAAGATTTTTTGAACCCACTTCATACACTATTCTCCGGTTGTTTCCCAAACTCCATCGAATATATTAGCACATCCTGCCGTATTTTTAAAGGCTCAACCCTTGATGGCTCCCGCCATGAAACTGGATTGTATCTTCTTGCTGAGCAGCATATAGACAAACAGGGTGGGGAAGGTGGCGATCACAAGTGCCGCGCCTATGGGTCCCCATTGTGTCGTGTGCTGTCCCGACAGCTGCTGTATGCCTACCGGAAGGGTTCTGATGAACTCCTTGGTGTTGAAAACGTTGGCAAACATGAACTCATTCCAGCACTGCAGGAAGGTGTATATGCCCACGGTGGAAAGAGCCGGGAGCATGAGAGGCACGATGATCCTGAAGAAAGTACCCCAAAGTCCGCAACCGTCGATCCTGGCAGCTTCGTCCAGCTGTATGGGAATGTCATCCATAAAGCCCATACATATCAAGATGGCCATGGCCAATGAAAAGGCCGCATAGGGAACGATGAGAGCCTGGTAGCTGTTCAGCATGCCCAGTTTCTTAAGGGTGATGTACACCGGAACGATGGATGAGTGAATGGGGATGGTGAGTCCCAGCATGAAAAACTTGTTCATGAGTTTTCTGCCCTTCCAAACGATCCTGGACATGGCATAGGTGGCCATTACCGCCGCAATGAGGGTGAGTATTATGGTTGCAACTGCTATGATGACGCTGTTGGTGAAATACAGACCCATTCTTCCGGTGTGAGCCGCAGTCTTATAGTTTTCCCACAGGAACTTGTGAGGAAGACCGATGATGTTCTGACCGTAGATCTCATCGTTACTCTTAAGGGAGAAGGTAAACATCCAGTAAATGGGGAAAAGGTTTACCAGGGTCCAGAGGATCAACAGGCAATAGACTATGACAGCCACCACGGTGCCGGTCTTTTTGAATCCTTTTGTTGTGGTTTCCATCCGTCAATCCTCCTTTCTGAATGCCGCACTGATGAGCACCGCAAAAAGGAAGCAGAGGGCGATCAGCAATACGGCTATGGTGCTTCCCATTCCGTAACGGTTGTGCAGGAAAAGCATGTTTATCATGAGGGTGCTGGGAACTTCCGTGGCATGCAGAGGACCGCCGTTGGTGAGCACCCAGATGAGGTCGAAGGATTTAAGCGATCCCGTTACCGCGAAGATAACGCTGATCTTTATGATAGGCTTGATGTGGGGGATAACGATGTATCTGTTCACCTGTCCGTAGGAAGCTCCGTCCAGCATGGCAGCTTCACGCAGTTCAACCGGGACTCCCTTGACTCCCGCATAGAGGAGCAGCATATGATAGCCCACATATTGCCAGAGTATGGGAACAAAAGCCGCACCCAGAGCGATCTTGGAATTTCCCAGCCAGAGCACATCTTTGATGTCTCCCGTAAGAGCCATGATCTTTTCCTCAAGTCCCAGCTGTCTTAAGAAAGAATTCAAAAGACCGTAGTCGGGATTGTAGATCTTGAGCCACAACTGTCCTATGATGACCGTGGAGATCAGTACCGGTGCAAAGAAAACGGAAAGGAAGAATCTCTCTCCCTTGATGCCTCTGCCCAGAGCCAGAGCCAAAGCCAGCGAAAGCGGTAACTGTATAAAAACCGATAAAACTGCCAGAAGCAGTGAATTTTTCAAAGCCAAAGGGAACGGG
Source organism: Lachnospiraceae bacterium (assembly GCA_024698485.1). Lineage (GTDB taxonomy): Bacteria > Bacillota > Clostridia > Lachnospirales > Lachnospiraceae > RGIG3528. The sequence goes on along the minus strand of JAILRC010000002.1, from coordinate 84,447 downwards.
ATTATCTGACTTGTAAACAGTTCCACATAGTTTGCAAATCCCACGAATGTTTTTGTTCCGAAACCGTTCCAGTCAAAGAAGCTGTAATAGATCGAAGCTCCTATGGGAAAGATCAGTACGCCGCAGAAAAGTATAAGGGCGGGAGTCAGGAACAAGAATACGCTGACGCCTTTGTATATCTTATTCCGTCTTTTTATTTTTTCTGAGATAGCATCGGCGGATAAGGAAACTTCCGCTGTTTTGTTTTTCTCTTTCATTTTATCCATATCACCTGTCTCGTATCCGTATTCTTTAAAAAACGGCCTTTCCTATATTTTATTATAGGGAAAGGCCGCCCCGTTAATTGGAGAAAAATTGAAGATGAAAAATTACTTGATGTCTTTCTTCAGTCCGGAAATGAATCCGTTACCGTCGATCTGCTTGCCGTAAACCTTAGCGACGTAGCTCAGGTAGATGTTGGCAATGTCAGCAGCCTGGATGGTGTCACCGAAAAGTACCATTGCGTCTGACTTTGCAACGATGTCGGCAACTGTAGCGGTGAGAGCGTTAACGCTGGATGTATCATAGTCGGGTGTCCATGCGGGAAGTCCGCAACCGTCAAGGTATCCGTAATGACAGATAGCCTTTCCGAGTTCAAATGCGAATGCTGCTGCCTTGTCTGCATTCTTGCTGCTCTGTGCAACCGCAAGAGTATCTGAAGGGCCGCCGATGAGCTGTCCCAGCTTCGACTTGGAAGAATCGATAACAGGGAACTCAGAAACCTTAACCTTCGGGAAGAACGCGGAATCAGCGAAGAAATCTGCGCAGTTCCATGAACCGTTCATATAGAACGCATACTTGCCCTGCTGGAAGTTAGCCTTTACTTCGTTGTTGGTAAGAGCTGCTCCGTTGGGATCGAAGTACTTCTTGGAGATCATTTCCTGGAAAATGTCGATAGCCTTTGCAACGTCCTTGTTGTCCCATGAAGCCGCACCTGTCATGATGTCGGACCAAGCCTTTGCGCCTGCTGTCTTCTCAATGATGGGCTCAACATACTCTGTAACGCACCAGTCTTCCTTACCGGAGCATCCGAAAGGAGTGTAGCCTGCTGCAAGGAGCTTGTCACAGCACTTGATGAGTTCTTCATATGTGCCGGGAACCTCTGTGTAACCAACCTTCTTGAGAATGTCCATATTTGCAAACATTACGACAATGTTCATTGTTGTGGGAACGCCGTAATGCTTTCCGTTGAATGTTGTATTGTTCAGCATCTTGGGATCAAGATCCTTGGCCCAGTTCTTGTACTCTTCGTCGAGGCAGTAAACACGGTTTGCGTTTACGAAATCACCAAGGAATGCACATGACCATGTGAAAAAGATGTCGGGCATCTCGTCTGCAGCAACTGCTGCTTTGATCTTTGTCTTGTATGACTGGTTCTCGATAGCTTCCCAGTTGAATTCGATCTCGGGATGAGCTGCGGTAACTTCCGCAATAGCTTTCTCATATGCCTTACGGTTGGAGTCAGTCTCCGTTGCGATACACCACATGTCGATCTTTGTCTTGCCGCCTTTTCCGCCGCCTGCGCACGCAGCCAGTGAAAATACCATTGCTGCAGCAAGTACGAGCGCAATAAGTCTTCTCTTCATAAAACCTCCTAAAATGATATGATTGTTGTGCCTTTCGGCTTGCTTCCCCCGGATCTTTTGTAAAGCGGTACCAACTTTCATCAGACCTTTGGGGTGATGTGATTTATTTTTAACCCGGGCAACCCTTCCCAAAAGAATCTTCATTCTTTTAAACATGCCGCGGGTCATAAATCCCGTTTTATAACTTCATCATTTCCCAGGGATAATCGATGATCAGCCTGTCTTCCTCAAGCCTGAAGGGAACCGCCGTAGTCTCGAATTGGTCGATGTACACCAGTATTACGGAGGAGGCTTCTTCGTTGATCACAAAATACCCGGGGAAATATCCGTCTTCCAGAAACATACCGTCCTTTGTGAACACAAAGGAGTTGTTTCCGCACTCCCATTCACCGTACAATCCTTCCGTGGATCCCTTGGGAGCAAAATTCATGGATTTATAAACATATATATTTTCGTTATTGTCTTTAAACCTGACTTTTACAACGTCTCCCCTTTCGTTTTCGAGGACCAGTCCGTCATCTTTCTCGGTGTAACTGTACTTTTCACCGTCAAGAGAAGCTTTTCCTCCGTTCTCTATCTTCATGGAGACCTTGTTTGTGTCGTATGAGTAGCGCCATTTTCCGACGTAATCGTTATCGGGGGTCTTTTTGGAACATCCTGCAACCAGGATCACAGCTGTCAGAGCGAAAGCTGTCAAAACAGAAATCGTCTTTCTCTTCATCCCCATCTCCTCCATTGCTTATCGCATTCTTATTTTCTGATAAAAAATATATAAAGTAAACGTAAATACTTTACTTTAAGACGTAATTTTTTTACCAAGTTGCACAAAAATCTTTCCTGCAATCGATTTCTTTTGTGCATATTGTACAAATGTATCACGAAGTGACATTTTTGTCTGACCATTTTTTCTCATAAAACCCTCAATCAATCTTAATATATCCCTTGTTGAATAATGAGCGTTTTTTGATATAATGAAGGCAGTTTGAATTCACAGGCAGGACCGCATTATGGAAGATAACAACAAAAAAGCTTGGCTGTACCTTTTACCCGCCGTTCTTTTCCTGGGCGTATTCATGGTTTACCCTCTGGTGGACGTTTTGATCTATTCCTTCGAAGAGGGTTTTGATTTTGCGTCCCAAAGTTACTACGGCACGGGTTTGTACAACTTCTCCTATGTTCTGCACGATCCCTATTTTCTCAGGGCTGTACAGAACACCTTCATCATCGTTGTCATCACGGTCCCGCTCTCCACTTTTCTCGCTCTTATGATCTCTCTGGGCTTAAGCCGGATCACAAAGCTTCGCGAGCTTTTCCAGACCATATTCTTTCTTCCCTATGTGACCAATACCCTGGCCGTAGGTCTTGTCTTCATGATCCTCTTCAAGAAGACGGCCTATACGGACGGTCTTGTAAATATGGTGATCAAGCTCTTCGGAGCAAACGCAATAGATTTCATCGACGGTCCCTACTGGGCAAAGATGTTTGTAATGTGCTTCTACACTGTCTGGGTTGTGCTGCCCTTTAAGGTGCTGCTCTTAACTTCCGCCATCGCTTCCGTGGGAGATATCTATTACAATGCCGCAAGAGTGGACGGAACGCCCCCCGGGAGGATGTTCAGAAGGATCACTCTTCCCATGATAAGCCCCACCGTGTTCTATCTCGTGATCACGGGCTTTATCGGAGCATTTAAGGCATACAGCGACGAAGTGGCCATTTTCGGTACGGATCTTAATTCCGCAGGCATGAACACCATTGTGGGATATGTTTACGACATGCTCTACGGAACGGGAGGAGGTTTCCCTTCCTTTGCCTCCGCAGCGGCTATCCTCCTCTTTGCCATCATCATGACCATTACCTGCATAAATCTTCTGGTCAGCCGCAAACACGTTCACTACTAAGGAGAATTTTCCGTGGAAAATACATCAAATTACGCCGGTGTAAAAGAAACCGAGAAAAAAAGAAAAGCCATAGAAAACGCCTTGATATATGCGGGACTTGCTCTTTGGGCCATCCTGGTCATCTTTCCCTTTTACTGGATGATCCTGACCTCCTTTAAGAGCTATGCCTCCTACAACGCGGAGTATGTACCCAGATTTCTGGCACTGCCTCCCACTTTCAACAACTTCCTGAACGTTTTCACCACCATATCCCTGGGAAAGTACCTTGTGAACACAGTGATCTACACCGTACTCACCACCGCACTTTTGCTCATCATCGCCATTCTTTCGGCCTTTGCCTTTGCAAGACTGAATTTTAAAGGAAGAGACCTGCTCTTCACCCTCTTTCTTTCTCTCATGATGATCCCCAACGAACTGGTGATCATCACAAACTTTGTTACCGTCACCGATCTGGGAATGAGAAACACCTTTCTGGGACTCATCCTTCCCTCTGCGGCTTCGGTCTTTTACATTTACCTTTTGAAAGAAAATTTTGCCGCCATCCCCGACGAGCTCTATTGGGCAGCAAAGGTGGACGGGACGAAGGATATGCGCTATCTCATGAAAGTCATGGTGCCCATGTGCCGTCCCACGGTCATCACCATCATCATCCTTAAGGTCATCGAATGCTGGAATTCCTACGTATGGCCCAGACTCATCACAGACGATCCGGCCTACTTCCTGGTTTCCAACGGCATACAGGAACTCAGGGAGAACGGTATGGGACGTGAGAACATCCCTGCCATGATGGCTGCAGTAGTGGTCATTTCATTGCCCCTCATCGTGCTTTTCCTTGTGTTCAGGAAAAAGATCATGGCGGGTGTAGCGAGAGGAGGTACCAAGGGATGAAAAGGATGATTTCCCTGCTCCTTACTCTTACGCTTTGTACGGGAGCGATCTTTACCGCCGGCTGTCACGGCAAGAAAAATCAGGACAGTTTTGTGATCCCCAAGGAGTTCGACCCTTCCAAAAAATATGAGATCACCTTTTGGGCCAAGAACGACACCAATCGCCGCCAGGTGGACATATACAACAGCGCGGTGGAATCATTTACCGGGATCTACCCCAATATCACCGTGAACTTAAGGCTTTACACCGATTACGGCGCTATATACAACGATGTGATTACCAACATCTCCACAGGGACCACACCCAATGTCTGCATCACCTATCCCGATCACATAGCCACCTATATGACCGGAAACAATGTGGTGGTTCCCCTTGACGAACTCATGAACGATCCCCGTTTCGGACTGGGAGGAAGCGAAGTAAGATTCGATTCTCCCACGCTTTCCGAGATTGTTCCCCGTTTCCTTGAAGAAGGAGTTCTGGGAGGAAGCCACATGGCTCTCCCCTTCATGAGATCCACAGAAGCCCTTTACATCAACAAGACCCTCCTTGACAACATGGGGATCGAGATCCCCGAGAAGATCACCTGGGATTTCGTATGGGATGTTTCGGAAGCCGCTCTCGAAAAGAATGAAGACGGCACATACAAGGTGAACGGTCAGAACGTGCTGATCCCCTTCATCTACAAGTCTACAGACAACATGATGATCACCCAGCTGAAGCAGCTGGATGCGGGCTACTCTGCCGAAGGAGGCGAGATCCTGATCTTTAACGACACTACCACCTCCCTTCTGGAGGAGATCTCGAAACACGGTAAGTCCAGGGCATTTTCAACCTTTAAGATATCCAGTTATCCGGGAAATTTCCTGAATGCCAACCAGTGCATCTTTGCCATAGATTCCACGGCAGGTGCCACATGGATCGGTTCCGCCGCTCCTCTGCACGACATCAGTGCTGACCAGATGAGGGATTTTGAGACGGAAGTCAGGATGATCCCCCAGTTCGATCCGGATCATCCCAAGATGATCTCCCAGGGTCCCAGCATATGCCTGTTCAACGCCGAGGATCCGGGCGAAGTCATGGCTTCATGGCTTTTTGCCCAGTATCTCTTGACCAATGAGGTTCAGATCGCCTATTCCCAGACTGAAGGATACATTCCCGTGACCCTTAAGGCTCAGGAGTCTTCCGAATACACCGACTATCTTGCAAGGATGGGGGAAGACGACACCACCCATTATGAGGTCAAGATAAAGGCCGCAAAGCTTCTTCTGGAAAATACGGAAAACACCTTCATCACACCCGTTTTCAACGGTTCCGCTTCCCTTCGTGACGCTGCGGGTGCTCTCATCGAGAACACCGTAAAAGGCGTGAGGCGCGGGGGAACCTTCGATGAAGCCTTTGTAAACAAGATGTACAAGGATGTGAACTCTCTTTACCGCCTGGATCAGATGAAGACCATCAACGGAGCTGAGCCCACAGAGCTGGGTCCTCTTCCCAAGACATCCGTATTGCTTCTTTCATCCATCGGAGCGGCCTGGATCGTCATTGCTTTGGTATTTTTCAGACAATATCTGAAAAATAAAAAGAAAGATAAATAAATCTAATGGGATTTATTTTAATCTTGCCATTATACCTGCCATGAAGTATAATGTGCCCAACCAAAAGTGTTGCAATTTTTGCAACAAAAAGAATTTGGAGGAAAAATACAATGAAGAAAGTTTTATCACTTGTTCTCGCTGCCGCTCTTGTTTTCACAATGGCAGGCTGCGGTAACGAAAAGCTCCCTGAGGATGCTATGGATTACGCTGCTTACACAGCAGCCGCTCTCGAGTCTGAAGTAACGGTTTACACCTACTTCCAGGCTGCACAGTCTTGGTGGGAGAAGGACGGCGTAGGCCGTGCAACTCTTTACACCCAGGACAAGGACGGCGGATATTTTGTATATGAGTGCAAATGCACAAAGGATGAGTTCGACAAGCTCAAGCCCGGTATGATGCTCCGCATCAACGGTTACAAGTCCGAGTGGTCGGGCGAAGTCGAGATCATCGATTCCAAGCTTGAGTTCTACAACAGCAAGAGCACATACATCGCAAAGCCCGTTGATGTTACAAGCATCTACGGAACAGACGCTCTCATCGAGAAGCAGAACCAGCTTGTAAGCGTTAACGGTCTTACAGTTGCAGCTCCCGCTACTTACAGATGGGACAACTCAGGTTCCCGCGGAGATGACCTTTATCTCAAAGTTACTCTCAACGGCACAGAGTACACCATGGTTGTTGAGTCCTACCTCACAGGCGTTGACACAGACGTTTACAAGGCAGTCGAAGGCCTCAAAGCCGGCGACAAGATCGACATCGAAGGCTTCCTGTACTGGTACAACGGAGCTCAGCCTCACATCACAAAAGTTGTTACAAAATAAGTAAATTCCCTGCCCCGGCAAATGCCGGGGTATTTTTTTACTTGAATAGCTCTCTTCGTTGTGTTACCATTATATCCGCACGATCCCCGCAGATGAGCAGGTATCGCAAAAGGGAGAAAAAATAATGGATGAGAAAAAAATAGCCATCCTCATCGATGGTGACAATATATCACAGAAATATGCCTCACTGATCAAGGAAGAGGCTGACAAGTACGGAGACATCACACTTTTTAAGCTCTATGGTTCCATAAATTCACCCACTGTCAGACAGTGGATGCCCATAATGCCCAAATACGGAATCACGCCTGAATTGCAGCTTTCCTACGCAAACAACAAGAGTATCGCCGACCAGGCCCTTACCATAGACGCTATGGACATCCTTTATCGAAACATCGCAGAGGTCTTCTTTCTGGTCACCAGCGATTCGGATTTTACAAAGCTGGTCTACCGCATCAAGGAATCCGGAAAGACCATTGTAGGCATGGGAGAAAGCAAGACCCCGGAGTCATTGGCTCAGGCCTGCAACGAGTTCAAGCTCCTGGACGTTCTCTTTAAGGCGGGAGTTGTGAAAACAAAGGAGGCAGAGATCCCCGTTACTCCCGTGGAAAATTCCACTCAGGAGATTCCCGTGGAATCCAAGAAGATCGAGATCCCTTCGGAAAAAGCCATTGTGGACAAAATCGCATCTGTTCTGGAGGATGAATGGGAAAATCTGGCCAACGTCGGAGACGTGATCAGAAAGAGCGTTCCCGGTTTCGATGTAAGAAACTATAAGTACTCCTCCTTCTCGTCCTTCGTGAAAGCTCACAAAGATATATTCGACGTGGACGAAAAGCTCGGCCCCGACAACATACATAAGGTTGTAAACATCAAGATCAGAAAAGACTCCGCCAAGGCTCCCAAGAGCGAACCCGCTTCTCAGGAAAAGCCCAAGACGGCAGCAAAAACGAAGCAGCATTCCGACTCCGGAAAGAGAAAACCCGGAAGGAATCGCAAAAAACAGACAAAAAGCGAATAGAAAACGGACCGCAGCCAAAAACGCCGCGGTCTGTTTTTTACTCTTGTTTATTAAGTTCTTCTTCCAGCATCCCATAGAATTCCGGGAAGCTTTTTTTCAATCTTATGGGCATACCCTTGTCATCCACGAAGCAGTGCCCGCTCTCACCTTCACAGATCAGTTCATCGCCTATGTACATCCTGTAGGCGATCTTTAATTTCACTCCGTTGAACTCTGCCACGGAAACCTCGATATCCACCGCATCCGAGAATCTCGAAGGCTTTTTGTATCTGCAATCCACGGAAAGCACCGGAGAGATGATGCCCTCTTCTTCAAGTCTCGCAAAAGGCCATCCTTTCTTTTCCAGAAAATCCACCCGCGCTTCTTCCATCCAGCGGATGTAATTGGAGTGATGCGTAACGCCCATTTTGTCTGTTTCGTAGTATTGTACCGTATGTCTGTACATTTTTATTTTCCCCTTTCATTTTTAACCCGAGATCACTTCATCCATAATGACGTCAAAGTCCTCTTCGGGCAGTTTTTCGGTCATAAATTCTTTTCTGCAGAGGCAGATCTTGTAAATCTTCCTCTTGCCTAAAAAGCAGTCGTAGAAACCGCCTCCGTGTCCCAGCCTGCGGCCGTCCCACGTTGCCCTCACACAGGGGACAACGGCGAGATCAAGATCTCCTTCAAAGTCTTCATCCGACAGAGGTTCCGGGATTCCGAAGGATCCCTCTCTCAGTTCTTCTCTCGACGCGATCTTCACCGCTTTCATAAAAGGCTTTTTTCCGCACTTCGGCACAAAGACGTTTTTTCCCCTTTTCAGAGCCTCGTCTATGAGTCTCAGGGTATCAGGCTCTCTGTCCACGGAAATGTAAATAAACAGGTTTCTCGCGCTTATAAAGCGGGGGTTGTTCATGAGTTGTTCGAAGATCTTCTCATCGGACATCCGTATCCTGTCTTCCGTGATCTCCTTTTCAATTCTTTTAGCTTCTTCCCGTAAGGCTTTCTTTTCTTCTTTAATGTCCATGTCACGCCTTTCAGATGTCGAGGCTCATGCCTGCTCTTCGTTTTTCGTCCAGCGCGATCCACTCGTCAAGAGTAAGAGGCGTGTAATCGGAGAACATACAGAAGCAATTGATCATCTGGCACGGGATCCGCCCCTCCTCGGGGTTTTCAAACCCGGGACGGATCGTGTTCCTGGTAATGTGTATGAACTTGTTTACCAGAGCTTCGTCACAGGTGTTGTGAACATGGCCGTAAAGCATATAGGTTTTGGCATTTCCCTTGTCATCCTTGTGAAACTGACCCTTGTAGCAGATGATGGGATAGTGGCTCAGGATCACTCTTCGCTTGTCATCTTTGATCTCCTTGTAAGGTTCGATCCACTTGAACAATGAAGTGTCAAACTTTTTGTCGGAAAGGAATCGGTCGTGGTTTCCGATCACCATATACTTTTTGCCGTGAAGAGCCTTAAGTATCTCCTCCGTCTCCGGCGCTTTTCCGAAAGAAAAATCACCCAGGATCACCGTTTCATCGTTCTTCCTGACTTTGGAGTTCCACCTGTCTATCATATGAGCATGCATGGCATCCAGGCTCTCAAAGTCCCGATGATCCATTTGCCCGATCATATTTTCATGAAAAAAGTGCAGATCCGAAATGTAATACTTCATCCCCAAATCCCCCTTAAAAAAAGAAATCGCAACGAGCTCGCCCGGTCACGATTTCTCTGATCTTTATTTTTTATTCATTACGGGAGCAATGGCTCTCTCAAGGAAGTCCATCTGTTTGGTGTAAACATCGATGAAGAAATCCCTCTCTTCCACTGAAAGGAAGTTCAGTGAAGCACGTTCTGCGAAGATCATGGGATAAACCACGCCTTCCGCAAACTTTTCGCCGGATTCCGTAAGCTCCAGCATTTTCTTTCTTCTTTTTGTTCCCGCATCGGTAGATGCGATGTAGCCCTCACTGATGAGTTTCAGTGTTGCGGAGTTTACCGTCTGCTTGGAATAGCCCCAGTCACGCACAAGTTCATACTGGGTAATGGGTCTTTTGTAGCAGCAGATCGCATATAAAACCCAAAAGCTCATCTCCGCAAATCCCATCTTTGATGCATAATCTCTGTAAATGGCCTCATGTCTCTTATGAAGGTTGTTGATGATCGCCATCTGTTCGCCGACTGTTTTCGCCATACAAACTCCTTTCTGTCCTTAAAACTCAAGGCACGGCACTCAATAAACATCCTGTCCGATTTCATACCATTTTAGCAAAGATTTCAAAAAAGTGCAACTATTTAAACAGTTGCACCACAATATTTTATAAATTTATTATTTTTTCCGCTGCCTCTTCAGGTGTGGAAACGATATATGCCGCGCCTTCTTTTTCAAGGCTTTCACGGCTTCCGAAGCCCCAAAGGACTCCCATGGTCTTGATGCCGCTAAGGTTGGCTCCTTCCACGTCAAAACGGGTGTCTCCCAGCATCAGCACTTCCGACTTGTCGGTGATGTGATGTTTCTCCAGGATGTAATCAATGACCGCGGATTTGGTGTTTCTTTCCGTATCGGACCCTGCTCCGCAAAGATCGTCCATGAGCACATCCATCTTAAAATGCTTCATGACCTTTTCCGCAAAGCCTATGGGCTTGGAAGTGGCAAGGATCAGTGTCTTTCCCGCTTCGCGGAGTTTCTTCAGCATTTCCGGAACTCCGTCATAGACCCTTGCTTCATAGAGTCCCACGCGGTTGTATCTTTCGCGGTAATGCTCTATCCCGGGAGCCACCTGCTCCGGAGTCAGACCCGCGTCCGCAAAGGACCAGGTGATGGGCGGGCCGATGTATTTTCTCAGGCTCTTGAGGTCATCAACCTTTATCCCGAAGAAGTCCAATGCATAGGCTATGCTCTTGGTAACTCCCTCTTCGGAATCGGTTATGGTGCCGTCAAGATCCACTAAAACATACTTTATCATCTGCGGCTTTCTCCTTACATGCTTTCCAGGAGTGCCTTAACTTCTGCTCCAAGCTTCTTTGACTTCTCGTCCGCATCGGCAAGGGATGTGCCCTTAACGCCGAAATAAAGCTTGATCTTGGGTTCTGTTCCGGAAGGACGCACGCAGAGGTAGGAGTTGTTCTCCAGTTCATAGTAAAGGACGTTGGAGTTGGGAAGTCCTGTCTTTGTAACGTTTCCTGTCTTAAGATCCGTTCTTGTGTCTGCCTTGTAGTCGCGGACAGCAAGAGTCTTGAGACCGCAGATTTCCTTAACGGGATTCTTTCTTAAAGTTTCCATGATCTCGCCGATCTTCTGTAAGCCCGTGATGCCCTTCATGGTAACGGAGATGATGTCATCCTTGTAGTAGCCGTAACGCTCGTAGAGTTCCATCATGGCATCCCAGAGGGTCATGTTGCGGGTCTTATAGTAGGCAGCTGCTTCGCAAAGAGCCATGGTAGCTACCACCGCATCCTTGTCTCTTGCATGGTCTCCGATGAGACAGCCGTAACTCTCCTCAAAACCGAAGAGATAGGTTCCCTTGCCTGTTTCTTCGAATTCTCTCATCTTTCCGCCGATGAACTTGAAGCCCGTAAGAACTTCATCATAGCCTGTCTTGTAGTACTCGGCTATATCTCTTGCCATATTGGTGGAAACGATGGTGGTGATCAGCATTCCGTCCTCGGGGAGCTTGCCCATCTTTTCCTTCTTTGACATGATCTCATAATCCGCAAGAAGGCAGCCGGACATATTTCCCGTAAGAGAGATGTATTCTCCGCTCTTTGTGTCTTTCACATAAACACCCAGTCTGTCCGCATCGGGGTCATTGGCCAGCACCAGATCCGCATCCTGCTTCTTTGCGAGGGCAAGGCCCAGAGCAAAGGCTTCCTTTGCTTCGGGGTTGGGGTAGGAAACGGTGGGGAAGTCTCCGTCGGGAAGTTCCTGCTCGGGAACCACCGTAACATTCTTAAAGCCCAGTTCCTTCAGCACACGGCGTACAGGAAGATTTCCCGTTCCGTGAAGAGGAGTATAAACGATCTTCAGCTTGTCGCCCCACTCCTTTATGGCTTCGGGTCTTAAAACAAGCTTCTTTAATGTCTCGGTGTAAACATCGTCGATCTCTTTACCGATGACGTTGTAGAGTCCCTTCTTAACGGCCTCTGCCTTGTCCATGGTGAGAACGTTGTTGTAGTCCGTAACGTTCTTAACTTCTTTAAGGATCTCCACATCATGAGGAGGAGTGATCTGTGCGCCGTCCTCCCAGTAAACCTTGTATCCGTTGTATTCCGGAGGATTGTGGCTGGCTGTGATGTTGATGCCCGCTGTGGCTCCCAGCTGTCTTACGGCAAAGGAAAGAACGGGTGTGGGACGAAGCGACTCGAAAACGTATGCCTTGATGCCGTTTGCGTTGAGACACAGAGCCGCAACATCCGCAAATTCGGGAGACATGTGTCTGGAATCAAAGGCAATGGCTACTCCCTTGTCACAGGCATTCATGCGCTTGATGTAATTTGCAAGGCCCTGGGTAGCTTTACGCACCGTATAAACATTCATACGGTTGGTTCCCGCTCCGATGATGCCTCTCAGACCGCCGGTACCGAACTCAAGATCCGTGTAAAAGCGCTCTTTGATCTCATTGTCATTATCGGCGATGGATCTGAGTTCTGCCTTGGTATCAGCGTCGAAGTAGGGATTGCTCAGCCACTCTTCATAAGCTTTTTTGTAATCGGTCATCTTATTTCTCCTTTTCATAAAAAACAAAAACTTTATTCCACGAAATCCGATGTATAGTCCAGTATCACGTCTCCGTCGTAATCGGCTCCGTTGTATTCGTAACTGTGATGTATCGCATCATAGGCTATGGTGATCTCTGCCCTGTCGGTGATCTTTTCAAATTCACAGGGGAGTTTTCCGAAATAGTACCCGTCAAGGAAAAGTTCTCCTCCGGCAGGTCCCAGTATATATGTAGCATTCTCCTTATCCACATCATGTGAGAAGTTTTCAAGAGATCTCACCGTCAGATGGCTGAACTCATGATCCACGGGAATGGGTGTGGGAGTAGGTTCGGGAGAAGGTGTGGGTGTAGGTGTGCTTTTTACGGCAGGTCTGTAGCCTTGAAGATCGAAGACCGCCGTGTCATTTCTGGGAATGGTAATGGTTTCGGAAGCTTCGAGTCTTCCGTAGGAAGCGGTGATCCTGTATTCACCCTCCCTGACCGTATATTCCCCGGGTTCTTCTATGTCAAAGTTGTATCTCGCTCCGATCATCACAAGACCATTATTGAAGGCTTCGTAATTTTCCAGTTTCAGCGTTCCGTGTCCGATGGAGACGATGATCTCATATACGGTGGTTCCCTGACCCCGGACCGTGTATCTGTCCGCCGTGGGCAGCAGACTTCCGATGTCTTTTCTGACTCCGTTATCGATAATGCAGACATTGTCGGAGTATCTGTAATTCCGGTTTCTGATCACTATCCTGTTTTCCTCGGGATAGATCAGCATATCATCGATCTTGGATTTTTCCCAGACATCCTTGTCCCAATTGGCGGAAGAGATCTTGTTCTCCCCTCTTTCACCCACAGTGAAGTGCATGAGATCGCCCACTTCCACAACTCCTGCGGTGATCTGGGAACCGGCGCTTCCGTAAAACTTTGTGGCGCCGTCATAGGTCAATTCCATCTCTTTTTCCGAATCCACGTTGAACAGAAAGATCTTTTTGTCAGCCGTGTCAACTCTCAGGACAATGCCGTTGAAATCGGAGATAACGGGCTTTTCCTCGGGTTTCTCCGTAGGCTTTACGATCTCTCCCGTTTTCTTTTCGGAAGGTTTTTTAAACAGGCTTGCGATCCCGATAGAGATCACAAGCATAAAAACAACCATGACAACAACGACCAATATCGTAAAATGGTCGTTGTTGACTGTTTTTTTCACCTTTTCGGGCTTTTCGGCGGCATTGAGTTTTTCCATCTGCTTTTTCGTGCCGTAGACCCTTCGTTCTTCATAAAGGCCGGTATTCTTTTGTTCGTCCTTCTGATCGCTCATAATCCGTTAATAATTCATGCATGCAAGATCTATAAGTTTTTCCTTAACGTTCAGGGACTGGTCCGCAAGAACCTTTCCAAGAAGGAAGTCCAGCATCCTGCCTATTTCGGGTCCTTTTTCAAAACCCGCTTCAATGAGATCGCTTCCGGTGACGGCAAGCTGAGCCACGGAAACACAATCGCCTCTTTCAACGATCTGTCTGTAACTCTCTTTGGCTTTCTTGATCTTTGGAAGATTTTTGGCAACAAAGACCGCATTGTCTCCGCTAACGTTCACAAATCCATCCGCCAGCAACTCCGCCGTCTGAAGTTCAAAAAGCAGAGGGCAGAGGGCAGGGCCCACTTTTTTCATAAAGCCCCTGACAGCCACATCGTTAATGAGCACGAGCTTCTGTCTGTGAAAATCCACCAGCCGTGTCACCGTGTCCCTTGTCTCATTGTCAAACTTAAGCCGCGTCAAAACGGCGCGGATCGTTTCATGCTTCTTACTTTCTTCCGCATCCGCCATTCCGGAGGTGGACACCGCCTCATATCTGTCTGCGGGATCGTCTTCACCCCTGATCTCGGTAAATTCGGCTGCATCCGCCTTGAATATGTCCGTGTCGGCATATTCCGAAAGAAGAGCCGCCCACTTGAGTTTAAGCAGATCTTTCTCATCAAAGGCATTGTCCGGATCCGTGGCGGCACTTCCCACCAGAGAAATTGCCTTCACAGCCTTCATACCCGACATTGCGCGTCCGTTCTTAACGCCTTCCGGCCCACGGGCATCGGCACCGCCTCTTAAGATGGCATCAAATTCAGGCAGGACCACCTTCGTAACCCCTGCCTCCTGTGCCTCAAAAAGCCTGTCAGGGCCTTTTGAGAGCAGGATCTTGTTGAGTTCCACCCTGATCCTCTCGGCACTGACCTTTTTGAGGTTTTCCGCTCTTTCCGCGGCAGCCTTGAGGGTCTCACCCTCGATCTCAAATCCCAGCTGTGCGGCAAAACGAAAAGCCCTAAGAATCCTGAGTGCATCCTCGTCAAAACGTTCGGAAGCTTCACCGACACAACGGATCACGCCTCTTTCAAGATCTTCGCGACCTCCGAAAAGATCCACCAGACCTTCGGTCTCATTGTATGCCATGGCGTTAATGGTAAAATCCCGACGTAAAAGATCTTCCGACAGTTTTGTGGTGAAAGTCACTTCCTTGGGATGGCGGCAGTCGTCATATTCTCCATCGATCCTGTAAGTGGTGACTTCATAGCCGGTCTTGTCGATCATCACCGTCACCGTACCATGCTGTATGCCGGTGTCAACGGTGCGTTTGAAAAGTTTCTTAACGTCCTCGGGTTTTGCCGAACTGGTAATGTCCCAGTCCATGGGAGTCCGTCCTATGAGTGCATCACGGACGCAGCCTCCCACGGCATAGGCCTCAAAGCCTGCTTCCGTAAGGGTTCCTATTATGTTTTTTACGTCTTCAGGCAGTTCTATTCTCATCAATATGCTTTACCCCAGTAAACAAGCTTCTTTGCAGGTCTTCCGCAGCATACGCATACGTCGGAAATGTGCTCCTGATCGTTGAAAGGCATGCATCTTGAAGATACAGCAAGTTCGTCCTTGATCTTCTCTTCGCATGCTCTGTCTTCACACCACATGGCGCGGATGAAGCCGGGCTTGTTTGCTGCGATGTCCTTGAGTTCCTCGTAGTTGTGGGCATCCCAGATGTGGCTGTCTCTGTGTGCCTTTGCACGCTCGAACATATCCTTCTGGATAGTCTCCAGGATCTCGGGGATCTTTGTCTCTATCTCGTCAAGACCTACAACAGTCTTTTCTCTTGTATCACGTCTTACGACTACACAGTGACCTGCTTCGATGTCCTTGGGTCCCAGTTCCACTCTTACAGGGATACCGCGCATCTCGCAGTCCGCAAACTTCCAGCCGGGAGTCTTGTCGGAGTCGTCGATCTTTGTACGTGCAACCTTTGCAATCCTGTTGTAGAGCTCGGTAGCCTTCTCAAGCACGCCTTCCTTCTGCATCTGAACAGGGATGACCATGACCTGAGTGGGAGCAACTCTGGGAGGAAGCACAAGACCGGAATCATCGCCGTGAACCATGATGATGGCTCCGATGATACGTGTGGAAACGCCCCAGGATGTCTGGTGTGCATACTGTAACTGGTTGTTCTTGTCCGCATACTGTATGCCGAAAGCTCTTGCGAAACCGTCGCCGAAGTTGTGGCTGGTTCCGGACTGGAGAGCCTTTCCGTCATGCATGAGAGCCTCGATGGTGTAGGTAGCTTCGGCACCTGCGAACTTCTCCTTCTCTGTCTTCTGACCGCGTACAACGGGAATAGCAAGGAAGTCCTCACAGAAATCCGCATAGAGGTTCAGCATCTGTACCGTGCGGGTCTCAGCCTGCTCAGCGGTAGCGTGGATGGTGTGACCTTCCTGCCAGAGGAATTCTCTTGAACGAAGGAAAGGTCTTGTCTCTTTTTCCCAGCGAACAACAGAGCACCACTGGTTGTATACCTTGGGCAAATCTCTGTAGGACTGGATGAGGTTTTTATAAAAATCACAGAAAAGTGTTTCGGATGTGGGACGAACGCAAAGCTTTTCCTGTAAGGGCTGTAATCCGCCCTGGGTTACCCATGCCACTTCAGGGGCAAAGCCTTCAACGTGATCCTTCTCTTTTTCGAGAAGACTTTCGGGGATGAAAAGAGGCATATAGACATTTTCTACGCCTGTTTCCTTAAAACGCCTGTCCAGCTCATGCTGTATGTTTTCCCAGATAGCATAGCCGTAAGGCTTGATGATGAGGCATCCTTTTACGGCTGAGTAGTCGATGAGCTCTGCTTTCTTGACTACGTCGGTGTACCACTGCGCAAAATCCTCTCCCATAGAGGTGATAGCTTCCACCATTTTCTTGTTGTTTTCGTTTTCTTTAGCCATAAGATTATTTACGTGCACCCTTTGCACGCTTCCTCCTTTACTTTTTTTGGCTTTAAATTAAGGTTAGTCAGAGTAACTTTAATGCGGTTTCATATTTTTGTCAAGAAAAAACCCCGAAGGACCTCCAAAAAAACAGGGGAAATTCTTCCGGATATGTATTACAATAGGGTTGGAAAAGGATGGCTTTCAAGCTGTCTTAAGGAGGAGGAAACAATGTTACGACAGACTGTTACAGAAAACGGAGCCGTTCGGGGACTCCCGGGCTCCAACCCTCGCATAACCGCCTATAAAGGCATACCCTTTGCCGCTCCCCCCGTGGGCGAAAACAGATGGCGCGCTCCACTGCCTTGCAAAGACTGGGAAGGAGTCTATAAAGCCTACGGATTTGCCCCCATCTCGGTTCAGGACACCCCCGGTCTCGGAACGGGCATATATGACAGAGAATGGCATGTAGACTCGGAAGTCCCCATCAGCGAAGACTGTCTCTATTTAAACATCTGGACTCCCGCCAACAAAGCGGACGAGAAACTTCCGGTACTGGTGTGGTACTTCGGCGGAGGTTTCCAATGGGGTTACACTTCGGAAATGGAATTTGACGGAGAACATCTTGCAAGCCGCGGAGTCATTGTGGTCAGCGTGAATTACCGTCTGGGTCTTTTCGGCTTCCTGTCCCATCCGGAGATCACCGCGGAAAGCCCGGAAGCTCCCGCAAACTTCGGCCTTCTTGACCAGCAGGCAGGCCTCAGGTGGGTTTATAGGAACATCGCAAACTTCGGAGGAGACCCTGACAGGATCACCATCGCGGGCCAGTCCGCAGGAGGCGCATCGGTGATGCATCAGTACACCTGTGATGACAATTACGATCTCATAAAAGGTGCAGCAGTCATCAGCGGTATGATCCGTAATCCCGAAGAAAAGGCGGACATATTCCATCCCCTGACCCTTAAAGATGCCGAAAAGCGGGGAGAAGAATTCTTTGACTTCATAGGCGTCAAAACCCTTGAAGAAGCCAGAAGCATGGACGCCTTCGAGCTCCGGGCGAAGTACGGCGAATATGCCCGAAATCACCCCAGGATGTTCCCCATCCGAGACGGAAAGTTCTGTACGGAAGATCCCATGGAGCGGTTTGCTACGGGGAAGTGCGCCAATGCTCCCCTGATCTCGGGAAACACTTCCGACGAATTCACAAATAACGGAAAGAACATTGTGGAACTCAGTGTAAAGACCGCTTTTTCCGAAGCAGCCGAAAGCACTCCCGAAAAGAAATGCTACTACTACAGATTCGACCCTCAGATCCCCGGAAAAGACCATCCCGGCACATTCCACTCCGTGGATCTCTGGTTCTGGTTCGAAAGCCTGGGAAAATGCCACCGTCCTTTTAACGGAAAACATTTCGACCTGGCAAGACAGATGTGCGATATGTTCGCAAACTTCATAAAAACAGGAGATCCCAACGGACGCGGTTCAGACGGCAGGATCCTGCCTCAATGGCTCCCCTACTCGGAAGACAAGGCTGAAATGGTATTTGACGACAGAGGCCCCGTTCCCGGAAAAGAGGGCGGCATCAGACTCTTCAACACAGGAAAAAAGCAGGCTGTGAACCCTTACCTTCCTTCCTGGGAATATGTGCCCGACGGAGAGCCCTATGTCTTCGGAAACCGTGTCTACGTCTACGGTTCCCACGATCTCTATGACGGAGAGACCTTCTGTATGGGCGACTATATCTGCTGGTCGGCTCCCGTAAAAGACCTTGGAAACTGGCATTACGAAGGTGTGATCTACGAAAAGACCGCAGATCCTCTGAACAAAGACGGACAGATGTGTCTTTATGCTCCCGACGTGACTGTGGGACCCGACGGAAGATACTATCTCTTCTACGTCCTTGACCGTGTCTGCGTGGTTTCCGTTGCGGTGAGCGACCGTCCCAACGGCCCCTTCGATTTTTACGGATATGTTCACTATCCCGACGGAACAAGGCTCGGTGAAAAGCCCGGAGACGAACCCCAGTTCGATCCCGGCGTCCTCACGGAAGGAAAAGAAACATTCCTTTACACAGGCTTTGCAGGCCACGGAGACAAGTCAAGACACGGTGCCATGTTTACGGTGCTTGATGAGGATATGCTCACGGTAAAAAAAGCTCCGGTGTTCGTGTGTCCGGGCAACGTTTACAGCAAAGGAACCTGTTTTGAAGGTCATGCATTTTTTGAAGCTCCTTCCATCAGAAAGAAGGACGGAAAGTACTTCTTCATTTACTCCTCCGAAGCCATGAACGAGCTTTGTTACGCGGTTGCCCACAAACCGGAAGGGCCTTTTGAATACGGCGGTGTGCTGGTGAACAACAGCGACAGAGGCATAGATTCCTACAAACCCGCAGACATGGCCATGGCATACAGCGGCAACAATCACGGAAGCATGGTGCAGATCGGGGACGACTGGTACATCTTCTACCACCGTCACACCAACAACACCTCCTTCTCCAGACAGGTTTGCGCGGAAAAACTGGAGACGCTTCCGGACGGCAGCATAAAACAGGCTGAGATCACATCCTGCGGTCTGAACGGCGGGCCTCTCTGCGACAACGGTGAGTACCCCACCTACATCGTCTGCAACCTTTTCACCCCGGAACACAAGGTCTACGTGGAAGACAGCGCTCCCGTTGTGGTGCAGCTCGGCGGAGACGGCGATCACAACGAAGGCTACATCAAGAAACTGACAGAAGGCGCCACCGCAGGTTTCAAATACTTTGACCTTAAGGCCGCTACCGGGCTCAGGATCAAGACCCGCGGCTACTTTGACGGAGTTGCGGAAGTCCGCACCTCTTTTGACGGGCCCGTTCTGGGCGAGATAAAGATCGTAAATTCCAATGTCTGGACACCCAGGGATTGTCATTTCGGTCCTTTAACGGGAAGATATGCCCTCTATGTAACCTTCAAAGGACGAGGAACCTGCAGTTTCAAGAGTTTTGAGTTTTTACATGACATGTGATGCTCCTACGGATCGGCTTTAGACCGGCGCGTAGATGCAAGATCCCGTATATTAAAAACACGATGAGTCACTGACCCATCGTGTTTTTTTCTATGATCATATCCCTGCCAAAGCAGTCTGTGATCCTGATCTGATTTCTGTCAACATTTCCTTTGACCCTGACTGTCACATTCTTTTCCCCGCATTCCACTGAGATGCGGATCATCGGCGGGTTTTCAGGCAGCTTCGAAATACCGTCGTCGTCAAGGTATTCGAAGTTGAACGTCCCCTCCCTTAAGGCATATACGTTGAAGACAGTGTTCCCATTTTCTGCGGTGGGGATAATGGATCCTGCCTTTACGAACCACACGGGAAGCCCTGTCCAAGGTGCATCTGTTGTAACTTTTCCCATAAATGCGGGATCTTTCTTTTTGCCCCCCGCAGATGTGTCACACTCCGCCAAAACTGCGATGTTCTGCCCTCTGTACCAGCCTGTGGGAACCTTAGGCAGATCCACGGTAACGGATGTTGCTCCTTCGTCAAATACAGGGCATGCAAGAATGCTGTCTCCGAAGAAGAAAGCATCGCTCTCCGTGTCATAGCCCGGGAATTTAAGGAATACGGGATAGATCACGGGATCGTGAGTCTTTACGCTCCTGTAGACTTCGTTATATATGTATGGGATGAAGCTCTCCCTTAAGTCAAAGAGTTTCTTTACATCAGAGATAAGATCCGGATAGAGCCAGGGCATGGTGGAACTTCCGTCGTCATTCCATGAATGCAGCGTGAATCTTGGGGTGAAAAGCCCATACTGGATCCACCGCATGAAAAGTTCCTTCCCGGGAGCAGGTCCCGCAAAGCCTCCGATATCCTGTCCGAAATTGTAGAATCCCGACAGGGACATGGTCATGGCCATCTTATGCTGGAATCTGAAATCTCCGAAACCCGTACGATTGTCCCCCGTCCAGGTGGTGGCCATACGCTGAAGTCCCCCGATTCCGCATCTTGAAACCGAATAGGTCCTTTCGGACTTGTCCTGGGCTTCAAGGCTGGCCATGGTCATGAGGAAAGAGAACAGGGGTCTTATGTCACATGCCTTTACGGGATGTCCGAAACCGTGAGCCCAAACTTCCTCATCGCAGACATCGTACTCATTGTTGTCATTCCATATGTTCCTGTAACCCTTGTCCACCAGCTGTTTCTTAACGCAGTCACGCCAGAAGTCATAGGCGTCGGGGTTCGTGAAATCCAGATAGCTTCCGTAGCCCGACCAGAAAGGGAATCTGGCTGGTGTCCCGTCCGCATAATGCAGGAACCAGCCTTTTTCCGCTATCTGCGAATAAAGGGGATGATCAGTCAGGAACGCAGGTTTTACATTGGGCAAAAACTCCACTCCCGCATCTTTAAAGTACTTCGAAAGATCCTCGGGGCACGGGACCTTGTCCGTATTCCAGTGGAAAACATATCTCTTCTCTCCGATCTGGGTGTAGCCGCTGGAAAGATAAAAGCCTCCGGGGGATATGCCGTGTTTTTTGCATGTGTCGATGAAGCCACGGAGCTGTCTGTCCGCATCGGGCGCATCGGTGTAAGCCATGGTGCTCCCGCAGTACTTGAAAGTCCACTTGGGCGGGAAGAGCATGGGACCGCACATCTCAGAGAATCGTCTCACTATCTCGGGAACAGTACCGAAGATCACATAATAGACCAGGTTTTCTTCGTTACACCTGAAGGACTTGAAGGGTGTGTAGTAATTGTTCAGTTCCTTGCCGAAGGAGATCTCTCCGTTGGAGTAGGTGTCGTAATATATGCCGTATGCGCCAGCGGAATTCTCGCAGATGTAGAAGGGGAGCTGCTTGTAGAGAGGGTCCGATGTCCGTGCGTCAAATCCCATGGCGTCTCCCGCTCCGATCTTAAAGCTCATACCGTTCTTGTTGACATTTCCCGTCTTGTCCCCAAGACCGAAGATCTTTTCCTCAAACTCTCTTGAAATGAAATGCATGCTGCCTCTTCCCAGTTCTTGCCCCAGATTCAGGGATATGTAGTCTCTGTCCTGAAAAAGTATCTTCCCCTTTTGGGACACCTTAAGGCCAAAGTTGAAGGAATTAAGTTCGATCTCAGCATAGTCGGTGGTAAAACTGTAGGTTTTTCCCTTTCCCTCGGGATGAGTGCAGGGTATCTCCTTTACATCCGGTCTTACGGTCTCAAACCCCGCAATACTCAGTTTGTCTCTTCCTTCCCTGGAGCAGATGCCGTCGGGACACACGGTATAAGTGGGAAACAGCGGAACATCATTTCGCACAAGAGCCACTCTCAAAATGTTCCTGAAAAAGTCCAGCCGTCCCTCTATGCTTTTTCCTTCACCCTCGTCGGAAGTAAAGAAAAAGCTGTGATCGTTATGATCCGTGATATTGAATAAATGATTATACTTCATAGCATCATCCTTCTTTAAGCGATATCTATGGTCTTGTTCTCATATGCCTCTTTGAGTTTTAATTCCTTTTCCTCCTGGAGTTTCTCCACCCTTGCCTTGGATAAAGGATAGAACACAAGGAGGATCACCGCCATGAGGGCAAAAAGGATGGCAGGGATCAAAGTGGCCAGATCGTACATTTTCTTAAGGTTCTCCAAGGTCTGGACCGCACCCTTTTCATATTTGTAGTTCATGCCAAGAAGCGCGCCGTTTACGCATATGGCTGCCACAACCTGTCCCAGCTTACGGAAGAAGTTGAAGAAGGAGTAGGCAGTTCCGTCGTCCCTGGAACCCGTGGTGACTTCGATGTGATCGATGGAGTCCGTGGCCATGGACCAGAGCTGCAGCACAAGGGTCGTGAGTCCGCAGCCGCTGATGAAGCAGAGCACCAGGAAGAGAACAATGAGTTTTTCGGGTGCAACGCCCCTCATGAAGAAAAGCACCAGGTTGGCAACGGATGCAAGAGCCACGCCGGCGGTGCACACTTCCTTTTTGCCGATCTTTCTTGCAAGGCGCGGCATAAAGAACATAAGGACGATCATGGGTGAATAGGTACATGCCTGGCTGGCAAGATTCATCCAGTTGGCATGGAAATAGTCATTGAAAAGGTAGAGATAAAAACTCTGGGTGAACATCTGTCCCGCAAGGAGGAGCATGGCCGCAAGGCTGATGGCAACAAAAGCCCTGTTCGAGATCAGGATCTTAAAAGCCTTAAGGGCTGCGCCTTTTTCATGTGCCTTGGGCTTGGTGATGACACGCTCTTTGTTAAGGGCGAATGTAAGGATCAGGAGAAGGCTTGAGCATATTGCCATGATCGTAACACCGATGATCACAGGTTCGTACTGCATGTCTGTAATGATCTGTCCGTTCTCGCCGTAAACATAGTTTCCCGCAGCGTCCACACGCTTTGCATAAGCAAAGGAGGCCAGGATGAACACGGGAACGCTGCCCAGAGCGGCACCGATGGCTCTGTAAACGGAAAGTTTGTTTCTCTCTCCCACGTCGGTGGTCACTACGGACGCCAATGAACCGTAAGGGATCTGCAGCACCGTATAGCACATGCCGAAAAGCACGTAGGTCACTGTGGCATAGATGCAAGTTCCCACATAATTCACATCTCCTCCGAGACCGGGGAATTTAAGGAACATATGGATCGCAAGCACACATAAAGGCGCTGAAACATAGAGAAACCACTGCCTGTAGCGTCCGAAGCGGGTAGGCTTTACGGTGTCGCATATGCGCCCCATAATTGGGTCGTTCACCGCATCCCACACTCTCGCTCCGATGAACATGAACATGATGAACAACGGACTCAGGTTAAACACGTCCGTATAGTACTTTTGAAGGATGGATGTCACAAGGCTGAACACCAGACATCCCGCCGCATCTCCCATGGCATAGCCGATATAATCCTTTGCCTTGAGTCCGCTGGTACGTGAAATATAACTTTTGCTTTCTTCTCCCATAAATTAGCCTCCTCTTTCTTTTGGTACATCGTCTCTCGTGCAGATATACCCATATGGTCCATTCTATCTGTTTTCAAAGGTATCGGCAATATCTATTTGCAAAAACGCTCCGGCCCTTCTCGAAGCCGAAGCGTTTTCTCATATCTATTTTCTCAATTGTAACACGCCCAAAAGCAGTAAAAGCTGAGCCCCGGTGTTTATGCACTGTGCCATCCAGTTGACGGCAGACCCGCTGAAATCACGTGAAGAAAGATAGCCCATACCCAACATGCATATGAAGGACAGGACAAAAAACACGATAACAAGGGGTTTCTTCATCCGTGCCGCAAGGATGCATAGTCCGGTGAACATGAGTCCAAGCCCCACGATCATTATGGAAACAAAAAACATGGTTCCGGTAACCGCAACAGGGGCAACGCTCTTAAGTTCGTTTTCCGACTGCTTGCGGCAGACCATGGCAATGACACCGAGACCTGCCAGAAGAAAACCGATGGACTGCAGAGGGAAAAAGATGGAATTGAAGGGTTCCAGATCGCATATGCCCGCTGCATAGAGTAACTTGTACAAAGCCTTGCAGAAGCCTGCACAGATAACATCTATGGTTCCTGCGGCAAAGAGCGCAAAGGCACCCTTACCCATTTTGTAATAGAATTCACGCTGCAGAAGAACGGCTGCCACAGCAAACAGAATAACAGGCAAAAAATCCATGAGAGCCATGGGAACGGTAAATTCTTTCATGATTTACTTTCTCCTGTTTCAAGCTTTTTTGTTAAGGTGATAGATGGGAAGGAAGGGAATGATGATGGGAGTCTTGTCCGCATATGCGTTGTACTCCGGATCATTTCCGTAACGTGCCATCTGACGCTTCTCAAGACGCTGTGCGCCGTTGAACATTATGTAAACGATGCATATATAGGCAATAACCGCAAGAAGCCACTGACCGAGACCTGTATAGGTCGTAACGCCTGCCACAAACACGCCTGTCCAGAACGTGATCTCTCCCAGGTAGTTGGGGCAGCGAACCATCTTATAAAGACCTTTTGTAGCCACCATCTTGGGATTTTCCTTCTTCTGAGCCGTCTTCTGTCTGTCGGCTGCGGATTCGAGAATGAGGCCGCAAAGAGAGATCGCCATTCCCACAACAGGAACGATGACGTCCTTGGATCCGTTGGCATATCTGTAAAGCATGGGGCTCACCTGAGCGGTATAAAGGACTGCAACGGTGATCCAGATGGCGATGCTCACAAAGACAGGGATCTTCTTGTCAGCGCCGATCTCATCCTTTAAAGTCTTCTTATATGCGGCGCTCTTTATCTCACGTGCCAGCAGGAAGCCGGAAAGCCTTGCTCCGTATGCTATGAAGAGCACAGTCTGCAAGATTGCCAGCCACAGCACATCTTCCGTTCTTCCGTTCATAAGTGAAAGCACAAGAACGGTAATGCCGCCTCCGGCAATGGCAAATCCGTAACCGATGGACAGGAAGTATACATACTTGTAAAAGCCCACTGCGCAAAGGACAGCGCAGACGATGCATATGATCAAAAGTTCATTCCAAAGCATAAAAACATCTCCTATATTCTTCTCTTAAAGATCATTTATTGAAACTCTCTTTTATGTACTTTGCAAAGCTCATGTCGCCGTACTTGGTGGAGCCCACCATTTCTTCCGTAAGGGTCCACTTGGAAAAACGAAGGAGAGGCTCCTTGCCGTTCTTCTTGAGCTTGTTCACAAAGGCAAGAACATCGAAAAGCCACGCGGGAGCACGCTTGATGACGGGCTCTTTTCCCGCTGCCGCGAAGCACATATCGGCGATCTCTTCATAGGAATAGGTTTCCTTACCGCCCACATCATAGACCTTGTTGCTTTCGGTCATGCTCTTCACGATGAACTCTGCAAAGTCCTCGGTGGAGATGACGTTGGCGTGAACGGGCTTCTTTCCCAGAAGGGTAACCTGACCTTTTTCGATCATGGGACGGAAAACCTTCACGATGTCATAGAAATAGCCTGTGGGGCGATGGATGACATAGGTAAGACCGCTTTGTTTAAGTTCCTCTTCAAAAAGATATTTTGCATGGAGCATGGGAACCTTGGGTGCCTTGTCTGCCTTGATAACGGAAATGTATGTGAAGTACTTTACTCCGGCAGTCTTTGCTTCGTAAAGGATGTTCAGATTGCCGCGATAGTCGATGTCATAGTTGGTCACAGTTGCGGATCCTCTTGTAAGTCCCACGGTTGTAATAACGGCATCCGCACCGTCGCATGTGCCCTTCAGGGTTTCGGGCTTTGTAACATCTATCTTTTTAAATACAAAATCCCCGGTCAGTCCGAGATCGCGCTGCATCATATCTGCTGCGATAACGCTGTGTCCCTGCTTTAAAAGTTCCTTGAAAATGTCTGCGCCGAGATTTCCGTAAGCGCCAAAAAGAGCTACTTTCATATTTGCCTCCTATTTCTTTCCCTTGTTTTTTTCTTTTGAACGTTTGTCGTTAATGATCTTCATGTGTTCTTCGGTGATGAGTTCCACGCCGTTTTCTCTTGCCCATTCCACACAGCCTTTAAGGGCTACGGACAGGAAAACTCTTGGAACGCCCAGCAGCATCTTCAGGGCATCATCCGTGAACTTGATCTTGTCGTCTGCACGATCTGCGGCATATCTTACGGATGCCAGGGATGCCTGACGCACCTGCAGGAGTTCCGCTCTCATATGACGCTTCCTGTGGAACCAGAAGTTCTTGGAATCACGATAGCCGTAATCCACGGGAAGGGGCGGGAAATCCTTGGCGGTAACACCGTTGATGATGGCATCGGAGTACTTCTTCTTCATAAGGATCCTGTCGATCCTCAAAATGAAGTGAGCTCCGAACTTGCTGGTGATACCGTTGAAATCGTGGTAGGGGCCTTCATAGCCTTCGAGACATCCGGGCTTGTCAGCCGATGCTCCGTCCAGCTCTCTCATCCATGTGCATTCCAGGACTTCGATGGCATCTGTCATGACCATGGGACGTGCGTCCGAGGGATCTTCCTCATTGATCAGACTCTTCTCCAGTTTGAAGTTGCACTTGGGCATCTTCTCGGAGGACTTGTCCCCGGGCCAGGAAAGCTTCACTGCTTCCTTGAAATTCCCGGGGTTGTCGTCAATGAAGTTGATGGCGCACTTTCCGGTTTTCAGGATGTTCTGTGCCGTGTTGGACGAATTACGGCAGTTGAGGAGCATTGCATAGTAGTCACGTCCCGCAACATAGTAGGGCTGGATCAGGGAATAGGGTCCCAGGTTCGTAGTCCCGTCCTCGTTAAGTGTGCTGATGAGGACCGTGGGCATGGGAAAGAAAAGGGAAGTCTGATAGAAATTGTCCACGATCCTAAGGTTTTCAAAGCTGCTCATATTATCTTACCTCCAATAGTTTTTCAAATATCATAAACATTTTTTCAAATGCTGTGTTCTCAGTTGCCCCGAAAAGAAGGGTTTCCGCAATGTGTTCCGCAAAGAACACCGGATCGGGACAATTCCCGCATATGGGCATTATCACCTTCCCCATGACCTGTTTCAGCTGTCTGTGTCTCTCGTTGAAGACTCCGGCATATACTTTTGCCGCGTCTTGGTCCCGGAACAAGGGATCGTATTTATCCACGAAATCCTTTAAGGCATCGTATATGCCTTTAAGAAAAGCCTTGCTGTCCCCCGTGTCCTGCCGTTTCATCCTGTCAGTGCACAGATGCCAGTCCTTCAAAAGAATGGCAGAGATCAGGAGATCTTTTGATTCAAAGTAATTGTAAACCGTTCCTGTGGCGATGTTGCAGCCCTTTGCCACGGACCTTACCGTGGTCCCCGCATATCCGTTCTCGAAAAGCTGACGTTCCGCCTCTTTCGTTATCTGTTCCTTAAGATTTTCTATGATCTTGGGCATATTATCCTCCCGTTTCGTTTTTATGAACACGTTCATTTAATTTATATCACGTTGTTATAAAAAAAACAAGAGTGAGCATTTGCTCACTCTCGTAAAAATTGACTTTACAGTCCCCAGATTTCTGTCGCGTAGTCTTTTATTGTTCTGTCGGACGAGAACTTTCCTGCGTTTGCAACATTCATGAGGCACTTTCTGCCGAATGCTATGCGGTCCTTGTAATCCTTGTTGGCACGGAGCTTGGTCTCCACATAGGAGTCAAAGTCCGCAAAGATGAAGTAATGATCGGGCTTGTGCCAGGATGCGCCTTCAAGAAGGGAAGTGTAAAGTTCCTTGAACATTCCGGTTCCGCCGTCAGAAAAAGTGCCGTCCACCAGAGTGTCCACAACTCTCTTGAGGCGAGGATTTGCCTTGTAGAGTTTCTTGGAGTCATAACCCTTTGCTTTAAGGGCATCGATTTCTTCAACCCTCTTACCGAAGATGTAATTGTTCTCTTCGCCTGCTTCCGCAACGATCTCAACGTTTGCGCCGTCATATGTTCCCAGTGTCACCGCACCGTTCAGCATGAGCTTCATGTTGCCTGTTCCGGAAGCTTCCGTTCCCGCAGTGGATATCTGTTCGGAAATGTCAGCAGCAGTGCAGAGTTTCTCCGCATACGAAACATTGTAGTTCTGCACGAATACCACCTGAAGCCTGCCCTTCATGTCGGGATCGGAGTTGATCTTTCTTCCTATCTCGTTGATGTACTTGATGATACCCTTGGCACGGAAGTAGCCGGGAGCCGCTTTCGCACCGAAGATGAAGCACATGGGCGTGAAATCCTTGATCCTCCCCTCCTTTAATCCGTAGTAGATGTCAAGGATGGAGAATGCATTAAGGAGCTGTCTCTTGTACTCATGGAGACGCTTCATCTGCACATCGAAGATGAAATCGGGATCCACGGTCACACCTTCCTTTTCCTTGATGTACTCGGCCAGCTGTACTTTTTTTACTCTCTTGATCTCATTGAATTTCCTGATCTCTTCCTTATTCTCCGCAAGAGGCTCCAGTTTCTTGAGTTCATCCAGATTTGTGACCCAGGTCCGGCCAATGGCATCGTTTATGAAACCTGTAAGTTCGCGGTTGCAAAGAGCCAGCCAGCGGCGCTGTGTGATGCCGTTGGTCTTGTTGTTGAAGCGCTCGGGGTAGAGCTTGTACCACTCCTTCAAAGCATCGTTCTTAAGGATCTCCGTGTGGATGGCCGCAACGCCGTTGGTGGAATGGGTGGCATATATGGCCATTCTCGCCATATGTATGAGATTACCGTCGATGATGTTGTAATTCTCTATTGAGTAGGGTGCAAGGTCTTCCTTGGAAAGTTCCCTGACCATGGCCCTCTGAAGCATCTGAACATACTTGTAAACGTGAGGGATCACGGACTTAAAGAGAGCCACATCCCACTTTTCAAGCGCTTCAGCCATGACGGTGTGGTTGGTGTAGGCAAAGGTCTCCTTGGCGATCTTGGCAGCCGCCTTGAAGGTGAGGCCTTCCTCCTCCACAAGGATCCTTATGAACTCGGGGATAGCCACCACGGGATGGGTGTCGTTCAGCTGGATGGCATATTCCTGAGGGAATTTCTTAAAGTTGTTCCCGAAACTCCTCTTGAAGGTGCGGATCATGTCGCGGATGGAAGCGGAAGAGAAGAAGTACTGCTGCTTCAGTCTCAGCTGTTTTCCGGCCTTTGTGGAATCATTGGGGTAGAGCACAGCGGAAATGCCGAAGGCAGCGTTCCTGTTGGCTGCTTCCTTTGCATATTCCTGATTGTTGAACATCTCAAAATCAAATTCCTTTACCGGCTCGGCCTGCCAGAGGCGAAGGGTGTTGACCTTCTTTCCGCCGTATGCAATGACGGGCATATCATAAGGAACAGCCCACACATCTCCGTCCTTAAAATGCACTTTGACCTTGTCTTCTTCGCATCTTTCGGACCAGGGATCCCCGTCCTTCATCCAGTCGTCAGGCTCTTCTGCCTGGAAGCCGTCCTTTAAAGTCTGCTTAAAAAGGCCGTACTTATATCGTATGCCGTATCCGTTAAGGTTGTAACCCAGAGTAGCTCCGGAATCAAGGAAGCAGGCTGCAAGACGTCCCAGTCCGCCGTTACCCAGTGCGGGATCTTCCGTCTCTTCCAGTTCTCCCGGATCTCTTCCGTTCTCATACATGAGTTCGGTATACTGACCAAGAAGTCCCAGATTAAGAAGATTGTTGTAGGTCAGACGTCCGATGAGAAACTCTGCGGAAAGGTAGGATGCTTTCTTTCCTTCCGCCTTCAGTGCTTTCTTTGCAAAATCATGACCGATCCTGTTGACCGAAGCCTTTGCCACAGCTGCATATAATTCATCCACAGTGGCATTTTTAACGGTCTTACCGTGATCCAGTCTGAGACTTTCCGTAACATTTGTTTTGAAATTAACCATTTTGTCCTCCGGCATTTTTATCTATGACAGGCTTTTACTAAGCCCTTCCGTACAATTTCGCCATTTCTTTATAGTAGGATGTGTCTATGCTCTTAAGCTGCTCTCCCGTCACTCTCCAGCGCCAGTTCTGACCGATGGTGGAAGGGAAATTGGTACGGGCGGAATTGTCCAGCCCCAGCATATCCTGAACCTGCAGCACACAGACTCTCGCCACGGAAGCATATGCTCCGCGGATCATCATCTTGGGCAGTTCCGCTTCGGTCTTGGCATTGTAGTAGTTCATGAGTTTCTTAAGGTCTGCCACCTTGCAGGAAAGTAAGGAACCCGCCAGTGTCTCGTTGTCGTGGGTACCTATGTAAACTATGGCATTGTCAGTGGTAAAGTTGTGGGGAAGATAGGGGTTGTCGGGATTTGCGTCCAGAGCAAACTCCAGGATCTTCATGCCCGGGTAGTTGTTCTTTTTGATCAGGTCCTTTACGGGCTTTGTAAGAACTCCCAGATCCTCGGCAATGAGCTTTGTATCGGGGATGACGGTATTTATCATGTCCGTGAGCTTCTTTCCCGGTCCCTTGATCCACTTGCCGTCAACAGCTGTGGGACAGGTGGCGGGAATGGACCAATAATTTACGATACCGATGAAATGGTCGATCCTCACAACGTCGTAGCGTTTTCCGCAGGACTTCATGCGTTCTGCCCACCAGGAGAAGCCGTCCTTTTCCATCACATCCCAGCGATAGAGAGGATTGCCCCATCTCTGGCCCGTTGCGGAGAACATGTCGGGCGGAACTCCCGCGATGTTGATCTCCCTGAGATCCTCGTCCAGTTCGAAAAGATCGGGATGAACCCATACATCCGTGGAATCCAGAGCCACATAGAGCGGGATGTCTCCGATGATCTCCATGCCCAGATTGTTGACATATTTCTTGAGCTTGTTCCACTGCTCATCGAATTTATATTGAAGGAAGATCCAGAAATCCATGTCTTCCGCAAGTTTTTCCCTGTATTTCTTTACAGCGGCGGGCTTTCTCTTTCTGATGCCGTCTTCCCACTCCTGCCAGGACTTTCCGCCGTTCTCGGTCTTTACTGCCATATAAAAGGCATAGTCCTGCAGCCAGTATTCGTTCTCCGTCAAAAACTTCTTATAGGAGGCTTTTGCTCTGTGCCTGCTGTTCCCGAAGGCAGTCTTAAGCACAGCAAATCTGTTGTTGTATATGTATTCGTAATCTATGTCCGAGGGATCCTTCACGTTTTTCAGCACTTCCAGATCCGAGTCATTTATCAGCCCTTCTTCCTTAAGGAAGTCAAGATCGATAAAATAGGGATTTCCCGCAAAGGCCGAAAACGACTGATAGGGTGAATCACCGTAGCTTGTAGGACCTACGGGAAGAACCTGCCAGTACTTTGCTCCCGTCTTCTTGGCAAAGTCCGCAAAATCATAGGCTGCTTTTCCCAGAGTTCCGATGCCGTAGGGCGAATTCAGCGCGCTGATGGGCATGAGCAGTCCTGCTCCTCTTTCCAGTTCTTTCCTTGCTTTTTTCATAAATACCTCCCGATAATTTTCGTAAATTTTCGTTAAGCTACATTAATATTACACTTATTCAATGGCCATGTCAATAAAACTTTCGTATTTTTTCGAAAATGGACCCGGGAGACGGGGTTAGTGCCCCGTCTCCCGGGTCCATTTTCGAAAACACATATTCACTTCGTCCCAAGCCGCAAAACTATCTCCGCGCTTTTTACAAGCTCATCGACGTAGAAGTACTCGTTCACCGTATGTACCAGATTCATGGCATTGGAGATCACTATGCCCTCGATGCCGTGAAGAGCAAGGTTGTTGTTGTCCGAGCCTCCAAAGGTGGTGACGATCACAGGTTCACCGTAACCCAAAGCATGAAGAGCATCGGCATATTTTCTTATCACCTCGGAATCAGACTCGGTGTGGAAGGCTTTTATCATCCGTTTGCTCGTAAAAAAGCACTTTCCTCCAAACTCGCCCGAAACCGTCTCAAACCTTTCTTTGATCTTCTCTATATAAGCTAACGCCGCTTCATCATCCAGACTTCTCACTTCACCTTCAAGTTTCACCTCTCCGGGAATGATGTTTTTCCCTGTTCCGCCTGAGATAACCCCGATATTTGCGGTGGTTTTTTCGTCGATCCTTCCGAGTTTCAATCCATCGATCCCCCTTGCTGCGATCTGCAGGGCAGATATTCCTTTCTCGGGTTCAAAGCCCGCGTGGGCGCTTTTTCCTTCGATCCGGATCTCAAACTGAACGATGGAGGGCGCCCTGTTGGCGATCCTTCCCACAGGCCCGTCAAGATCCAGCACATATGCTTTCCGTGCTTTTATTTGAGAATAGTCGAAATTAGCCGATCCAAGTCCGTAGACTTCCTCAGCTACGAAAAACACCGCTTCGATGTCGGGATGGCTCAATCTCTTTTCTTTTATAACCTCAAGCATTTCCAATATGGCAACGATACCCGTCACGTCATCCGCTCCAAGGACCGTACGTCCATCGGAAGTCACCTTTCCGGAATCATGGAAAACGGCCTTTTTCCCCACTCCGGGAGACACAGTGTCCATATGCGCCGAAAAGAGGATGGGTTCACCTCCCGCGTTCCCTTTTAAAAAGGCATATATATTGCCGTCGTTATCCCTTTTCACTTCCGTCCCCAGTTCTCTGAGTTTCGCTTCGAGATGATCCGCTATTTCCTTTTCATGAAAAGATTCCGAGTCAAAGGCAGTGAGCGTCCTAAACGCATCGATCATTCTGTTTCTGTTTACCATTTCACACCTTCCCTGCTTCCTTCAAAGCGTTGTAAAGTCTGTCAAAAGCCTCTTCCAGTATTTTTCTCGGGCAGGCTATGTTCACCCTTTCAAAGCAGTTACCCGCTTTTCCGAATATGCTTCCTGCATCCAGCCAAAGTTTTGCCTTGTTCAAAACGAGATCGTTAAGTTCTCTGTCATTCAGCCCCAGCTTGCTGCAATCCAGCCATATAAGATAAGTTCCCTCCGGCTCCACAAGAGATATCCCCGGGATGTGCTCCTTAAGATACTCCCTTACAAAAGCCACATTTCCTTCAAGATAAGTCAGAAGTTCTCCCAGCCATTCTTCGCCGTATCTGTAAGCCGCTTCGCAGGCCACGATGCCCATGATATTTGACTGGGAATAGCCCCTTTTGTCACGTCCTTTGATGTAAGCCGCACGCAAACCGTCATCCTCAATGTAGATATTGCTGTTGTGGAGTCCCGCCAGATTAAAAGTCTTGGTGGGGGCTGTACATATGACCGCGTTTTTAAGGGCTTCCCCGCCCAAAGTCGCATAGGATGTGAACTTGTATTTACTGTACACAAAATCCGCATGGATCTCATCGGAGATTACAAAAACGTTGTGTTTCAGGCATATTTCCGACACCCTTTCCAGTTCCTGCCTCGTCCAGACCCTTCCCACGGGATTGTGAGGATTACAAAGGATGTAGAGTTTCACGTTATTTTCTGTGATCTTCTTTTCGAAATCTTCAAAGTCGATGGAGTATCTTCCCTCAGCATATTTTAATTCCGAAACCACAAGTTTTCGCTTATTATCCCTGACAGCCTCACTAAAGGGATAGTAGACAGGCTGATTGATGATCACACCGTTTCCTTCCTTTGTCAGGATTTCTATGAGATTACATATGGCAAAGATCACGCCGCAGGACAGTACAAATTTATTTCTGTCGGGCTTCCAGCCGAAATATTTCTCAAACCAGGCTGTAAGGGCATCAAAGTAGCCCTCCGCAGGCTCGGAATAACCAAATATGCCGTGCTGCGCCTTAGCACACAGTGCTTCCGTCACTTCCTTCGGAGTCCTGAAATCCATGTCCGCCACCCAAAGAGGCAGTACATCCGCGGGCTTCCCTCTTTTCACCGCCCAGTCATATTTTAAGGAATTGGTGTTTTTTCTTTCTATTATCTCGTCAAAGTTGTATTTACCCATTTATCGCCTGCCGAAGATCCTCTATAAGGTCATTAACATTCTCAATCCCCACTGAGATCCTTAAGAATCTGTCGTTTATTCCTCTTCTGTTTCTTTCTTCCTCCGGAACGTCCGCATGGGTCTGCAGCATGGGATAGGTGATGAGAGAATCAACACCTCCCAGGGATTCCGCAAATCTGAACACTTTTACACCAGCCAGGATCTTTTCCGCCAGTTCTTTTGACTCCACCTCAACGGAGATCATGCCTCCGAAGCCCCGAGCCTGTTTTTTCATTATATCATAGCCTTTGAAGTCCTCTAAGCCTACATAATATACTTTCCCGATCTTTTTCTCGTTTCTTAAAAACTCCGCGATGCTTCCTGCATTCTCATTGATCCTGTCCATCCTGAGGGGCAGGGTCTTGATGCCCCTTTCAATTAAAAATGCGTCAAAGGGAGCCAGCTGACCGCCTATGGTCTTGGAATAGAAGAGAATCTTCTCCGCCAGTTCCTTTGTGGAAGCCACGGCAAATCCCGCAAGAGTATCATTGTGTCCTCCCAGGTACTTCGTCCCGGAATGGAGCACAACGTCCGCCCCCAGTTCCAAAGGCCGCTGGAAATAAGGGGTCAAAAAAGTATTATCCACATACACAAGGGCTCCGATACCGTGAGCGATCTTTACGATCTCCCCGATGTCGGTCACATGCATAAGTGGATTCGACGGAGTTTCAAGATATATGAGTTTTGTGTTGGGCCTCACAGCCTTCTTTACCGCCTCGAGGTCCGAGGTGTCGACAAAGTCAAAGTCTATGCCATTACAGGCACACACCTGTCTGAAAAGACGCAATGCCCCTCCGTAAAGATCGTCCGAGGCGATCACATGATCCCCGGGCCCGAACAGCATCATAGACACAGTAATGGCAGTCATCCCCGAAGAGAAGGCATATGCGTCCGCTCCCCCTTCCAGAGCTGCCACAGTTCTTTCCAAATGCCTTCTTGTAGGATTGGAAAGTCTCGAATAACTGTATTCCGAGGGGACATTGACCCCTTTATGCACAAAAGTGGCGGACTGACATATAGGCACAGTCAGTGTCCCCCACTCGTCACTCTCATTATTGTCTGCGTGTAAACAAAGAGTTTCAAATTCCATGTATGATCTCCGATCATTTTAAATAATATAGTCAGGCTCTTTAAGCTTGTTCATCTTGGCGAAGAACTCTCTTGCCCGGGCGCTTTTAGGATTTCCGAAAACCTCTCTGGGACTGCCGTCCTCGATGATCTTTCCGCCATCCAGGAACAGCACTCTGGTGGATATCTTCTTTATGAAATCCATCTCATGGGACACCAGGAGCATGGTGTAGCCCTGCTCCGCCACCTTCTTGATGATGTTAAGGACTTCCGTTACCAGTTCCGGATCCAGAGCGCTTGTGGGCTCGTCCAGGAGGATGATGTCAGGTCTCATTGCCAGAGTTCTGGCTATGGCCACTCTCTGCTGCTGTCCGCCTGACATATGCTTGGGGTAGTGGTTCTGCCATTCCAGAAGTCCCACGTTCTCCAGTTCCTTAAGAGCGATCTCTCTCGCTTCTTCTTTTGTTTTTTTCTGAACCGTGATGAGGCCTTCCATGACATTGGCAAGGGCTGTCTTGTGTTCAAAAAGATTGAACCTCTGGAACACCATTCCCATATGCATGCGGAGTTCCTTCACCGTTTTCTTGCCGTTTCCTTTAAGAGGCAGGTCAAGTTTCAGTTCTCCGAAGGATATGCTGCCTTCTTCGGGCCTTTCCAGAAGGTTTATGGACCTGAGCAGCGTGGATTTACCCGTTCCCGAAGGTCCGACAACTCCGATGATGTCCCCGGGATTTATCGTAAGGTCGATACCGTCAAGTACCACATTATTATTAAACTTTTTACTCAGGCCTTTTATTTCCAATATAGCCATATGCCTTCTCCTTTATACTGCTCTTAAACCTCCGCAAGTTCCTTGGGCTGCTCGGGTATCCGGGTCTTCTTTTCCACCACCTTGAACACACGCTCAAGGATCAGAGTGATGACCCAGTAGATTATGGCCAGAGCCACATATCCTTCCAGATATCTGTAATCACGACCGGCAAGTATCTGGTTCTGATAGGTGATCTCTATTATGCCGCAGGTGGATGCAAGGGAGGTTCCCTTGATGAGTCCGATGATGGAATTGTTGATGCCCGGAAGCGCATTCTCAATAGCTTCGGGAATGATGACCCGGCGAAAGATCTGAGGATAGGTCATGCCCATGGCAGTCCCCGCCTCGATCTCACCTTTGTCCACGGATTCCAGCGCCGCTCTTATGGTCTCACTGGTGAAAGCCGACTGGTAAAGCCCAAGTGCCACAAAAGCATATACCAGCTTCGGTACCAGGTTCACGTTGATGTTCGCACCCCAGGAATTGAAGATCTTCAATACAGCGGGGATGCCGTAATAAGCCACATACAGCTGGATCAGCATGGGTGTTCCCCGCATAAAGGAAAGGAAAGCCGTAGCCACCGAACCCAGAACCTTTATTTTTTTGTATCTGGCAACACCGATCAGAAGTCCCACCACGATGGACACAAGGAACGAGAACAAGGCAAGTTCCAGGGTTATGGGTATTTTTTTGATCAGCTCGGGGATCCTCTTCCAGACCAGTTCCAAACTGAAGAAATCCGAAAAGTTTGTCGACATGCTTTTTCCTTTCTCCTAATATTCATCCGGGAATCTGAATCCCACGGGAAGTTCAAATCCCTTTGCCACTTCCTCCGGCATCTGCACCGGATCATAGCACATGGCGGTCCTGTTTCTCCTGAATCCCGGACGGTTGTAAAATCCCACCGCGCCCGGATGAGTGTTCAGGAAGATGTTGTAGCCATCCAGCCGGGCAGCGAGTTTCGCTACGATGTTCCACCCGATCTTAAATCCCTGATAAGCAGGATCCACGGCCACGTTCAGAATGATGGCCTGTTCTTTCCCGTCCGTAACAGCTCTCGCAACACCCACAAGTTCACCGTCCGCAAAGGCATATTCAACCTTTTGGGATCTTTCAAAAGCATCCTTTGTTTTCAACTCATCCCTTTCATGTCCGCCGAAAGCTTTTGAAAGTACGGCGTTCACACGACTATAGTCTATACCCTCGGGAGACTCTTTATAGGTGATCTCACCCACCTTTGTTTTCTTCTCTGTATTTCCGTTGTCAATGAAGGGCTTTCGGGGATAGAACTCTTCTTCAAATCTATAACCCTCCGGCAGAAAGAAGCCATCCTTAACACTTCCTCCCACGTAGGTAAATGCCGTCTTGGATCTGTGAAAACCAAGGTGTTCAAATAAAGAAACCTTTTCCGGAACAGAACAGAGAAAGACATGCTGTCCCTTAAGGCGGTCTGTCAGGTGACGGATCAGTTCCCTGCCGATACCTTTCCCCTGATACTCGGGAAGAAGGCCCACATCGTATATGCCCGCCCAGTCATATCCGTCTGACAGCGCCCTGCCTGCTCCGATCAGGCGACTGCCGTCATAGGCGAAGACAACAAGGGAAGAGTTTTCAAAGACCTCTTTTACGCTCCGAAAAGCGTTCTCCCCGCGACCGAAGGCGATCCTAAGGACATCTGCGATCTCTTCGGGATCTGTTCCTTCTGCGGTTTCTTTATATGTAACAGCCATTGGTCAGGTTCCTCCTAGTTGTGAAGTTTTCCCTTTAAAGGATTTACGGATGCATCCACGGAAAGTTTGAATTTCTTGTCGGCTCTCACTTCCTGAGAAGGATCGTTCCACTTCGTCTTCGAGATCACCGACTGGTAGTCCTCGGGAGTCTCCCCTGCGGGATGCTTAAGGAACAGATTCTCGGGATCTGCTGAAAGTGCTTTTCTTGCGTGATCCGTCTTAAGGAATTCGTCCAGATCCAGTTTGCTAACGATCCTGAAGATGTAGGAACTGAAATCACCTCTGGTGTCATCCTTTGCTTTGTCATGTCTGTTTATGTACCTTGAAAATGCGGGAATACTGTAGAGTTCCTTCACATATTCCCAAACATTTTTGTACTCGGAGATCCTCTTCTTCTGAGGACCTGCGTTAAGGTAGAAATCCGTTTCCCACTTGATAAGGGAAACATAGGCTCTCACATCGGAATCTGTGATGTAATCACCGAAAAGGAAACGGTTTGTGGCAAGTCTCTCGTCCAGTTTTTCAAGAGCTGAATGGAAAGCTGCATGTCCGTCGTTATATGCTTCGGGGGACTGGGCAAAAGCCTGACGGTAATGTCCGTCGTTGATGTTGGGGAACAGCCAGTCGTTCAGTTCGTCGATCTCCTTACGGAACTTAACGGGATAGAGGTCCGGAGCGTCCACGGGCTGATACTTTCTAAACTGGACCTCAAGATAGTTGGTGAGCCTGTGATAGTCGTTGTTTACGGCCTTCTTTTCCTTGTAATCCGCAAAGGTGGGTGTAGTGGCACGGCCTGTGTAGTTGGGATCCGCATTTGTGTAGAGATCCGACAGAAAGTTTACTCCCGTTATGGGATCCTTAAAGTTGGGGCTGTCGGGGAATCCCCAGCCGTACTTATTGTGCTCGCCTGTATGGCTCACCTTTTCCTCTTTGATGACATCCGTAAGGCCCAGAAGTTCTCTGACTATGACGGGGCGCTGGCTCCAGTTGCATCCCGGGTTCCAGTAGATGATGTATCTGTCCTTGTCAGCCTTAAGATCTTTTTCTCCGTCACCGAAGGGTGTGATGAGGAAATTGGGCTGTCTTACCCAATATCCCTTTTCATCGATCTCTCCCTGAGTGATGGTGGGTCTGGGCTTTGTATTGTTGAGTCCTGCAAGATAATCCGCAAGCTCGTCCGTATATGCCGGCTTTCTTTCTGCTTCAGCTTTTACTTTTGCTCTGTGTGCCGCAATTCCGCAGCTTAAGGGTTCTGCCATGATGTTTTCCTCCTTTTGTCTTTAACTAGTTGAGATAGATGAAATCAGATGCCGAGGGAACAATGTCAAGTCCTGTATACTGCTTTGCCAGTCTTTCAAGAGTTCCGTTCTGATAGAGTTCATATATGCCTTCGGAAAGAAGTTTCTGATACTCCTTTGCATTGGGTCCGGTCTTACCGAAGAGAAGGTGGGATGTGGAATGCTCTGTGATGAGAAGGGCTTCCTCATCGGAAAGGATGTTCTCGGTAAGTTTTGCAAAGATCTCGGGATAGGCTTCTCTGTATGCCTGCCATACGGGTGTATCACCGATACCTACGTATGTGCCTTCTGCGATGTGCTGTAACTGTGCGGTGATATCGGACGAGGTGTATTCGATCTTGATCTGCTTGTCGGGATTTGCCGCATTCCATCTCTCAAGGGCGTTTGCCACATTGTTTCCTGCGGAGGTCTCCACCGGAAGTCCCGATGCTGCGACCGCTTCAAAGGATGAAAGTTCTTTTCCCTTAGGTGTAAGGATGGCGTATTTTGCTTTTGTGTATGGATAAGAGAAGTAGAAGCTTGCTGCTCTGTCCACATTGTAGCTGAAGTTGTTCACGCCGAAATCCACAACTCCCTGCTGTGCATCCACAATGGCGTTGGAGCTTACCACAAGATCCAGAGTGTAACCCTCGAGAGCCTTTGTCTTAAAAAGTTCTACCAGAACCGCGATATCATATCCCGAAAGATAAACTCCCTCAGATGTGGTGTACAATGCATCTTCCGCCTTGTCCACTGTATAAATGAAAGGTGAAGGCTTTCCGAAAGTCTCTGCCTTTATCACTTTCAGATCGGATGCTTTTGATGAACATGCCGTAAGTGACGCTACGGATGCCAACGCCACAAGTACTGCCGAAATTTTTTTGATGATCTTCTTCATTGTTTTTCCTCCTGTTGTTTGGTTCAGATTTAATATGCCGCATATATTACTACCAATTTGGTAGGTTGAAAATTACCGACATTTTATCGTGGGCGATAAGCATTGTTTATCGCCATTTACTTTATTGCTTCTTCGTGCTAAAATCTTCCCAATAAAAAGGAGACAGTATCTATGAACATCAATCAGATGAAATACGTGATCGAAGTGGCAGACTCCTCTTCCATGAGAGAAGCAGCGACAAAACTCTTTGTTTCACAGCCGGCTTTATCCGCCAGCATCCGTGAACTTGAAGAAGAACTGGGCATACTGCTCTTTGAAAGGACCAATAAGGGCATCAGGCTCACGGAAGAAGGCAGAGACTTCCTTATATATGCAAAGAAGGCTGTGGGGCAATACAGGATAGTGGAGGACAGGTATCTTGGAAAGAACAAGAGCCGTGAATCCTTCTCTGTATCCACCCAGCACTACTCCTTTGCCATCAAGTCCTTCACAAACATACTGAAAACCTTCGATCCGAGAGAATATGACTTTTCCATCCATGAGACCAGGACAAACGAAGTTCTTGAGTATGTGAGAGATCTGAAGAGCGAAGTGGGCATCGTTTCCTACTCGGGTGCCAATGAAGCCCTCATAAAGAAGCTCATAAGAGAATATAATCTGGAGTTTGTGCCCCTCATGCAAAGGGAAACCTATGCATATGTCTGGCAGAACCATAAATTTGCCTCCCGAAAGGAGATCTCTCTTTCGGAACTGGAGGATTACCCCTGCGTTTCCTTCGACCAGAGCGATGCAGGCCACTTCTATCTTACGGAGGAGGCCATGGCGGATTACGATTTCAAGAAGACCATAAAATCCGACGACAGAGCCACCACCATGGAACTTCTGGCAGAACTGGGAGGCTACTCCATCGGCTCGGGAATGCTGGCAGAGAAGGAAGCCACCCTTAAGGGCATGGTATCCGTAAAACTGAAAGAAGAAGATCCGCTTGTGATCGGATACATAATCAGAAGAGGCGGGTATCTGAGTAAGTACGGGAAGGCATACATAGAGGAATTGCTTAAATATAAAGAGATTTGATGATTGTCTTTCTCCCCCCGAAAGACTATAATACGGAAAGCATATTTACATGCATATCACGGAGGATATATGTATCAGATAGATCTTAAAAAGCCTGTCCATGTCCACTTTTTGGGCATCGGAGGCATATCCATGAGCGGACTTGCAAAGTTCCTGCTGGTAAACGGCTTCACCGTTTCCGGCTCCGACGACCATGATTCTCCCCTCATCGAGGAGCTCAAGAAACTGGGCGGAAAAGTGAACATCGGCCTC
The DNA here is from genome assembly GCA_024698485.1 of Lachnospiraceae bacterium. Taxonomy (GTDB): domain Bacteria; phylum Bacillota; class Clostridia; order Lachnospirales; family Lachnospiraceae; genus RGIG3528. The sequence goes on along the minus strand of JAILRC010000002.1, from coordinate 43,288 downwards.
AAAGCCGCCAACATCACCGACGACATCGACCTTATCATATATACAGGTTCCATTCATCCCGACAATCCGGAATTCATGGAGGCAAGGCGCAGAAAGCTGCCGGAGCTTTCCAGAGGCGAACTCATGGGAGAACTTATGAAGAACTTCCCTCACGCCATCGGCATCTCCGGCACTGACGGAAAGACCACCACCACATCCCTTTTGTCCATGATGTTCCTGAACGCAGGCATGGATCCCACCATTTCCGTGGGAGGCATAATCCCCGGCATAGACACCAACTTTAAGATCGGCGGAAACGACTACTTCGTGGTGGAATCCTGCGAATACACCAATTCCTTCCTGGATTTCTTCCCCACGGACGCTGTCATCCTTAATATAAGGGAAGATCATCTGGATTTCTTTAAGGATCTGAACGACATTAGAAACTCCTTTGCCCGCTTCGCTGCCCTTGTTCCCGAAAAAGGCCTTGTGGTGGTGAACGGCGAGATCGAGGATCACCAAAAGCTGTTCAAAAACATCCACGGTACCCTGAAGACATACGGGCTTGCAGAAGACGGCGAGGTTCCCTCTTCCTATGATTATACCGCAACAAACATATCCTATGACGACTGCGGAAGAGGAGAATACGACCTTTACGAAGAGGGCGTTCTTCTGGGTCATGTGAAGCTTGGCCTCATGGGACGTCACAACGTTTCAAACTCTCTGGCTGCCGTTGCGGTTGCAAGGAAGTACGATGTTCCCTTTTCTTCCATGTTAAAGACTTTAAAAGACTTCACAGGCACAAAACGCCGTTTTGAGTACAAAGGAAACTTTAAGGGAGCGGAGGTCTACGACGACTATGCCCACAATCCCGACGAGATCAGGGCGACCCTCAACACTGCCCGTCGTTTCAAGAGGAAACGTATCGTTACCGTTTTCCAGCCTCACACCTATTCCAGGACCAAGTCCCTTCTCAAGGAGTTTGTGGAAAGCCTCTCAATGTCAGACGTCATCGTAATGGCAGACATATATTCCGCCCGCGAGATCGACGACGGAACAGTGTCCTCGGAAATGCTCAAGGACCTTCTGGTCAAAAATGGTAAGGAAGCATACTATTTTTCATCATTTAAAGAAATTGAAAATTTTTTATCGGGTTTTTCATCAACAAACGACCTGTTGATAACTATGGGAGCCGGAGACATTGTAAATGTAGGTGATGATCTTTTGTGTCTGTAGTTATCCACTCTATCCACGGCCTATCCCCATTCATCCACGGGGAGGCCGTGATTTTTATTCAGCCCCTTGTTGTTTGGCTTTGACCTTGTCAAGAGTTTTTTTATCCACATTATCCACAATGCCATTCTACAAGGCTCTAACACAAAATTTGCAATTCAAAGATCGATTTTTCTGTGTTATAATCGCTGCTGTCGAGCTCGATAAGAAGCGCTTATCCATTACGGATGCAGCCCTTCGGAGCCCATTGGGAAAATGAAAAAATGTGAACTTTAGGGGCAGGCAGTTATGAACGACATAATGATCAACACCGAACGCAAATACTCAGCAACAGTTATTCCGAACGTATTTATCGATCGCTATCTGGCTTCCGCAAACGGAGCCTACGTCAAAATATATCTTTATCTTCTTCGTTGTCTTACAGGTAACGAAATGCAGTTTTCCATTTCCTCCGCCGCAGATTTCTTCGACGAGACCGAAAGCGACATCATCCGTGCCCTCAAGTACTGGGACAAGAATGATGTGATCCGTCTCTACCGTAACGGTGATGACATCACGGGCATCACTCTTCTGGATCTCACTGCGGAACCTGCAAAGACAGCACCTAAGGTTACCGGATCCAACGCAAAAGTGATCTCCATCAACAACATCCGTCCCGATGCAACAAAGTCTGTTGCGGAAGAGGCCTCCAAGCCTGAAGCGGAGGACACTTCCTCTGTCAGAGCCCTGCCTTCTCTTTCCAGAGCGGACATAAACAAGGCACTGGAAGAAAAAGAAGTGAACTTCATGAGCAATGCTCTTGAAATGTACCTCCAGCGCACTTTAAGCGAAGAAGACCAGAACCTTCTGGTGAACCTTTATAAAAATCTCGGTTTTTCTCAGGATCTCATCCTTCATCTTTATGAGATCTGCATAGACAGGAACAAGAAAAAGAACTCCTACATCTGGTCCACAGCTCTGGACTGGTATGAGCAGGGCATCACCACAGTGGAAGAAGCCGACAATCGCACCATGCTTTACAACGCCTACTTCAATGCCGTTAACAAGGCTTTCAATCTGGGACGTCTTCCCGGAGACAAAGAACAAAAGTTCATCCGTGCATGGGAAGGAATGGGCTTTTCTCCGGAAATGGTGAAAGAAGCCTGTGACAGAACTCTTTTAAAGACCAACAAGACCAGTTTTGTATATGCGGATAAGATCCTCACCTCCTGGAACGAGGAGAACATCAAGACTCCCGAAGCCCTTGCGGAGAAGGACAGGAACTTCACCAAGGCAAAGGGAACGAAACCTGCCAGAAAGGTTTCCAAATCCGCAGAAAATTACCTTAACAGATACACTCAGAGAGAATATTCCGCATCGGATATGCGTGAGATCGAACGCCAGATGCTGGAAAGATCTTTGGGCTTTTCCATCAAACAGGAACAAGAGGGATGATTTATGGCACTCAGTAACAGTCAATACTCAAAGATCATGCGGGACTACGAAGAAAAGCAAAACTCCGCCAGACTTTTACACGATTCCAGGCTCAGCGAAGTCCTGCGAAGGGTTCCGGAATACAAAGCTCTGGACAACGAAGCCATCGATGCCTCCATGGAATATGCCCGCATGACATTACTTGACTCAACGGGTGATTCCGACCGCACCCTTGAGGCCCTCCGTGATAAGGTAACCCGTATCGCAGACCGGAAGAAGCAGGTTCTTTTAAAGAACGGTTACCCCGCAGATTATCTGGAGCCCGTGTACTCTTGTCCCGATTGCAAAGACACCGGCTACATCGGCACTCAGAAATGTCACTGCTTCAAGCAGGCCATCGTGGACCTGCTCTATTCTCAGTCCAACATCAAGGAAGTTCTTAAAAAAGAAAATTTCAGCACTTTCCGTTCGGATCTGTACAGCAGGACGGACATAGATCCCGTCAGCAACTGCAGCTCTTACGATCTCATGAACATCAATCTCACCAGAGCAAAAGAGTTTGTGGCAGGTTTTCCCGCTTCAAAAGAAAACCTGTTCTTTTCGGGTACGGCAGGTCTGGGAAAGACTTTCCTTTCCCACTGTATTGCCGACGAACTGTTAAAAAAGGGCTATACGGTCCTCTATCTTTCCGCTCCCGAACTCTTTGACATCATGAGGAAAGATTATATTCCCAAAAAAGAAGGCGAAGGAGAGTCTTCCGAACTCGGAGATTACATCATGACCTGCGATCTTCTCATCATCGACGATCTCGGTTCGGAACATGCCACGGAATTTACCGTTTCCTGCCTCAACATTTGCATCAACGAACGCATACTCGCCGGACACTCCACCATCATCTCTTCAAACCTCATGCCCTATGAGATCAATGAGACTTACGGTGAAAGAAATTTCTCAAGGATAGCCGGTCTTTATACGCTCTATCGCTTCTATGGCAAGGATCTGCGCTTTGTTCAAAAGCTTACCGCCGTGTGACTTGACAAAAGACAAAACTTGCTGTAAAGTGTGTCGCGGGTTTACGAATAAACTATCAACATCATATTGCAGGTAAGCCGTGAACAGCGGCTAAAACCGTCATTGGAGGACCAAAAATGTCTCAGGATGAAATCTGGAGCACCATTCCCGTCGGCAAGCTTGGCATCATACCCTTGCGAAGCTGTGACGACATTGCAAAGAAGGTGGACAAGTACATCGTTGAGTGGCGCAGCGGCCGTACTCACGAAGAGATGAACACCATCAACTTTGAGGATTACAAAAAGGACTCTTATCTTGTAAATGCCGAATGTCCGAGATTCGGATCCGGCGAAGCAAAGGGTCTTATCAAGGAAACAGTCCGCGGCGACGATCTCTATTTCCTTGTCGATGTTACCAATTACTCCATTACTTACACTGTAAGCGGACATGAAAACCACATGTCACCCGACGATCATTTTTCGGATCTTAAAAGACTGATCGCAGCTGTCGGCGGAAAAGCCCGCAGGATCACGGTCATTATGCCTTTTCTCTATGAAGGACGTCAGCACAAGAGAAGTGCAAGAGAATCTCTTGACTGTGCACTTGCCCTTCAGGATCTCATCAACATGGGCGTAGACTCCATCATTACCTTCGATGCTCACGACCCCCGTGTTCAGAACGCAATTCCTTTAAATTCCTTTGAGACAGTACAACCCACCTATCAGTTCATCAAGGCTCTTCTTCGCAAGGTTCCGGATATCATCCTTGATACCCAGCACACCATGGTCATCAGCCCCGATGAAGGCGCCATGAGCAGAGCGGTTTACTTCGGCTCCGTTACAGGCACGGACGTAGGTATGTTCTATAAACGCCGTGATTACACAAAGATCGTTAACGGCAGAAACCCCATCGTAGCTCACGAGTTCCTGGGCTCCGACGTTGAGGGCAAGGATGTCATCATCATCGACGATATGATCTCCTCCGGTGAAAGCCTTCTTGATACAGCAAGAGAATTAAAGGCCAGAAAAGCAAAGAGGATCTTCCTCTGCGCCACTTTCGGTCTTTTCACCAACGGACTGGATGCTTTCGATAAAGCAAATGCAGAAGGCATTTTCGATCTCATGATCACCACAAACCTGGTTTACCAGACCCCCGAACTTCTTGCACGTCCTTACTATGCATCCGCAGAGATGGCAAAATACATTGCACTTCTCATCGACGCCATGAACCACGACCGTTCCATCAGCGAGTTCCTGAGCCCCACGGCACGTATTCAGAAATACATCGAGAAGTACAAGAACAATCAGCTCAACAACTAGATCTCAAAGCGCCTTTTTCGGTTTACTCCTTAAAAGGCGCTTTTTTTATGCCCGCTGCCTCATAATATGATATACTATAGAAATGCGAAACAGGAGGAGCAGAAAACCTATGAACAAAATACTCATAATTGAAGATGACAAGACCTTAAGCGAAGAACTGTCCATTCTTTTAAATAACGCCGGATACACCGCGGAAAAGGTGACAGACTTCGGTAACGTCTCTTCCCTCCTTAAGAGCTCCGGTGCGGACCTCATCCTCATGGACATCAATCTCCCGGGAGAGAACGGAGAAGCCCTTCTTCAGGAATTCAGGAAGACCAAGGACACTCCCGTCATAATGCTCACCAGCCGCACGGCTGAACTGGATGAACTCATCTCAATGAGTTACGGTGCGGATGATTACATCACCAAGCCCTACAACCCCACCATTCTCCTCCTCAGGATCTCCGCGGTTCTCAAAAGGACCAGAAAGACCGGCCAGGAAATGATCTACAAAGATGTGCATGTAAGCACTCTGAAGGGTACACTCTCCCGAAACGGTGCGGAACAGATGCTTACCAAAAACGAGATGCTGATCTTTCGGCTTCTGTTGGATCATTCCGGGGAGATCGTTTCCAGAGACGACCTTATGACAGTGCTCTGGGACAACAACGAATTCATTAATGACAACGCTCTTTCCGTAAACATCAGCCGCCTGCGGAACAAACTGGCGGATCTTGGTCTCCCTGAAGCTATCGAGACCAGAAAGAAACAGGGGTATGTACTGAAATGAATTTTTTCGCCTACATTAAAGACAAAAAATACACCTTGCTCATCCGGGGAGTCTTCTACTTTATAGTTCTCATCTTTCTCACCGCCCTGAAAACTCCCACGGTGTCTGTCATCACGGTAACGGGTGTCCTTGTTCCGGCCTGCCTCCTTGCAGACATGGTAGAGTTCAACAGACGGCGGGCTTTCTACAACGCCGTCTTTTCCAATCTCGAAAATCTGGACCGCAAATACCTGATCTCCGAAATGCTTCCGGACGCGGATTTTCTGGAGGGCAGGCTCCTTAGCGAGATCCTTATGGACAGCAGTAAATCCATGGCGGAAAATGTGGCGGTCTACAGGCTTCAGACCAAAGAGTTCAGGGAATACATAGAAATGTGGGTACACGAAGCCAAACTTCCCGTAGCCGCCCTTGAACTCATATGCAAGAACAATCCCGACGTCAGGGCCAAAATGACGGGGCAGCTAAAAAAGATCGACGACTACATTGAAAACGTCCTCTACTATGCCCGTTCCGAAAATGCTGAAAAAGACTATGTGATAAAAGAGTACTCCCTTCAAAAAGCCTTCGGAAACGCAGCGGTCAAAAGCCGCGAACTTCTGCAGCTCGCCAATGCAGAGATCGATGCATCCGATCTGGACCATACCGTCCTCACCGACGGAAAATGGCTGGAATTCATCATAGGCCAGTTCATTGCCAACAGTTTGAAATATGCCCATCCCTCCCGTCCTCTGATAATAAAGGTCAGGGCCGAAGAAACGGAAGACAGAGTGACCTTTTACTTCAGGGATAACGGCATAGGAATTCCGGAAACCGACCTCCCCAGGATCTTCGAAAAAAGTTTCACCGGTCTTAACGGCAGGAAAAACCCCGGCTCCACGGGCATGGGCCTCTACATCGTAAAAAGCCTTTGCACCCGTCTGGGACATTCCGTCACGGTCTCTTCCCAAGAGGATGTCTGCACGGAATTTGCCCTTTCCTTCGCCAAAAGCACCCTTCTCAAGATCTCCCGGTGATCAACCTTTCAAAATTGTAATGTTAAATAAGATTGCAATTGCGACACTCTGAACCCGGTCCGTTATACTACAGAAAAAATGAAAGGAATCAAAAAAATGGAATTACTCAGAGTACAGCAGGTTGAAAAATATTACGGAAACAAATCAAGCCTTACAAAGGCTCTCAACGATATTTCCTTCTCGGTGGAGAAAGGAGAGTTCGTTGCCATCATGGGTGCATCCGGAAGCGGAAAGACAACCCTTCTCAACTGCATATCCACCATCGACCGCGTTACTGCAGGTCACATCTATCTTGAAAACCAGGACATCACAGAGTTAAAGGGGAAGAAGCTAAACTCCTTTCGTCGGGAAAAGCTTGGCTTTATCTTTCAGGATTTTAATCTTCTTGATACCCTTACTTCTTATGAAAACATCGCTCTCTCGCTCACGATCCAAAAATGGCCGGTCAGTGACATCGAAAAGGCCGTCAGGATCGTGGCGCAACAATTGGGCATCGAAGAGATCTTAGACAAATATCCCTACCAGCTTTCCGGCGGTCAGAAGCAGCGTGTGGCTTCCGCCCGTGCCATCGTGGCAAATCCCAAGCTGATCCTTGCGGACGAGCCTACAGGCGCCTTGGACTCCAAGTCCTCGGGCATGCTTCTGGAGCGTTTCAATTTCCTGAACAAAGAATACAATGCCACCATAATGATGGTTACCCACGACAGTTTTGCAGCCAGCTATGCAAGCCGCGTTATCTTCATTAAAGACGGAAAGATCTTCAATGAGATCTCAAGAGGAAACGCAAAGCGTAAAGAATTCTTCGACAGGATCATGGATGTTGTCACCCTGCTGGGAGGTGAAGTAAACGATGCTCTTTAAGATCTCCTTAAAAAACATTCGCAGAAGCCTTAAGGACTATGCTGTTTACTTTTTCACACTGGTCATCGGCGTTTCCATCTTCTACATTTTTAACGCCGTAGGTTCCCAGGCTGCCATGCTTAGGGTCGAGGAAAGCCGCAACGATATGGTGCGCCTCCTTACGGAGATCCTCTCCATAGTCAGCATTTTTGTAGCCGGTGTCCTGGCTCTTCTCATCATATATGCCAGCCGTTTCCTCATGAAGCGAAGAAACCGCGAATTTGCCCTCTACATGCTCCTTGGCATGGGAAAGGGAAAGATCTCCGCCATTCTTCTCATGGAAACGGTCATCATCGGCATCGGTTCACTGATCACGGGTCTCGTGGCAGGGGTCGGTCTTTCACAGCTCATGAGCGCCGTTGTGGCAAACCTTTTTGAAGCTGACATGACCGCCTTTAAATTCACTGTTTCCGGCAGTGCCATCATAAAGACCATTGTCTGCTTTGCAGTCATGTATCTCTTCGTGATGTTCTTTAACAGCATTTCTGTCACAAAGATGAAGCTCATAGACCTTATCCAGAGCGGAAAGCGTTCCGAAACTATCCACGCAAAGAATCCCGTTCTTTCCGTGATCCTTTTTATCATCGCCTCCGTTGCTCTGGGATGGGCTTACTATATGGTAGCCTACGATTTTGAACACCTGAACGAGACAAAGGTCATCATCAGCATATGCCTTGGCGCCGTTTCCACATTGCTCATCTTCTTCTCGGTATCCGGTCTTCTCTTAAGGATCCTCATGTCCTTCAAGAAGCTTTACCACAGAGGATTGAACGCTTTCACCTTCCGTCAGATCAGCAGTAAGGTCAACACCATGATCTTTGCCATGACCGTCATCTGCCTGATGCTCTTCGTCACCATATGTGCCCTTTCAGCTTCCTTCTCATTCAGGAACGCCATGAACGGCAACCTTCGGAAGTACTGCCCCGCAGATGCCCAGATTGAACTCACCGTTTATGACAGCGACAGGACCTACAATGTCTATGTAGATATAGAAGAATCATTTCAGGAAGCAGGCTGTGACCTTACCGATGTTTTCGGTGAATATGCCCATTTTGCAGCCTATAATGACAAGGATGTGACCCTGGGCGATTTCTTCGGTCCCTACCTGGAGGATCTGCAAAAGCAGTTCAGATTTTTCAGGTTCAGTGCACCCGCGACTTTTGTAAAAATCAGCGATTACAATGCTCTCATGGATCTTTATCACAGAGATCGTCTCACTCTTAAGGACGACGAGTATCTGGTGATCTGCAATTACGATTCCATGAAAAAGATGCTGGACCTTCCTTTGAGCACAGGTCTCGGCATAACCGTCTTCGGTAACAGTCTTAAGCCCGCTTGCAACGAGTGTGTGGACGGCTTCATCGATCTCAGCAACACTGCCGTCTGCTCAGGCATTTTCATCATTCCCGACAAGGCTGTGGATGAGACTCAAAAGGTGCAGGATTACTTTATCGGAAATTACAAACAGGGGTCAAAAGAAGAGGTCAGAGCTGCAGAAAACAGATTGCACGAGTTCATTGAAAATTCCTGGCTTCAGTGGGTCGGTGACACCTACGGCAGAGACGATGTCAAATACGGCGGTTACTGGTACGATTTTGCCACAAAGTCCGAGCTCTATGAAAACGCCATCGGACTCACTGCCATCCTCACCTTCATCGGTCTTTACATAGGCATCGTGTTCCTCATTGCCAGCGGAGCCATCCTTGCCCTCAAGACCCTTTCCGAAAGTGTTGACAGCTTGCCCAGATACGAGATGCTGAGAAAGATCGGTGCGGAAGAGTCTTCTGTCACAGGTTCCCTTTTCATACAGACAGGCATATTCTTCCTGTTGCCTCTTCTTCTTGCTTTGTTCCACTCCATTTTCGGAATGAAGTTTGCCAAACAGGTTCTGGAGATCGTGGGAACCGAAAACGTCTCCACTTCCATAACGGTCACATCCGCTATACTGCTCCTGATCTACGGAGGCTACTTCCTCATCACCTTCTTCAGCAGTAAAAACATCATAAAGAACAGGATGTAAAACCACAATGACCCCTTCATTTTTCTCTTGCCTTTACACTACATTTAGTGTAGTATGAAGGTGATATGCACAAGTTGCAAACTACCTACCATATCAGAAAGGAAGGGGTCATGATTAATAAAAACATTCTCGTAAACGATATACGTGCAGGAATGATCATGGCATCAGACGCCGTGGGAACAAACGGCCAGGTTGTTGTACCCAAAAGTACTGTCCTTTCTCAGCGCTATATGGCACGCCTCACCAATGCGGGATTAAAGACCATCAGCGTTTATATTCCCGACTACATTGCAACCCCTGAGGAATTGGAGGAAGAGGCTCCACTCGAAAACAGACTGAAAGACACCAAGGAATATCAGGATTTCCGTCGCGAACTGCTGGCAGTGGCCGGAGACATCTCCGAGGTATTTGAACGCCTCATGATGAATCCCCGCTCCGATATCGATACCGACGGTCTCATCGATAAGATCAAGTCTTTCTCCGAAAAATACGGCGAGACCCTTCATGTTCTTGAGCTCCTGCAGGCAGCGCGAGACTTTGACGACAGCATATACATCCACACGGTCGGTGTTACCCTGATCTCCATCATCATAGGCATCAAGGCTCAATTTACCGAGGAACAGCTCCGAGAGCTGATCCTGTGCTCGATCTTCCACGACATCGGAAAGATCACCATTCCCGAAGAACTGCTCAACAAACAGGGAAGACTCACCGAGGACGAACTGGAAGAGATCCGTTCTCACACCACTCTCGGCTACAGCCTCCTCACCCAGACCACTCTTCCGGAACACGTTGCTCTCTGCGCCCTTTATCATCATGAACGTTTTGACGGATCCGGCTATCCCGACGGTCTTAACGGCCAAAAGATACCTTTCTACGCCCGCTATGTGGCCATTGCCGATGTCTACTATGCCATGACCTCGAAGCGTCCCTATCGTGAAGACATATGCACCTTCGACGTGGTTGCAGGCTTTGAAAAAGACGGTTACAGCAAATATGACGTTGCGGGTCTTCTCCCGTTCCTGAACTGTCTTGCTCAGTCTCTCATCGGATCCCATGTCATTTTAAATGACGGTACCGACGGAAAGCTGATCATGCTGAACGAGCGCCTCACACGCCCCATCATAAAGGTTGCCTCCGAGTTTGTGGATCTTATGAAACATCCCGAACTGGAGATAATCAAAGTAATGTAAAGAAAAAGCGGCAAGTTTTTGACTTGCCGCCTCAGACTGTAGACAAAATGGTTTCGAGTACGTTAGGACTTTGGAGCCATTTTTTATTGTTGTTTTCAAAAAAGAGGAATTGGTTTTATTTACCTCTGCACCGGTCGGTTCTTAAGACTTTTTAAAATTTTTTTGTCACGAGCATTTCGCATTTTCCGTTTCAAATATTTTTTTTTGAAACAAAAAATAGACAAGCTAACAATCTCATTCAAGGTAATAATGTGCCCACCCAAAAAAAAAATTAAAAAATCAGTCTATTTACGGTTGATTTTTTTTAGTTACTATGGTAGCATGCAAAAGTGAACTGAATTATTTTTTCACGCAAAATATTTATATAAGGCAAAACGAATGGGAAACCATTCTTTGCATAAAAAAGCAAGCGCCGGATACCTTCGAAAATAAACAGCGCTTGCAAAGTGACCATAAAGTCTTTTTTATTTTAATCACTTTTTGGTCCGGAGTCAATCAAATGTGGTCTCATCAATGAAAAATGGACTAAGGAGGAAAAAATGAAAAAATTATTATTACAGTTACCCAAAGTAAATGTATCTTCTATTGCAACGAAGGATTATGCATGCGGAACATATACGGATTCCAATGGAAACGTGCAGTATGACTTCTCTTGTAATCCTTATGGAAATCAAGGAAAAATTGATGCTGATGACAGGGGACTTCTTCAAAAAATTATTGATTTCATATTTGGACGGGAGGGTTAAAATGAATACTTTACTTAAGTTACCCCGAGTACGCATATCTAATATGAAAAAGGATTATGCATGTGGAACTTATACGGATTCTTACGGAAACACACAGTATGATTTTTCATGCGATCCCTATGGTAGCGCCGGGAAAATTGACAACAGTTCATCAGACGATACAGTCGGAAAGATTGGAATCATTGTCACAATTATAGATTGGATATTAAAGTTTATTTAGTAATCCTGTCCGTTTTTCGTATAAAGAAATTATTATTGGAGCAGTTCATTTTTTCATGATGAGACATGTTTGATTGAACAAAGAGGATATAAATGAGCAAAGAGGGTCTGTTTAGGTTATATAATTTGTACTTTCGAAAATACTGGATAAAAGTCGCATTTATGCTGATTATTTTACTGATTGGAACTGTTGTATCCATGTATCAATATATCGTTAATCAGCACTTGATTGATACTGTTATAGCAAGTAGAGATTTTTCGATGCTTCCGAGTTTTTTCTGTCTTTTTCTTTTTGTCAGCATTATATGCATCTTTCTATCTTGGGCAGCAGAAAGATGCAATATTGCTGTTTCGCAACAATGTGGTATTGATATGCGAATCGATCTTTTAAAAAGGGTTCATCTTGCAAAGTTCAGTGATATTAACAAATTATCTTCATCCGCGATATCTACCCGAATCATGGAAGATGTTACTTACGTAAATAATTTTTTCAATAATGTACTTATTGGGAATGCATCCTTAATCTTTACGCTCATATGCTTGTCTGCATATCTCTGCACATATTCCATCGTTTTTTTTCTAATGGTACTTCTTCCTTCTTTGCTTCAGATGCTGGTCACTCGTTTGTTTTCATCAAAAATAAGAGAGAATCAAAACGATGCACGCGTAGTTACACAAGACCACTTGAAGATGCTTACAAGAAATATGATATGTTTACCTTTGGTAAAAGTTTTTTCGATTCAAGGACAGCTGATCAATGATTATTATAATTGTTTAAAGCAAATACGAAGAATCAGTGTCAGAAACTTTGATGTGGAGTATATTTCTAGGTTTGCTGTATCATTAATAGGTATACTTGGAGATGTAAGTTTATTATATGTAGGTGCGAGAAAGGTTATGAATGACTCTTTATCTTTAGGAGCGTTTGTAGCAATCATTGGAGTAGCATCATCTCTCAGAAGTATTTTTACACAGATTGTTTCGGTAAATATTCAGCTACAGAAGGTTAAGGTTTCGGCTCAAAGAATAATTGATATTCTGGACTTAGAATTGGATGTTATCAAAGGAGAGCTCAATAACCCACACAAAATAGAAAAAATAACTTTTGATAATGTCTCATTTTCCTTTTCGGGTGAAGACAGAAAAATCTTAAAAGATTTCAACATGACATTTACAAACAAGTTACCTTATATCATTAAAGGAACAAGCGGCAAAGGGAAAAGTACAATTTTAAACTTAATATCACAAAATTTGGAGGCTTCGTCAGGAAACATTTATGTCAACGATACTTATTCATTCAAAGAAAATGATATGAGAAAAAAAGTGGCAGTATGCTATCAAGAAGATATATTCGCCTTTGATACAATATACGCCAATCTCTCGAGGTCAGATGATGGAGAAGTAATTGAGGGAAATATTAATGAAGCACTTGATATTGCGGAGGCTTTAGGCTTTGTTTCAAGATTAAAAAAAGGCTTGAATACAAAAATAGAAGAAGTAGTCTGCAATTTTTCCGGAGGAGAGATTAAACGCCTATCAATAGCCCGAACCTTGTTGAAACAAGCGGACGTTTATATTTTTGACGAATCATTTTCTTGTATTGATGAAAAAACAAGATTACGTATTTTTGAAAAAATATTAAATAAACTTAAAGGGAAAATTATAATAGTGATTTCACATGATGATTCAATCGAACAATATTTTAATGTAAAAACAGTTTTTATATAAAGGAGCAACCCAATGAGGATTCAGGCAAGTAATCTCGGAAAAACGTATAGAAAAGGGAAAAACAATATAGAAGTTATCAAGGATTTCTGTCACGCATTTGAAGCAGGTAAAATGTATCTTCTTAAAGGAGCTTCGGGCAAAGGAAAAACAACTTTGCTCAGCATTTTGGGCCTTTTAGATGACCCGACATACGGTGATCTGTCGATTGATGGAAGAGTTTTGGATTTTTCGGATAAAAACACTCTGTGCAGTATTCGTAAAGAAAGATATTCTTTTGTGTTCCAGGACTATGCTCTTTTTGAAAATCTTTCAGTCTTTGAAAATCTTAAACTGATATATGAGGATACTAAGGAAAAATTTGATGGAAAGAAGATTGATGATCTTCTGCAAAAGATGAACCTTGCACACAGAAAACATCACAGGACAGCAGAATTGTCCGGAGGTGAGAAACAAAGGCTTGCGTTTGCGAGAGCGCTTTTGAAAGATGCGGAGATTTTCATTTGTGACGAACCGATCTCCAATGTAGACGAAGGCAATGCACAGATTATCATTGAATTGCTAAAGGAACTGAAAAAGACAAAGTTGGTAATAGTAACCTGCCACACGTCCGTGTTTGATGATATTTGTGATGAGATTGTCGAATTATAGGAGGGGAAAGAATGAAAACCAAGCTTTTTGCCAAAGAATTGTTTGGAGGTATGGGGAAAACTATCTTTTTCGCGATAATGACTCTAATATCCATGTTTTTAATATGCGTTCTATTAACTTTCACGTCCGAAAGATCATATGCTAAGCTTTCTCCGAATGTCATATTCTCAGGACAGGCCAGCAGGAGTTTTTCAAGAATGTATGAGGACATTTCACCCGATTTTGCCAAGGATCTGAGATCAAAGCTTTCAAAAGATTCTAAAATTTATCAATTGACATCGAGGTACTCATTATCGATAACGAGACCCGGGCAGCTTACGGGAGATGACTACATAAGATATGCCTGCGAGCACGAATTTCTTGAAGAGGTTATGAAGGAATTTATCCATGAAGGTCGTATTCCCGAAAAAGGTAAAAACGAGATACTTGTTGGCGGATATCTTGCAAATACAGCAAATATCAAGGTGGGGGATACGATCTCACACATCGATTTCGGAAAAGAGGTTCGCGGTGGATTAATGTATTTTGATGTTACGGGTGAGATGACCGAAATTCCCTATGAAGTCGTTGGAATATTAGACTCTGCAGGCGCAAAATTTGATTATTCTGTGATTTTTGAGGCAGAAACACAGGAAAACACTGTTCCAAACGTTGTTTGGATCTACCTTCCTACAAAGGAAGCAGAGGAAAGTTACAGGGCTATCACGTCGAGTATTAAACTTTCGGATTATCAGGTAGTCGGGTGCTCAGAAAATTTAGGGATGTCCGGAACCAAGGGGACTCGAAGGGTAATGCCTGTATTTGTTACTGTTTTTGCGGTGGTATTGGAAGCTCTTCTTCTTGCCTATGCTATGAAGGGTCTCTCAAGAAAACTTGGTATTCTTAAAGCACTGGGACTCAGAGATCAGTACATTTTGAGTTGCTATTTGGGCGGGGTTGCAATTATCCAGTCGACTTCTTCTATCTTTGCTGTTGTTGTTACAAAAATAATCTGTACTATAATTAACAGCAGATTTTCCAAAGAGATAGGCTTCCCAATCTCGGTATATAACGTATCTTTCAGAATAATCCTTCTTATGCTGATGATCACTGCGGTAGTTCTGATCGCAATTACCGGGATCCTTAAAGTAAGGATCAGTTCAACCAGCCCCAAGAAGGCAATGATATCATAGAAAGGAAATAATAAGATGAAAAAGAAATGTTTGGCCTTGTTTATCTTGATAACATTATTGGTTCAAGGATGTGGCGAGACTAAATGCTTTGAAGATAATGCAAGATTCGGAGCATTTGATACAGAGAAAACAGAAAAATTCATCATAAACTCTGACTCCACGTTTGAAGCTGATTTTGAAGGAACAGTGGAAAGCGGTAATATGATTGTCAAAGTTTACAATGATGCCGGAGACGACATATATTTCTTCGAAGGAAAGGATTTCAAGGATTCAATTTCAGTAAATTTAACCGAAGGAATTTACTATTATTATATTAAAATGGAGCAATGTAAAAATGGACACTTCCATAACAAAGGGTACATCAGAAAAAAATAAATACACATTGCATATGTTAAAGCAAGTAAGTATCTTGATAGGGCTTATTATATTAAGTTTACTGAATTCTTATTTCCCGTTTCTTCTTTTTCTTATCATCGGGAAAATAAATATTGAGAGTTTTAGGGAAGATAATAGTAACACACCTAAAAAAATCATACTAAGCCTAACCGTAATTTCGGTTATCTGTGCTTTTGCAGCCATTATTTCGTTTTATTACGGACATTGGAATCATTCAATAAAAATAGCAGGATATTACATTTTTACTTCTTGGGAAATGCTTGCCGTTCAAATTTTTCCCCTGGGGCTGACAGTGTATGATATAAAAAATAACAAACGTTTAAAAAGAACAACTGACAAATCTCATATAAATGTATACTTATTGGCCTTTGTTCCGTTGTTGGTGAATAACATCATAACCATTTATGAACGTAGGGCAAGAGTTTTTGAAAAAAATGTGCTTATTCAAGATATTCTGCTTGCCTTTTTTACCGCCGCGTTGTTAGAGGAACTGTTCTTTAGGGGCTTCTTATACAATACCCTGAAGAAAATAACAAAGAAGAAATATGCCATACTAGTATCTTCAATAATATTTGCTTTATGGCATGTTGGATTATTGACCTCATTAAGTTGGGAATGGTCGTGGTCAGTTTTTTTTAATCTGGTACAAATAATCTTTGTTGGAATGGTATGCGCAGTACTATATGACAAGTCAGGATGTATTGGGGTGGCAATTCTGTTTCACGCATGCAATGATGATGTTTTTTTGAACATGGTAGAACTTATTAAGTATTATATATTCCGGTGAGAGAAAGATGAAAAAGTCATTTAATTCAATATGCAATAAACAACTTGTTATAAATCAAGATTTTATAAAGGCCCCTGATTGTAATAAACTTATTTTTTTGAATTATAAGTCAGGTAATTGGATAGAACTGGACGAGATAGGCTATTCCATGGCAAAGAGTATTTCCGGTTCAACAATAAAAGCTTACTTGACTGAGGTTGCTAAAGAAAACAAAACCAAATATAGCTATGTAGCCAAAATATACAATGAAAGCATAGAAGCGATGCTTAAAGTTGGGTTCTTAGTCGTTGCTGATAATAATGGTAATGAAGAAAAAAAGAAAAATAAATTGCCAAAAGAAACCAAGGCTTCTTTTGAACAAATATGGATTCATATAATTGATACGTGTAATCTTTCATGTCCGTACTGTTATTTTAGAGCAAGAAATGTTTTGGATGAAGGTGGCATAAAGAATATCGATATTAGTCTTTTAAAAAAATTTTTAAATCAGATCCCTTTGTGGAAACGTAAAAATATAGTGATTAGTGGCGGGGAACCATTTTTGAATAAGGAACTTGTAACAATTCTGCGTCTTTTAAAAGAAAGATTGAGGTTTCCCTCTGTAAAAATTATTACAAACGGAACGGTCGGACACAACATATATTCACAAGTTTTTCCTTATATTAACGGAATTCAGTTTTCCTTAGATGGGATAAAAAAAGAAACTCACGAAAAAAACAGGGGAGCGGGATCATTTGAAAAAACGCTTATGGGAATCAAGAAATCTGTTTCCTTGGGCTTTAAAAATATAATTATTTCGTTTGCTGTTACAGAAGATAATATAGATGATCTACTTGACTTTCCAGCTTTTGCAAAAGGCCTTGGAATTCATTCGGTTCACATAAATCGTATTATTCGAACCGGTAAAAATATGAATAAGGCTATCGGTGGCTATTTCGATAGTTTTGACAAAAACTATAAAGTATTTTTAAAAAAAGTAGCTGAGTTAAAAAAAGATGGTTATTCAATATCTGTGAGTAATTCTTTTGAAATAACCCAAAAAATAAAAATAGGTGGTAAGGTTGTCAGTTGCGGTGTAGGAAAAAAAATAATCAGCATAGTTCCAAATGGAAATATTTATCCCTGTCCTTCACTTCACTATGACGCATATAGGATTGGTACACTTAATGATAAACTAAATTCTATAATTAAAGAAGGTGTATGTTTCAACAGACAACATAATGTTGAAAGCAAAAAAACAGACTGCTATTCTTGTAAATATAAATATTTTTGCGGAGGTGGATGCCGAGCAGAAGCACTAGCAGAAGGCAGTATTAATGGTTCCATGGATAGATGTAAGAATATTTATAGTGATATTATATCGGGAATATGTTATTCGGAACCATTTATATAAGAAAGAAATCCCTCGTTTACGATCATATCCGTTATACACAAATGATGCATAGGCCCAGTTGCTCTTATAAGTGAAACCGAATCAAATATCCACATGAAATCAAAAGTTATACATCGAACCAACAAAAACATCGATTTATCACGGCATAAAAAATACAAAAAGTTCCGAAATCCTAACGGACCAGGGACCCTTTGTCTACAAATTTGAAGCGGCAAGTTTTTGACTTGCCGCCTCATTTTTTATAATCCGAATCTTACAACAGTGAAGGACTGTTTCGGGAAAACATGTCTTTCATTGGGATCTGCACTATATCTCTTCGTATCCACCCTGTCCTTAAAATCTACCGAATTGAACGCTCTCGGGTCGTCTCCCGTGAGTTCCGTTACCTCGCAACTTTTAACACTTCCGTGATCCGAAAGATCGAAAGCGATCTCACTGTCCTCGTCCGAGGCATTGGCAACCTTAAGGATCACTTCATCCCTCTTTACATCATAGGTCGCGTTGAAGAAGATCTTTGCCGCATCGGGATCAAAATCCGAATCCGCTTCCAGATCCCAGCTTCCGAGGTTGTTCATGTACATCTTCTGCACATGGTAGCTGGGAGTTCCGTAGGCAGTCTCATCATTGAACCAGATCATGTCGGGAGCCCACTGAACGTAGCCTTCTCTTGCAAACAGAGGTGCATAACTGGACATCACCACCACATCGGCATTTCTCTCAACACCTGTAAGGAAAGCTGCTTCGGAAACTGCGCCCTGAAGTGTGTTTCCGCTCTTTTCGGAGCCGATGCGCTTGGGATGGGCCGCATACTCGCCGGAGAACACTTTGACAGCTCTGTCGTAATCGTCATAGAAGTGAGTGTTCTCAAGGAACCATTCCGGAGGCATGTAGTAATGCTCATCTATTGCATAGGTAAAATTCTTCTTATCCCTGTTCTCACGGTAGAAGTTCCATGCTGCCTCATATCTCTCGGTGCGGACATCGGGACCTGCGGAACCTATGAGCTTCATGTCAGGATACTTGGCATGAATAGCCTTTTCAAAGATGGTATATCTCTCAAAGAAGTTCACCTTCTCCGTTTCCCACTGCTCATTTCCTATACCCATGAACTCAAGGCCGAAGGGAGCGGGATGACCCATCCTTGCTCTTAAGGACCCCCACTTTGTTCCGATGTCTCCGTTGGCAAACTCTATGAGATCAAGAGCATCATGGACGAAGTCGTAGAAACGGGGATCCGTGGTCTCCACAAGTTCCGTTGACTGGTACTGGCAGGCAAGTCCCACATTGATGACGGGAAGTGCCTTTGCCCCTATGTATTCACAGAGCAGGAAGTACTCATAGTAACCGAGACCCAGAGTCTGGTTGTAATGTGAAAACCTGCCCGTATAGTTGTTTTCCCTGTTGTTTCCGTGTACTGCCCAGCGGTTCCAGTTGGAAACACGGCTCTTGGGATCTCCCACGCTGAGTTTCCACTGATACCTGTTCTCAAGGGTGTTACCCTCGATGATACATCCTCCGGGGAAACGGAGGAATCCGGGTTTCAGATCCTTAAGCAGTTCTGCCAGATCCTTTCTGAACAGTCCCATTACAGCATCCTGAGGGAAGAGGGATATGAAATCAAAATCCGCTTCGCCTCTTTCGGAAAGGGTGATGACAAGACGGGCGCCTCTTACGGAATAGGGAGCGGTGAAGGAGTACTTGAACTCTCTCCAGCAATCGCCGGCCGTCACCGTAAAGGTCTTCTTGTATATGACGTCCTTATCCTTTTCGATAATGACATTCACATCGCCGTTATAAGCGGGAGTGTTCATCCAAAACACTCCGTTATAGCCGTTGTCTTTCTTGAGACAGAGGCCGTCAAAAGATTTGTTGGTAAATCCGGAATTGGCTCTCAGAGTCTTCAGGTGAAGGTAGTGAGGATTCTCCTTTACCAGAGGTCTCACAGTCCTTGTCTCCATCACCACAAAGGGGCAATCCTTGGGATATCTGTACCAGCCGTAGATGCCGTCGTACTCCGGTGCATATGCGTCGAAGTCACCTGTGGTCTTAAAGAACTCAAAGTTCCTGTTTTCTATCATCTCCGCATAAAGACCGCCGTCAGCGGCATAGTTGATGTCTTCTAAGAAGAGACCGAACATATTTGGATTTATATCGTGGGTTTTGATATCCGAAATCGAAATCTTCATATTTTATCTCTCGCAATTGTTTACTGTTCTGGGGAAAGGAAGCACGTCTCTGATGTTGCCCATACCTGTAAGGTACATGACGCAGCGCTCAAAGCCGAGACCGAAACCTGCATGTCTTGCGGTACCGTACTTACGAAGGTCAAGATAGGATTCGTAATCTTCCTTCTTAAGTCCCAGCTCATCCATTCTCTTAACAAGAAGATCGTAGTTGTCCTCTCTCTGGCTTCCGCCGATGATCTCACCGATACCGGGAACGAGGCAGTCTGTAGCGGCAACGGTCTTTCCATCGGGATTCAGCTTCATGTAGAAAGCCTTGATGTCCTTGGGATAGTCAGTAACGAAAACGGGACGCTTGAAGATCTGCTCTGTAAGGTATCTCTCATGCTCCGTCTGAAGGTCGCAACCCCAGGAAACCTTGTAATCGAACTCGTCGTTATGCTCCTCAAGAAGTTTGATGGCATCCGTGTAGGTCACACGGCCGAATTCGGAGTTCATTACATGGGTAAGTCTCTCGATGAGTCCCGTATCAACGAACTGGTTCAGGAACTTCATCTCTTCGGGAGCGTTCTCCAGAACGTATCTGATGATGTATTTCAGCATACTCTCCGCAAGGATGATGTCGTCGTCAAGATCGGCAAAAGCGATCTCGGGCTCGATCATCCAGAACTCCGCAGCGTGACGTGTGGTGTTGGAGTTCTCGGCTCTGAATGTAGGTCCGAAGGTGTAGATGTTCTTGAAAGCCATAGCGTAGTTTTCACCGTTCAGCTGACCCGAAACGGTAAGGTTAACGGGCTTGTTGAAGAAATCCTTGGAGAAATCCACCTTGCCGTCTTCCGTAAGAGGAAGGTTGTTCATGTCAAGGGTGGTCACCTGAAACATCTCTCCTGCACCTTCGCAGTCACTTCCTGTGATGATGGGAGTGTGAACGTAAACGAAATCTCTCTCCTGGAAAAATTTGTGGATGGCATATGCAGCCAGGGAGCGGATCTTGAACACAGCTTCAAAGGTGTTGGTCCTGGGTCTTAAGTGTGTGATGGTTCTCAAATACTCAAGAGTGTGACGCTTCTTCTGAAGGGGATAGTCGGGTGTGGACTCGCCTTCAACGGTAACTGCGGTAGCCTGGATCTCGAAAGGCTGCTTTGCCTCGGGAGTTGCCACCAGTGTTCCTGTAGCAATGACAGCTGCACCCACATTCAGTTTGGAAATATTGTCAAAATTCGAAAGTGTATCATGATAAACGATCTGAAGAGGCTCAAAAAAGGTTCCGTCATTTAAAACGATGAAACCGAAGTTCTTGGAATCTCTGATGCTTCTTACCCATCCGCCTACGGTAACTTCTTTACCGAGGTACTTTTCTTTTTCGCGGAAGATCTCGCGAATGTTTGTGATCTTACAATCCATATTAGTATTCCTTTCTATCTTATGCCGTATTCAGCGGCAAGTTTTTCAAAAATCGGCAGAGCACGTTCTATGGTCTCTGTCTGAACGCAATATGCTATGCGCACATGGCCGGGACATCCGAAATCCGTTCCCGGTACCAGGAGCAGATCATGCTTCTTTGCCCTTTCGCAAAAAGCATATTCATCCGCCTCCAGCGCTCTCGGGAACATGTAAAACGCTCCCTCCGGCTTCACGCAGGCATATCCCGCATCACGTAAACCCTTATACAAAATATCCCTGTTTTTATTGTATATGGAAATGTCCGCCGTTTTGTCGGCGCATTTCCCCGCCACTCTCTGAAAAAGACTCGGAGCATTGACATATCCCAGAATCCTGCCTGCTCCGCAGACCGCAGCATAAACATCTTTGCAGTCATCCATCTCATCGGGGACAAGCACATAGCCGATCCTTTCTCCCGGAAGAGAAAGGGACTTTGAGAAGGAATAGCATATGAATGTATTTCTGTAGTACTTTGTAACAAAGGGAAGCTTAATACCGTCAAATACGATCTCCCTGTAAGGCTCATCGGAGATCAAATAAATGGGATGACCGTATTTTTTCGAAGCATTTTCAAGCATGTCGGAAAGCTTCTTTATCGTATCTTCCGAATATACAGCGCCGCTGGGGTTGTTGGGGCTGTTTATTATGACGGCTTTGGTGTGTTCCGAAAGACTCTTTTCAAACTCAAGGAAATTGATCTGAAAGTTTTCCGGATTGGCAGGGATCAGTACGCACTTGGCATTTGCAGTGTTTTCAATCCAGCACTTGTACTCCGGAAAATAAGGCGCGGGAACGATGAACTCGTCTCCCGCACATGCAAGAGCCTTAAGGACGATGCATATGGAAGCGGCAGCTCCCACGGTCATATAAAAATTGTCCTTATTGAAAGCCGTTCCGAAGCGTGAATTCAGGCTGTCTGCCATAGCCTGTCTCACCCATTCCAGTCCCGTGGCGGAAGTGTACCCATGGAGCACCTCCGGCCTTTCGTCGGCGACAAATCTCTCAAGTTCGTCTGTCACACACTGAGGCGGAGCAACGCTGGGATTCCCAAGAGAAAAATCGAAGATGTTCTCTCTGCCCACGATCTTGGCTCTTTGATTTCCGTATTCAAATATTTCCCTGATAGTCGAGCGCTTTTTTCCAAGGCTCGTCATAACCTCTGAAATCATACTTTAAATCTGTATCCTTTACCCCAAATGGTTTCGATGTACTGAGGATTTGTTGCGTCTTCCTCGATCTTTTCCCTGATCTTTTTAATGTGAACCGTAACGGTGGCAATGTCACCGTCGCTGTAGGATTCCATTTCCCAGATGCGGTTGAAGAGTTCTTCCTTTTCGAAGACTCTGTCGGGATGCTCCGCAAGGAAGGTCAGAAGATCGAATTCCTTCTTTGTGAGGTTCTTCTCGTCACCATTGATGAAAACCCTGCGGGAAGCCTTGTCTATCTTGAGTCCGCGGATCTCGATGATCTCGCCCGCTCTTCCGCCTTCTCCGGAAAGTCTCTCGAAACGAGAGATGTGCGCCTTTACGCGCGCAACCAGTTCGTTGGGGCTGAAAGGTTTTGTCATATAGTCATCCGCACCGTATCCGAGGCCCTTGATCTTGTCGATGTCTTCCTTCTTTGCGGAAACCATGATAATGGGAACATCCTTCTTTTCACGGACCTGCTTGCAGATCTCAAAGCCGTCTTCTCCGGGGAGCATTATGTCAAGGATCAGAAGGTCATATTCTTTTTCCAGCGCGTCCTTAAGTCCGGTTCTCCCGTCCGTATCAACATCAACCTTGTATCCGTTAAGTTCAAGATAATCTTTTTCAAGTTCTGCGATGGATGCATCATCTTCAACGATTAAAATCTTAGCCATTTGTACTCAGTGCTCCTTTCTTGACTGTGAATGAGATCGTTGTTCCCTTTCCCAATTCACTCTTAACAAAAACTCTGCCTTTATGTTCTTTTACGATCTTATCTACAATGGCCAGGCCAATTCCTGTCCCTGCCCGACCCGATGTTCTGGATTTATCTGCCCTGTAGAACCGCTCGAATATGTGCGGCTGGGCTTCTTTGGAAATTCCTATCCCGTTATCTATTACGGAAATCCTCACCGAATCCCCGGAGTCCGTAAGCTTTACGCATATCTCTCCGTGTATCTCTTCCCGTCGGTATTTCACCGCATTTCCGATGAGATTGTTCATTACACGCCTGATCTGCTCACAGTCGATGACAGCTATTGTCCCGGGATCGATCTCCGAAACGAAGTTCATGGTGAAATCCTTCATCTCAAGTTCCATGGCATATTCATCCACGCAATCCCTGAAGTAATCTACCGCATTGACCTTTTCGAAGTTGTAGGGAAGTTTGTTGTTGTCAAGCTTTGCATAGTAGGAAAGCTCATCCACCAAAAGTGTCATGTCCGTAGCCTTCACCATGATGGTCTTAAGGTACTTCTCCTGCCGTTCCTTGGTGTCCGCCACTCCGTCCAGCATCCCTTCCGCATATCCCTTAATGGCGGTAAGCGGAGTTTTCAGGTCATGGGACACATTACTGATCATTTCCCTTACATCCTGCTCGTACTGTTCTCTCTGGTCGATCTGGGTTTTCAGGTGGACTCTCATTTCTTCGAAATCATTGCACAACTGCCCGATCTCATCGTTGTAGTCTCTTTTGAGCCTAAAGTTCAGATTTCCTTCTCCGATCTTTCTGGTGGCTATCCTCAAAGAGTCCAGAGGTCTCACTATGCTGTCGTTAAGCCACATGATGAGGCACAGAGCTATGGCCGCTATACAGATCACTGCCATAACGATACCCGCTAAGAACGATCGATTCATTCTTGTAAAAAGTACCGAAGCTTCCGTTACTATCAGAAAGACCCCTTCCGTTTTATCGGGAAAAACGATCTCTCCGTGTTTCACCAGTACAGGATTCTTGCTGTTGAGATAAACAGCGCCGTCAAAGGCCTCTCCTTTGGAAGCTATGGTGGTCAGAACCGCCGTTCTGATCTCGTCATAAGCTGATTCCCGTCCGGCAAAGATCACATCGCCGCCTTTTTCCACCACAAGATAAGAAAATTTTTTCTCCAGATCGTTGTTGAGTTCCCCTATCCACTTTAGGTTTTCAAACCTCTCGGGATAGATCAGTACAGCCGAACTCAGCTCGTTGTACTCACTCTTCGTAAGTTCCGTCAGGGCAAGCATAGGCTGAGTGATAATGGAAACAGAGCCACCCTTCCCGGTCCCGAAACCGTGAAGTCCGATCCCCAAAGCCAGCAGTGTACAGCCTGTGATCACTAAACACGGAGACAGAATCATCACCAAAAAAGAAAACAGGATTTTTTTCTGAAGATTCATAATTCCTCCCCGTACGGTCCCCTGTCCATACTTAATTGTTGATTATAACATACTTTTTTATATTTTGTATACACAGATAAAATTTTTGTTATCATAATAAAGATATTATTGGTTAGCCGCGGCTAACACTTATCAAGGCCTGTCTTTTTAATGCTTTCGACTTTTTTCCCCTTCCGACACCTTCCTTCTTTTTCTTGACAAAACCGCATTTTGAGATATTATAGAAAATAGTACCAATTAATTTTATTATCAAAAAGGAGAAATATGGATAAAAGATTATTTACATCCGAGTCAGTTACCGAGGGACATCCCGATAAAGTCTGCGACAATATTTCGGATGCCATCTTGGACGCCATAATGGCTCAGGACCCTATGGCGAGAGTAGCTTGCGAAACAGCCTGCTCCACCGGTTTTGTTCTTGTTATGGGTGAAATTACAACCACAGCAAACGTTGACTATCAGAGCATAGTTCGTAAGACCGTTTGCGATATAGGTTACACCAGCTCGGAAATGGGTTTCGACGGAAAGACCTGTGCTGTTATGGTCGCTCTTGACAAACAGTCCCCTGACATTGCCATGGGAGTTGACAAGGCCCTCGAAGCCAAAACCGGCAAGATGAGCGAAGAAGACATCGCAGCCATCGGTGCCGGCGACCAGGGTATGATGTTCGGTTATGCCACAAACGAGACCGAAGAACTTATGCCCTATCCCATTTCCATTGCCCACAAACTCACAAGACAGCTTACAAAGGTACGTAAAGAGGGGATACTTCCCTATCTTCGTCCCGATGGAAAGTCTCAGGTCACCGTCGAATATGATGAGGCAGGACATCCTGTACACATCGATGCTGTCGTAGTTTCGACACAGCACTCTCCTGAGATCCCTCAGGAACAGATCCACGCTGATGTTACCAAGTATGTGATCGAGCCCGTTCTTCCGCCTCAGCTTGTAGACGGGAATACGAAATTCTTTATAAATCCCACCGGTCGTTTCGTAGTAGGCGGCCCCAACGGTGACTCCGGACTTACCGGAAGAAAGATCATCGTAGACACCTACGGCGGATATGCAAGACACGGTGGCGGTGCATTCTCCGGAAAGGATTGCACCAAGGTTGACCGTTCCGCTTCTTACGCAGCACGTTATGCTGCCAAGAACATCGTTGCCGCAGGCCTGGCCGACAAGTGCGAGATCCAGGTTTCATATGCCATCGGTGTTGCCGAGCCCACTTCCATCATGGTGGACACCTTCGGTACGGGAAAGCTTTCCGATGTAGCCCTTACAAAAGTCATTAAAGAAAACTTTGATTTCCGTCCCGCAGGCATCATCAGGATGCTGGATCTGAGAAGACCCATCTACAAGCAGACCGCTGCTTACGGACACTTTGGAAGAAACGATCTGGATCTTCCCTGGGAAAAGACGGACAAGGTTGAAGAATTAAAGAAATACCTGTTTTAAGTCCTTCGGAGTATTTGGAGATTTCAGAGTAGAGAACCGCCACGGGAGGCTCAGTTGAAGACCGAGAAAATTTCAATTTCAAAAGTAAAGCCGGGAATGGTTTTGACCGAAGACGTTTACAACGCCGTCGATCAGCTTGTCCTCAGCGAGGGAACCGTTCTGTCGGACCACAGCATCACCCGTCTCAAGTTTTATTCCATTCGTGAAGTTACAGTTTCTTATGAGGTAAAGAAAAAACCTCCGAGACAGAAGAAAGAACCCGAGAAATTTGTAAGTTATACGGAATTCGTCAAGAAGAGCGATGACTTCAAAAACTTCTCCAGTGCTTATGCCCGTTCTCTCAACAGTGTCGAAGAGAGAATGAGAGCTTTTGTCGCTTCGGGCAAAACACTGGAGCCCGACGTTCTTCTCGGAAATGTGGCAGATGTTTACAGCACGGTGGCCAGTCACGGGCAGCTTTTTGACATGCTCATGTGCATCAGGGATCTGGACGACATCACTTTCGTACACGGTCTCAACGTTGCCATCATCTGTACGGTGTTTGCTCAGTGGTTGAAATTCGACAAAAAAGACTCGGACATGCTGATCCTTTCCGGACTCCTGCATGATATCGGCAAACTTTCGGTACCTGAAAGCATCCTCAAGAAAAAAGGTGCTCTCACCGCCGAGGAGTTCACCATCATCAAAGGACACGCCAAGGCAGGTTACGATCTCCTGAAAGAGACCAACATCGATCCCCGGATCCCGCTCTCCGCGCTTCAGCATCACGAGCGCTCCGACGGCTCCGGTTACCCGGACGGTCTCATGGCAAGTCACATCAGTGAATTTGCAAAGATCGTGGCCATCTGCGATGTGTATGATGCCATGACGGCTGCAAGAAGCTACCGTGGTCCCATATGCCCGCTGGAGGTTCTGAACACCTTTGAAAACGACGGTCTTTCCAAATATGACCCCAAGTTCCTGCTGACCTTCATGGAACACGTCATCTCCACCTATCTGAACCAGTATGTGCTTCTGAGCAACGGTCAGATCGGTGAGATCGTAATGGTCAACAAGCACGCTCCCGCCCGCCCCATCGTGCGTCTCCTTAATTCGGAGTGCATCGATCTTTCCGTGGACCGGGATGTGCACATTGTAGGAATCGTATAAAAAATTAAGCGGCATTTTTAAATGCCGCTTGTTTTTTTGCTTTAGCTTATCTTCATCTTAAATTTTCTCAGAGCTTTCTCATCATCGCTGTCCATCTTTTTAATGATGCCGCCCAGCTTCATGAGCTTTTCTTCAAAGCACTCATATCCGCGTTCAACATATTCGATGTTCTCCACAATGGTGATGCCTTCTGCGGTAAGTCCCGCAATTACGAGAGCTGCGCCTGCGCGAAGATCCGATGCGAAGACGGTGGCTCCGCTCAAGGACTCCACTCCGTCCACAACCGCAGTGTTTCCATCGACCTTAATGGATGCTCCCATGCGCACAAGTTCGTCCACATACTTGAAACGTGCCTCGAAGATGCTTTCGTTGATGACACTGGTGCCCCTGGAAAGAGCAAGGAGCATCGTCATCTGAGGCTGAAGGTCTGTGGGAAATCCGGGATAAGGCATGGTCTTGATGTGAGTGTTGCCTGTTCTTTCCTCGGTGTAAACACGGATGGCATCATCCCTCTCCTCAACGGAAACACCCATTTCAATGAGCTTTGCCGTAACTGCTTCCAGATGCTTCGGAATGACATTCTCAATGACGATATCGCCGTGAGTAGCCGCTGCCGCGATCATGAAAGTTCCTGCCTCGATCTGATCCGGAATAACGGAATAGGTGCTGGCATGAAGTCTTTCGACTCCGCTGATCCTGATGACATCGGTACCTGCGCCCTTGATGTTGGCTCCCATGCTGTTCAGGAAGTTGGCCACATCAACCACATGGGGTTCCTTTGCCACGTTCTCTATGATGGTCTGTCCTTTTGCAAGAACAGCCGCAAGCATAATATTAATGGTGGCTCCCACACTGACAACATCCAGGAAGATGTGACTTCCCTTCAGTTCTCTGGCTTCAGCCATTACCATGCCATGTTTGATCTCAACCCTTGCCCCCAGCTTTTCAAAGCCTTTGATGTGCTGATCGATGGGACGGTTGCCTATGTTACATCCTCCCGGAAGCACTACCTGTGCCTTTTTAAAACGTCCGAGAAGAGAGCCGATCAGATAGTAGGATCCTCTGATCTTTCTTAAGTACTCGTTGTCCAACGAAAGAGGAGAGATCCCTTTCGCATTTATCTTTACGGAATGAGACGTCTGTCTTTCTACTTTTGCACCGATCTCCTCCAAAGCAAGAAGAAGATAGTCAATATCTTTGATATTGGGGACATTGTTAATGGTAACGGTCTCTTCGGTCAACGTAGTTGCCGCAAGGATTCCCAAAGCGGAATTCTTCGCTCCTCCGATCGTCACCTCACCGCAGAGCGGCGAGCCCCCCTTGATCACATACTGATCCATTAGAAAACTCCCGTGGATAATTTTTAGTGCATTCCTTGTGAATAGGGCACTATATCACTCTTTATAATAATTCATCTCTTGTCTTTTGTAAAGCAAATTTTTCTTCTTTTCATTCTAAATAAAGTGTGTTACAATACCGATATATCTATATGTAGCGATATCTTTTAGCATTGTCTGTGTTATTCAACGAAGGAGTACAGAATGGACTTTATCAATATCGAATCCACACCTTCAGAGGTTGAAGGCAAGGTTAAACAAAAACTCAAATTTAAAACAGGCAAGTTCGTTTGGCGCATCAAATTCTCTGCGCCCCTCGATCCTGCCTCTGTAAATAACAATAATCTCAATGTTACGGACCTGGAAGGAAGTAAGCTCCAGACCTCCATTCACTACAACAGTGACACTCAGGAGATCGAGATCGAGCCTCTGGCTCCCTATGCCAAGGACTCCTCTTACAGGCTCAACGTTTCCAAGAACGTCCGGTCCGTAGGCGGTCAGACCCTGAAGACCGATGTTTCCCTTACCTTTAAGGTCTGATGTCCTGTTCCAGTATCACAAGATTGTAATTTTCTATGGCTGCTTCGGCGGCCATTTTTAATATGTCCGGAGTAAGCCTCTCATCCGCATTGGCAACCGTTTTTTTCGCCAGTTCAAGCACCGCGGGGAGTTTTGCCACGTTCCCCATGGTCTTCTTCGCGATCAGCTTCTTGAACACATCCGCAGCCGAAGCTTCTATGGAATAGTCCGCCTCCGTAAAGATGTCATAGGCAAAGCCCATAAGTTCATCGGTCCCGTACTTGGGCAAATGTATCCTGTTGTTAAAAATTCCGTTGAAACGGTCGTTGGTCCTGAAAAGACCGTTTATCATCTTCATATTGTCTTCCAGGATCAGACAGGTGTCCAAGCGCTTCTGTCCAAAAAGATCCACCAGATCCCTCAGGCTTTCGCTCGAGAGTTCTCCCGCATTTTCGATCAGGATGTTGCAATCCTTCAGATCTCCGGCTCTTTCGGAGAGATTGATCCTGTTCATCTTATCCCCGCTGATCTTGGCAGTCTTTTCAAACTTAATAATGCCGATCTCATACATCATATGGATCATGGTCAGGGCAAGCGTACTCTTTCCGGACTGTTCCTCTCCCGTGATCACAAAGCAGAGCGCTCCCTTCTCGTTCACCGCAAGATCCAGGGATTTGAGAATGGATCTTCTCAGGTCGTCGATCCTGAAGTAATTTTTGCATATGCCTTCAAGGTCAACACCTCTTTCAACAATAAGATCCCTGAGTTTTCCTTCCTTGATCTCGGATTTTGAAAAACTCATCTTCGGAGCATACAAAACATATTGAGGCATGGTCCTTTCAAAGCGCCTGCTGTTCAGTTCCCTCATGAAACCTTCTTCAAGCACGTTTCTTGACCGCTTCAAACGATCGATATCAGCTTCATCATCTATTTCCTGAGCAGCTTCGGCCTTGGGTTCATCGTCGAATCCGCTCTCATATTCTCTCTCTTCCTCTTCCCTGGAAGGACGGACCTCTTCCCCATCTTCCTCCACCGACTGTCTGACCATGGCGGTAAAATCTTCCGGTCCCGCGGGAACAGCAGCCTGAGGGGCTACTTCTTCCGTCTCCTCTTCCGCATCTTCGTCAAAATTGCTCTCCCCTTCAACATCCCTGTGGTCGTTGGGATCATGTTCCGCAGCGATCTCCTCTATCTCGGGATCGGAGTGTTCCGCCGTGATCTCTTCGATCTCGGGGTCGGAATGCTCCGCAGTGATCTCCTCTATCTCAGGCTCTGCAGTCTGCTCCTCTTCAATTATGTCTCTCACTCCCCGGGCAATGTCATCAAGGCCGTAGGATGCCTCCGCTGCAATGATCTCGGAGGCCATGTCATCCGGCGAAGGTTCCGTAAACACCGCTGTCTCCAGTTCTATGGTTGCCGGATCCGCGGTCGGTTCTTCCTCGGGATGGGCTATGATCTCCGCTGCTCTCACCTCTCCTCCCACACGCCTTACGCTTGCGGGAACGGAATTCTTGATGTCATCTGCGGTAACTTCTCCGTTATAGTAAGCCAGGAGCATAGCGGCCTTCGAAGCCACGGGACTGAGTTCAAAGTTCTTAACGATCTTTTCGCATTCCCGCTTGCATTCTTCCTCCATGCCTGCCTTGTAGTACTGCTTTGCCAGTTCATATGCCCATTTCTCGTCATAACCCAGGCTGTTGATCTTCTGCAGTGTCTCTATGATCTCTTTCCTGTCGGCATTCTGCTTTTTAAGGATCTTATACTCATAAACCGCACAGCTGAACTCGTCATGAGCAGGCAGTGATGCATATTCCTTCAGATATTCCTCTGCATCCCTTATGTGCCCGGTTTCCAAACAAACATCCATAACATCATGATACATGAGCTTCGAGGGACGGAGTCTGTATGCTTTTTTGAACATCTTTTCTGCTCTTTTGAAATCACCTCTTTTGCCGTAGGCTTTGGCAAGCGCGATGAAATCCGAAGCGGTCCTTGCATGTTTTTCATTCAGTTGTGTAAGAAGGTTGATGGCTTCGTCGTATTTCTCATCCGCCAACAGGTCCTTTAATCTGTCAAAATTCCGGTCACTCATGGTATTGAATTACATCTCCTTGTAAAATTTCAACGTATTAAGCATAATCTCCGGTATTTCATTTTTCTTTTCCATGGCACGATATCTGAGATCCAGCTCTTTTGCCTTTTTCTGGGCTTCACGGTTGTATTTGCCCACTGCCTCCGCAAAAGCCGGCTGGGTTTCAAGATTCTTACGTACTTCCCTGTTAAAAGGACAATAGAGAGCAAGTATCTCTCGGGAAGGTTTGTTCAGCTTCATGCCGCCCTGGGACTCAAACTTGATCCACTGCTCGTAATCCTGTACAAAAACTTCCCGCACATTGTTCTTGCCCTTTAAGAGCTGAGCCTTAACCTTCTCTTTCTTATCGTCCGTAAGATCCCTGTTCTTTCTGTAGCACTGGATGTAATCCGAGTACTCCGATGTAAGGGATCTGAAATGTATATTGTTCCATGCGGAGCCCTGCATCGTTCTGCAAAGTTCCCAGCGGAAACGTCCCAGGTTTCTTATGTAAAGGTCATCCAAAGAACCTTCCACAAAGATGGGGAAAAGGAAACGTCCCGCACTGTCACGGTGTTTGCAACTGATCTCCTGCCACATGATGCCGTTTGCTCCCACGCAGGGGAAGAGGATGATGTCGGGTCCCACTTCAAGAAGGATGTTTTCCTTCTCAATGCCCAGTTTCTTGTCCGCAAAGAAAAGTTCGCGGTGGAAAGCCGAGAAATCCAGTTCTCTGTATCGCTGAACCGTCTGCCCCATCCTGTCCTTGGTCACAAGGCACTTAAGAAAGGTTCCGGGGATCTGTTCGCTGCAGAGCACCGGTACAAAAGTACTCAAGGAGCCGTTTACGATACGCTCCGTGTATTTGAACATATTGAAGATCTCGAAATCCAGTTTTCTGTCTCTGTCTGCCTGACGGAGCTTTGCTTCCTTTTCGTCGATCTCCCTGGTCTTAAGCATTTCTCTCAAGGCCTCGTTGTATTCCAGGTCGAATTCGTTCTTGGAAGGCTCTTTTCTGCCGTCATATATGGCTTTAAGCCACTCGGGGATGGTGTAGATGTGGCAGAAATAACTCTGTTTTGTCTGGAAGTTAAGCCTGCAGAGTTCAATGGCCTGTTCCTTGGTAAGGAGCCTCTCGTCCATAAAACCGAAGTTCAAAAAAAGCTCGACGGGCTTGGGTATCCTGGCGGAACTGAGGCTGTTAAGGAACACTTCCCTGTAGACCTTATAGAAACCGTCGGAAACACGATGTCTCAGTTTTCTTTCGGCATCCTCGCCTCCCAGGCGATCCTTGAGATCCACAAATGCGTTGATGTCGCTTTCTATCTCCTTGGCATATCCTTCCTGGATGTTTCCGAAGGCAAGGATCGTCTTTAAAGAGTTTTTCAAAGATCTGTAAAGATCCTCATCCTGATAAGCCATGGTCTCAACACTGCTTACAGCCACGTCTTCGCCGCTGCTCAGAGAATCCATGAGATTTTTGAGTCTGTCCTTATTGACGGGACGTGCATTTCCCATGCAGTCCACCACTGTCTTTTCAGCCTTCAGGAAGAAATCTCTCAGAGTTTCGCACAGAGTCTCCACGGTCTTATCCGACCTGCCCGTCTTGTCCAATTCCTTGCACAGGCAGACGGATCTGTTCAGAAGGTTGTTCTCACCTTCGTTGTATATGACGGAATAAAATTCATTGATATAGGCCCCCACATTCATGGTGTTGTCCAACATCTTAAAAATGGAAGCGCTTGTTTCCTTTACGGTTCTCATGACCATTTCCAGAGAATCGCCGTAAAAAGCCTTGATCACATTTCCGGGAACCATGGAAAGTTCAAGATAGTAATCCCTCTCCGATGCGGGAACGGGATCGGCGTCCTTGTAAGGCTTAAGTTCGTCTATGCCCATAAGATCCGCAATGGCCATACCGCCGTTCTTGCAGGCCTTGACATACTTTTCGTAGCCCTCGCTCAAAACCGGATACAGTTTTTCCGAAAGAGCCAGATAGCGCTCGTTGATCTTCATGAGCTCGCTGTAAAGTTTTGTAAGGGAGGTCACCACAAGACCCTTGTAATCCTTGTTGCTTGTGGAGAGCATGTTCTTAAGTCCCTCGAATTCAACAACGGGAAAAGCGTAGATCATGCAGCTGGGTCCCGCAACATAGTCCATAAGATATCTTCTGTTGGTGCTGTCGGGAATGCCTATAAAAGTGCCGGTGGGAAGATCCACCTTCACAAAGTCGTTCTTTGCCGTTACGGAACCTTTGATAACTGCGCATATGCAGGTCAGCGGGTCTTTTTCTTCAAAGATCACCGTTCCCTTCGGTATTGCATTGGCTTCTCCTATTTTCAAAGGATAACTGCTCATATGTTACCTCCTGCCTTTTTTTCTTCGGCGTTTCTGATTCTCAGATCTTTAAAAAAATCCGTGAGAAGAGTTGAACACTCTTCCTCCAAAACTCCTTCCGTAATTTCAACCTGATGGTTGAAGGAGTCGTTCTGCAGGATATTCAATACCGATCCTGCGCATCCGGCCTTGGGATTTCTGCATCCGATGATGCAGCGTCTCATCCTCGCCTGAACAATGGCTCCGGCGCACATCTGACAGGGTTCAAGGGTGATATAGATGTCGCAGTCTTCCAGACGCCAGTCCTTGATGACCTTCCCCGCCTTGGCGATGGCCTCGATCTCTGCATGGGCCAGGGTGGTCTTCTTGGTCTTCCGCTTGTTGTAGCCCCGTCCTATGATCTTTCCGTCATAAACGATAACGCATCCGATGGGGACTTCTCCGATGTTCTTTCCGCGCTTCGCCTGATTGATGGCCGCGCGCATATATTTTTCATCCAATGTTCTCATAAAGTGTAATAAACCAGTTCCGTTTCCACTTCAAATCCCGCATGGCGATAGAGTCTGCAGGCGATCTCGTTGGGACTTCCCACCTGAAGATAGAGTTTTGTGTCCCTGAAGGCATAGGCTATGCTCTTCATATATTTTGTACCGTAACCGCAATGACGCATGTCTTCCCGTACTTCCACACTGTAAATGTACATCCCGCCGTTGTAGGATCTGAGTTTTGCGGTAAAGATCCCCTTTTCTCCCGAACGTACGATGATGGTGTCTTCTTCCTCTTCCACACCGTTGGTGAGAAGAAGTTCAGCCCCTTCTTCGTTCTTTCTGTCGGGATCCGGTTTCAGGGCAAACATATATTCCCTGTGGGAGGGCTTGATCTTTCTGCTTTCCCGCATGCAGAGTTCCGTGTCGGAACCGCCTTCTGCGATGAAATAGACCCTTTCCACGTCTTCCTTCGAAAGCTTTTTGGCCACTTTTGCCGCAAAGGATTCAAACCTTCTTACAACAGGCTTTTTCCCGAAGGCGGTGATCTTCACCTCCGCCTCGCCGTTTCCCAAAAGGAAAACATCCGCTTCCATGGGCCCCGATATTATCTTTGCTTCGTCATCTGCTGTGAAGATGAGTTTCATAATGCCTCCGAGAGTTCGGCAAATTGCCCGAGGGTCAGTTCTTCTCCTCGAACGGTTTCTTTAAACCCACATTTTTTCAGGGCTTCCAGGATCCTGTCTTTTGTATAGAGATTACCCAGATCCGAAGTAAGTCCGTTTACAAGGGTTTTTCTTCTATGATTGAAAGATGCCCTTATGAGGGAGAACATCTTTTTATCGTCACTGACTTTTACAGGCTTTTCATCGTGAAGGCTGAGCCTGATCACCGCCGAAGAAACATTGGGTCGCGGCATAAAGCAGTTCTGGGGCACATAAGCCGCAATGTAGGGCTCAGCATAGTACTGAACCGCCAGAGACAGTGCTCCGTAATCCTTGGTACCCGGTCCCGCCTGCATACGTTCCGCCACTTCTTCCTGCACCATTACAGTGATGTTCTCGATGGGAATGTGATCCTCAAAAAGCTGCATGATGATGGGGGTGGTGATGTAGTAAGGAAGATTTGCCACCACCTTTATCTTTTTCCCGTTGTTTTTTTCTTCCACCAGCTTTTTAAGGTCCAATTTTAATATATCCTCATTGATGAGGGTAAGATTGTCATATGCTTTCAGGGTGTCCTCCTGCAGGATGGGGATGAGATTTTTGTCGATCTCCACCGCCACCACTTCCCTTGCCCTTTCGCAAAGGAACTGGGTCATGGTCCCGATGCCGGGTCCGATCTCCACCACAAAATCATCCTTCCCGATCTCCGCAGCGTTAAGGATCTTGTCCAAAACATGCTGATCGATCAGAAAGTTCTGTCCGAAGCGTTTCTGAAAAATAAACCTGTATTTATTTAAAATTTCGATTGTTTCTTTGGGATCTACAAGATAGGCCATATTACTCTCTGTTTCTTTCATGATTTAAAAATGAACATTTTTCTCCACATTAGAGTAATTATACCAATTATTTTATTCTGTTTCAAGCATTCAAGGAAGCAGCGAGATTTTTAATGAAGTTTTTAGTTACAATTCACAAAAAAACAGCATGCCGATCTTCCGAAAGCGTCCTTTCGAAGAGTTTTAACATGCTGTATATCCTGCGCATGCGTTCACATTTTGGCGTATTTCACCGTCTAAAATCTCACCTTAAAGAATTTATACGCATATTTTTCCATCACAAAATACACTCCCACAAAAGCCAGGGTGATCACGAGGATGATCGGAAGTTGGGTGGTGATGTTCGCTCTGATAAATACAAAGATCAGTTCCAATATTCCTCTTAGTCTTCCCACGATCCACATGACAGGATTCTTTATGGTAATGTCCCTTGAGTATGGCTGGACCAAGTAGTAAACCAGCCAATCCCACACTTCACTTATGATCAGGATGGGCGGGCACACCAGGATCATTTTCAAAAGACCTTCAAAAGGAAGTTTTATCCCTGATGTCAAAAGAAAAGCCAGCACTTCCAGCACAAGAAAGAAAAGGATCAGACCATCCCATCGTAATGTCCTGAAAAACCTTTCTGTCATCAGTTTCTTTACACTGTTTCTGTCATAAAACTTTAGTTTCATGAAGAAACAATCCATATTTCTGAAATACAGATAGGAAAATGTGTCAGCACATGAGGAGGCAAGAGTCGCAGAGATTATGACGGGCGAATACTCGAACACATTATCGGCCGTAATGGGGATCCAGCCTGTCCTGATGCAAAATCCCAGTATTCCAAGGATCACCACTTGGAAAACAAAATGACTTATGATGGGTTCTCTGATGGCCTTTCCGTAACGTTTTCGGAATGTTTCATCCATATAGACCAAAGGAGACTTGTGCTTGTTACTTTCAAAATATGCTTTTCCTTCCTCAGGTTTTAAACTCTTTAATCCGTTATCCCCTTCATTGAATTCTTCCGAAGAGCCCACGGAAATGTGCACAAATCCTTTGTCCGTGTATTTTATGGCCATCTTTTCGTAAAGTTCATATCTGCTGTGGTAAACAAAGCTCAGAACGATGGTCAGGGTACTTACAACAAAAACAACGATCAGGAACAGGTCGTTGTATGTTATCCTGTTCAATATCTTCGTGAAACACAGGGCATATGCCGTAAACAAACTTGCAAAAGAAGCAAACTCACGGACCCTTACATGTATGATCCTGTTCTTTCGTTTAAACATCTCAAGGTAGATCACATTTGTGAGGAGTTGCGCCGCCATTCGGAGAGCCGTTACCGATACCACCGTAAGCACATCTCTGAAAACAAACGCCAATCCGGCTGCTATGAATATGCCCTGAAAGACGATCTTTCTGACAGCTTTGTATTTGTAGTACTTTGAAGGATCCACCATGAAATGATGGATGAACATGAAATCTTCCTTTGTACACTTAAAAAGTGTACTTCCACCCAGCACTGTGCCAAGAACAAACAGGAGGATGAACAAACCCATGTATGTACCGTTTCCAAGTTCTCCCTCTTTCATGATCATTCTTGGAATGTAATAAACAAATATGACCAACGCCAGATTCGCCTTTAATATGCTACCCAGCACATCCCAAAGGATACCTCCCCAGGAAAGCCATTTTTTTACCTTGTACAAGCCAAAGATCCTGTCGGGGATAAAACGGCCCAGTACGGGGATGTTTCGAAGGATCCCGAGAAACGCATTGGTGTCATTACATATCTGGATCTTGATAAACGTTGTATAATCCATGGCCGCTCACTCCGATAATTCTTCAATGATGTATTTTTCAAACTCAGGAGAATGAATGTCTATGGAATTCATCAGCTGCATCTTTTTGTCGCGTAAAAGTACGATCTCATCGCTGATATCCTGAGCCAGCTGCATTATGTGAGTGGACATGACGATAATGTGCTCCGATTTCATCTTCACAAGAGCCTCTTTTATCTGATGAGAAACAATGATGTCAAAGGAAGAGAGGGGTTCATCCAAAAGGATCACCTTGGGTTTTCTGATCAGACAGCAAAGAAGCTGGATCTTGTTTTTCATTCCGAAGGAATAGTCCCTCAGGATCCTGTGTCTGTCCTCCTCTTTGATCTGAACCATGTCAAAGTAAGAGTCGATCACTTTCTCATCCTTTTCCCCATGAAGACTTGCAAAGAAATAAAGGAATTCATAACCTGTAAGATAATCCGGCAGCATGGGAGAATCCAACACAAGCCCCACATCGTCAAACTTGAGTTTTCTCCTCTCCCCGTTCTCATCTTCCAGTTCGACTTTCCCACCGTTGTAAACAAGGTCTCCGTCAACGCAGTTGAAGAATGTTGTTTTTCCTGAACCGTTAACACCTATAAGGCTGTATATCTTTCCTTCGTCAAATGAAATGTTCACATCCTTGAGCACTTCTTTTTTTCCGTAGCTCTTGTTCAGATCGGTAATTACCAGTTTTTGTCTCATAACTCGGCCCCTACTTCATTATTTTCTGCCTATCCTATCATTTTGTGATTTAAATATCAATCGTAGATATGTAGAATTTTCAAATTTTATTTCTTCCCCTCCCTTTCCTCTCAAAAAAACTTGAAATATGCCCCAACAAGTCTTAAACTCATTACATTAAGAAAAGAGGGAAAACAGATGAGCATATTCAAGCCTACACACACAGACTATACACTGAGTCCTTTCACAGGGCTCACAAGAGACAGTTTTCTTGAAGCAGCAAAATATCTCCTTAAGGGCTTTTTTTCGGAGATCAAAGACATAGATGCCGCTCCCGTGGTAAAACGTACGGAATTTGACATCACCTACCCCCACAAAAATGCAGGTCCGGAACAGCTGGACCGTGAGAGACGGGCAGAGATCTTTGAAGGGCTTGCAAGATCCTTTTTTATTGCGGCTCCGGTGATCCACGAAGAACCCGATCTCACCGTAAACGGCTTTTCCCTCAGGGACTATTACAAGGAGCGTGTGCTCCGCGTCGCGTCCTCAGGCAATCCCGAAAGTGCGGGAAGCTACGAAGAGATGAAAAAAAGTGCAGGCAACAACCCCTATGCCTGCTTCCAGCAGACAGTGGAGACCTGCGCTCTGGTGATCTGCCTGAACATTTGCGAAAAAGAGATCTGGGATGAATATACAAAAGAACAGCAGGATGTGATCGCCGGATTCCTTTCGGGATACGGTCACAACATGACGGTCCCCCAGAACTGGCGGCTGTTCAACATGCTGGATCTGGCTTTTCTTGCAAAACACGGCTATGAAATAGACGAGGACATAATGCGCGAACACGCTCTTGCCATTAAGAACTATTATGTCGGAGACGGCTGGTACAGGGACGGTCAGAGTTTTGACTACTACTCCTGTTGGGCTTTCAATGTTTACACACCCATCTGGTGCAGAGAATACGGCTACGAACATATGCCTCATATAGCCGAATTTTTCGAGAAGGCTTCCAACGACCTGGTAAAGACTTTTCCTTTCTATTTCGGCAGGAACGGCTTTGTGAACATGTGGGGAAGGAGTGGCATCTACAGAAATGCTGCTGTGAGCCCGCTGGCCGCAAATTTCTTTTTTAAAAACCCCGCTGCCGATCCCGGCCTTTGCAGACGTGTTACCGCAGGAGCCCTTCTGCAGTTCCTTGAAAGAGAAGACTTTCTGGCGGGAGGCATTCCCTCTCTCGGCTTTTACGGACAGTTCCCCCCTCTGGTGCAGGGTTACTCCTGCGCGGAATCACCCTTATGGCTGGGTAAAGCCTTCCTCTGTCTTGAACTTCCCGAGGATCATCCCTTCTGGACAGCAACGGAAAAGGACAACTTTGAAGGTCTTTCCGGGAAGGATGTCCGCACCACGGTTTTAGACGGCCCTGCTCTGGTGTTCTCCAATCATGCCTCCAACGGCGAGACCATACTACGCACGGGAAAAGTCCTTAAGAGCAAAAAGGACATCCATGGCATATTCAACTATGCCAAGTTGTGCTACAACACTGACTTCCCCTGGGACAGTGCATTTATAAAAGAAAAAGGTATCATTCCCATGCAATATACCGTAAAGGATGCCACCATGTCGGAAGTTTCCGTGGGAAACGCGGTATTCTATGCAGGTGTTGAAAATGATGTTCTCTACAGAAGGCAATTCTTTAACTACGAACTCGAAACCGAGATGCACTGGATCGATGCCATGGATCTGGCAGACTTCACCGTCCCTTACGGTGTGTTTCGCGTCGATCGCATGAGGATCGTAAGAAAGCCTGTGACAGTGACTTTAGCTTCCTACGGTTTCCCCGACGTAAGTGCAGACATCAAAAAGCTGGAAAAAGACGGCGCCAAAGCCTTCGTCCTTAAAGGAAAAGACGGTCACGGAAGGAGCATATCCATGGCCATGACCTGTTTCTACGGTTTTGACGAAATGGGCAGTGTGACATCCGGGGGGACCAATCCCGACAGAGGTGATTCCGTCATCGTCTACGGTGCAGGTCACAGAAACAAACTATACAGTGCAAAAGAGGGGCATATGATGGTGTCTCAGGTCATCACCCGTGCAGACGGCGGTGAATTTACCGAAGAGGACATTTTTCCTCTTAAAGAAATGACATACGAAAGCGCAGAAGATGAGGCTCTGGAGATCCCCACTCTTATTTTCAGAGACGGAAGAAAAGTCCGGATCTCCTTTGAGGGGATAGAGAGCAAACTTAGATTATGATCGGAGAAAAATCTTAATGGGTCGAAAACTTGACAGAAAAAAAGTATTTGTACAAAGGCTTTTCAAGGAGGATTTTTACTCCCACAGAGCTTATATAAAGATGTATGACAGACTTCCTGTGGACAAAAACACGGTTCTTCTGGAATCACAGCACGGAACTGTCCTGGGCGGAAACATAGCAAAGATCCTTAAAACCCTTTGTGAAGAAGAGGAATTCTCCCATCTTAAACTTTATGTAACGGTGAGAAAAAACACCGAGAAGGCTCTTCGCGCCCAATGGTCGGACTTTAAGAACGGAGACAGGGTAAAGGCAGTAAGATTCGATTCTCACGAGTATTTCCGGATCCTTGCCACTGCGGGACGATTGATAAACGACAACACTTTTATGCCACTTTTTATGAAGAAGCCCGGGCAGCTCTATCTAAACACCTGGCACGGAACTCCCCTTAAAACTCTGGGAAGATCCATAAAGGGCGAAAGATTTGCCATCGGAAATGCTCAGAGAAATTTCCTTTCCGCAGATCTCCTTCTCTACCCCAACGAGCACACCAAAAACGTAATGCTGAAGGACTACATGGTAGAGAACTTCGGAACGGGAAGACTTGCTCTCACAGGCTATCCCAGAAACGAAGTGTTCTTTTCCCAAGACACCCGCGAAGAGATGCGTGAGCGTTTCAATCTGAACGGAA
This sequence comes from Lachnospiraceae bacterium, assembly GCA_024698485.1. Taxonomy (GTDB): domain Bacteria; phylum Bacillota; class Clostridia; order Lachnospirales; family Lachnospiraceae; genus RGIG3528. The sequence goes on along the minus strand of JAILRC010000002.1, from coordinate 2,085 downwards.
AGCGGGTATATGCCTACCTTCCCACCTGGAGAGGCATTGTTGGTAACGTTGACCGTCGCGGTCAGGAAAACGATCTGGATGCGGTCTTCACGGAGCTTGACAGCATGCTTCCGGAAGACATGGCAGTCTATGTGAAACTCCATCCCATGCTCAGAGGCAGCATGAACACGGAAAACTACAAGCACATCCTCACCTTCCCCGATGATGTGCCTTCCTACGACTTTTTGCAGGCAACGGACGGCCTCATCACCGACTATTCCAGCATCATGTTCGACTATGCCGTGACCCACCGTCCCATCATCCTCTATACATATGACGAAGAAACCTATTCCCGCGAGAGAGGGTTGCTCTTCCCTCTGAGCGAACTTCCTTTTCCCAGGGTAAAAACCGTCAAGGCCCTTTCAGACGAACTGGCAGCCCCTACGGCATATGACGACGAAAGTTTTATCGAGCGTTTCTGTCCGTGGGATCGTGAAGGTGTCACAAAGGAGCTCATGCGCAATTTTATATCCGGCGATCTTTCCTCCTATCCTCAGATCCCGTCCAACGGCAGAAAAAATGTGGCAATCTACGGAGGCGACTTCATCCGGAACGGAATAGCAACGGCTCTCATCAATCTGGTAAGAAACATAGACCGTGAGAAGTTCAACTATCTCATTCTTTACAAATACAGCCCCAAGACCAACAACCAGCCCGGCTATCACGAGCCCGCTCTTGACGAGATCCCCATGGACATGTCCACGCTGGGCATCACAAATCCCAGATGCGGCACCTGGTATGAACTCATCATGTCCAAATTATGGAAAAGAGCCCAGAGGCTCCTTCCTTTCCTTCCTTTCAATTTGTCAAAAAATGCATATGAACGCATAGCCCGCCGGGAGGCAGCAAAAACCTTCGGAAATGCGCGGATCGATGCCGCAATACAATTTAACGGCTATTTTCCCGACATCATCTCCATGTTCAAGGTGATGGACTGCGGACGCGCCATCTTCGTCCACAACGATATGAACGGCGAGAACAGGAAATCCTTTGCGGTTCCCAGAAAGCTCCTTTCCGATGCCTACACATCCTATGACGAAGTTGCCATAGTGGCGGGAGAACTGGCTCCCAGAATGGATGTCTTCATTGAAGGATCCGGATACAAAAAAAGGGATTACACCGTCATCCCCAATATCATCGACTATAAGACCATATTAAAAAGAGCGGAAGAACCTCTGGTGTTTGATGAAAACACCGAGACCGACATCACCGAAAAGAAACTTAAGGAGATCCTTGACGGGCCTGAAAAGGTCATCATCAACGTAGGGCGTTTTTCCTATGAAAAGGGCCAGCTGAGACTCATAGATGCCTTTGAAAAGGCAGCATCCGATTTTTCCGATGCAAGGCTCATCATCCTGGGTTCCTACGGACCTGATTACCAAAAAGTAGCAGACAGAGCAGCCTCATCCCCTCTCAAGGACAGGATCACCGTCATCAAATTCCTGGCAAATCCCTTCCCGCTTATAAAGCGCTGTGACTTTCTGGTGCTCTCATCCTACTACGAGGGCTTCGGACTTGTGCTCTGTGAAGCGGACATCCTTGGAGTTCCCTGCTTCTCCACACGTATCACCGGCCCCACGGACTTCATGGAAAAATACAACGGCATGCTGGTGGAAGATTCCACCGAAGGCATTGCGAAAGGCATAAGAGCGTGCCTGAGAGGCGAAGTAAAGAAGACTCTCACCGTGGATTACGAAGAGTACAACAAAGATGCGGTGGAGTCCTTTGAAGATATGGTAGGAAGACTTACCAAGATCAAAAGATAGAAAAAGAAGCCCCGGGTTCCCTACGACAAACGGGTGGCATCCCTTAGTGCTGCTTCATTCCTGACCTGACACGGTTCAGGAGCACCCGCTTCGTAAGTCCGAGGCTTCGATTTGGCATTATATAGAGTTTTAGAGCGATTGTCAAGGGGAAGGTGGGGAGTTCAGAAACAGCTCTTTGAATTCCTTCTTTCCCGGAACAAACGCCTTTTCATAAATATGCGAGAAATGATTTTTCACTGTCTGTTCCGATATTCCAAGCATATAGGCTATTCTCCTGTTT
>JAILRC010000080.1 GCA_024698485.1 Lachnospiraceae bacterium | reverse complement strand
GAAAGACTGATAAACAGTGGCTTTTATGACTTAGCCACAGCCTATCAGTCTGTGCACATCAACTATTGAAAGCGCCGTATACCGAACGGTACGTACGGTGCTGTGAGAGGACGGCGGTCAGTCACCGCCTCCTACTCGATTACTGCTTATATCACCGATGCTTTCTTAAGCGCAGGTCTTAATGCATTGTACAGGAAGATAGAAATGGCGGAATTCAGTATGGCATTGATGAAGGACGTTCCCGCAGTCAGTGCCACAAGGGTTTTGATGGCGGACTGGGATTTGGAAGGATCCGGGAAGAGCAGTGTGTACCAGAGCCATTTGAGTGAAGGCTCAAATACACAGTTGAAACCAAGGGCTGCTATGGTAGCGACAGCAGACCAGATCAGTATGTATTTTGTATTATGACCGTCTTCGTTGATCTTCTTGAGTTTTACGGCAATGAAGCCAACAATGAGTCCGATAACGAGCTTTGTAATGAAGGTTCTGGGAGCGCTGGCAGCATAAGAACTTGTAATGTCTGCGATGGAAAGACCTACAGCTCCCGCGAGACCTCCGTAGTAAGGTCCCAAAAGAAGGGCACCGAGTACCACGAACACATTTCCGATGTGGATCTTTGTTCCGGCATCGTTAAGGGCAGGGGTGGGAATGTAAGTGTATCCCAAGTAGCAAAGAGCGGCCATAAGTGCGGCTATTGTCAGCTTCAGTATCTGTTCGTGAAGTGCTTTTGCGCTTGTTCTTTTTGTCTTGGTTGAAACTTCTTCGTTCTGCATAATATTTTCTCCTTGTTTTTTTGTTTTCGGCAGTGTATCATTTAACTGGTTCTATTAAAATAACCAAAAATGGAGAAAAATATAAGACCAGATGAGAGACGAGAAAAAATACATCAAAATATATGAAAGCCTTAGAGATGATATCCTTAAAGGGATCTACCCTTACATGTCGAAACTTCCTTCCAAAAGGGTTACAGCTGACACCTTCGGTGCCAGTCTCATTACCGTGGAACATGCATATGAACTGCTGATGGAGGAGGATTACATCCGCCCCAAAGAGAGAAGCGGCTACTTTGTCTCCTACGAAGAAGGGAAGATCCTCCATGCTTCGCCGGCAGCTAAAGAACGGTTTGTAAAACGGGAGAGAGCGGAGGAGGGAGATTCCTACCGCTTCCCCATCTCGGTTTTTGCAGGCACTGTGAGAAGGATACTGTCGGAATATGCGGAAGAGGTCCTTGTGAAATCCCCTTCCCAGGGCTGCCTTGTCCTTAGAGAAGCCATCAGGGACTATCTTTTAAGAAACAGGCACATCGATGTTAAGACAGATCAGATAATAATAGGTTCCGGCTCCGAGTACCTCTACGGTCTCATAGTTCAGACCTTCGGACGAGCCGTGATCTATGGCATAGAGAATCCTTCCTATGAAAAGATAGCCATGATCTACAGAGCGGCCGGGGTGGAATGTGACTTTCTGACCCTCCTGAGCGACGGTATCAGGAGCAGCGACCTTGAAAAGACCGAAGCAAAAGTCCTGCACATTACCCCTTACAGAAGCTACCCCAGCGGTATCAGCGCCACAGCCGCCAAAAAAAGAGAATACATCCGCTGGGCAGAAAGGAAAGGCGGGATCATCATCGAGGACGATTTCGAGTCGGAGTTCTCGCCCTCCAGAAAGATGGAAGAAACCCTCTTCACCATTGATAAAGGGAAAAACGTGATCTATGTCAACACTTTTTCCAAAACCGTTTCTTCATCACTTCGTGTGGCCTACATGGTCCTTCCGGAATGGCTCACCCATCTTTTTGAAGAAAAGATCGGATTCTACTCCTGCACCGTCCCCACCCTGGATCAGTACATCCTCGCCGAACTCATACAGAACGGGGACTTTGAAAGACACATTAATAAGGTGAGAAGGCTGAAGAGGGCAGAAGGAGAAGGGTGGCAGACATAAATTTCAATATAAAATGGCAGGACGATGCCTGCCATTTTTTACAATCATTTGAAAATCACTTGTTATGTGAAGCCTGTACCTTCGTTATCTGTTCAATGGGAATGTTGCAAAAGTCGGAGATCTCTTCAGGGGTTCTTCCGATGTTGAGCATGGACAGGATAATAGCAGACTGGCCTTTTTCATATCCGCTTGCTAATCCTTGTTCAAGTCCTTTCTCGAGTCCATCTTCATATCCTTCTTCTTTTAGACTCTGGTTGTGCAGTTTTTCGTTGAAATCCAGTACATGCAACATTATTACACTTGCCCTTTCTCTGAGGAGAAAATCCTCCATGACATGATCGGCTATGCAACTGTCTACGGCTTCGGTGGCCGCGTCTTCTATGGACATTCCCTTACTTAGATTGTTTCTTACCCTCTCGTTAAGGATCGCATAATCTCTTAAAGGAATGCATTTTTCCATCAGTTCTTTGTTGTGACCGTAGTTTACGTTTAACACCTGAACCGTGAGTTCCAACTCGGGTTCATCGGTCTTACGGAT